>JAEKKO010000034.1 GCA_019510335.1 Novosphingobium sp. | reverse complement strand
CCAGCACCGCCGCCTTCAGTCCGAAGAACAGCGCGGCGACCCCGCCGAGGCGGCCGTAAAGCACGTAAATCCAGCTCAGCGCCATGATCGAAACGACCCCGGGGATGACGAACAACCCGCCGGCGAGAATCCCGCCGCGCTTGCGGTGCATCAGCCAACCGACGTACGTCGCCAGCTGCTGCGCCTCGGGACCGGGCAGGAGCATGCAGTAGTTGAGGGCGTGGAGGAAGCGATGCTCGCCGATCCAGCGCTTCTCCTCGACGAGGATGCGGTGCATCACCGCGATCTGCCCGGCGGGGCCGCCGAACGATAATGCCGCGATCCGCGCCCACACCCAGCACGCCTGCCCGAGGGTGACGGGGCCGGGGCGCTCAGCCAGTGGTGGTGTGGCGACGGCGGGGTCGCTCGCCAACGCCGTCATGGGATCACCCGCGGGCGGGACGGGATATCGATCGTGGAAGCTTCAGGCACGGCGCATCCTCCCGAAAGAGGCGATGCTTGGGCTCGGAGCCTGGCGGGGAGATCGCGGTCCCCGACGCCGGCGAGCAAAGCGTGGCAGGGGGTGCATGTCAAGCGCGGCGGCGGTGGTGGGCCCGGCAGGATTCGAACCCGCGACCTAGCCGTTATGAGCGGCCAGCTCTAACCGCTGAGCTACAGGCCCGATCGGCCGCCTCCCGCACCGGACCGCGGCGGGTTAGCTTGGGGCGCGGCGCTAGGCAAGCGCGACCGACGCCATGATCTCGCGCACGCTGGTCGGGCGCACGGCGCGGCGCTCGAGGTAGGCGAAGATCTCCCGCCACCAGGCGTAGAGCCCGTCGAGGCCGGTCTCGTCGAGGATGTACGGAGTGTAGCCGGGGCTCAGCGACGGGCTGTGAAACGACAGCACCAGCAGCGGCAAGCCATCGTCGAGGGCGATGTCGATGCCGCGGACTGCTTCGTCGATCGTCACCCCTTCGGGGGTCAGCGGAATCCGTTCGAGCAGCCCCATCCTGGCGAGCGCGCCCCGCAGCCGCGGCACTCGCCACAGCAGTGGATAGAGCCACCGTCCCTGCTGCCGTAGCACCCCCCAGTAGACCGTCGTCAGCGGCAGCTCGAGCAGGCCGCCGGCGCCATCGACCCAGTACGGATGGACCGGGAAGTCGCGCCAGTTCGGCCCGCCCGAGGCGCTGTAGTCGAACCGCGCGCGGACTGAGCTGTCGACCGCGATGCCGCCCCCGCGCAGCATCGCGGCGGTATTGGGGCCGGCGCCATAGCGGCCAGCGCGGTAGATCAGCGGCGGCGTGCCGAAGTTGCGCTCGATCGCGTCGCGCAGCCGGCGGAACTTCTCGCGTTCGAGCTCAAGCGGAAGATTGCCAGCGAAGCTATTGAACTCGTTGACTTCCTCTTCGTGCGGAGGGTTCACCCACGGGTGCAGCTGGACCCCGATCTCGGCCCTGCCGGCGGTGATCGCCGGTCCGATGATCTCAGCGGCGAGCCGCGAGCTCGCCACCGGGTAGTCGACGAGATAGACCGGCGCGACCCCGAGTCCTTCGCAGAACTGCTGGAACTTGCGCAGTCGCGGGACGGTGTCGGTACTGTGCGCCGTGCGGTCGAGCGGCTTGCCCCAGTCGAACTCTTCTTCGGCATCGACCGTGAGCAGGAAACGGGGAGCGAAGCCTGGCTTGAACGAGACCGCGGCGGCGGCCGAGGGTCGATCGGTGATCCGATGCTCGGCCAACCCATGTGCTCCCCAGCCGACGGTCGGGGATCACGACGCGGCGCGCCGATCCTTCCCATCGAACGGGTCATCGCTATGGCCCTCGGGAGCGGCGGTCAAGCCCGGCAGGACCAGGCGCAGGCGGCTTCCACGCCGGGTCAGTGAACCGCCGGCGGCGCGGGCTTCCGCCGTCGCCAGGCGCAAGGCGAAGCCGAGCCCGAACATGCCCGCCGAGAGCGCCACCGAGCCGTCGCCTGCGGCGGCGTGCATCAGCTCCTCGTCGGAGAGCGCGACGAGCCGTTCGGGGAGCGCGATCCGCAAGCGCAGCTCGCCCGCCTCGCCGCGGCGCAAGCGCAGCGCCAGCCGCTCGCCCGGGGCGCTGGACCCCGCGAGCGCGGCGAGCAACCGCCAGGCCAGCCGCTCAGCTTCGAGCGGGGCCAAGGCGATCGGCATTTCGCCGTCTTCGATGCGCGGCTCGAAGCCGCTGCCGCGTGGCTCCCCGTGATGGGCGAGCTGGGCAACGGTGGCGCGAACCACGGCGGCGAAGTCGCACAGGCCGCCTTCGAGCTCGAGGGCGCCGCTGTCGAGCCGGGCCAGCCGGTCGAGCTCCTCGAACCCGGCGAGCATCCGCGCGGCGTCGGCGGCGATTCCGGCTGCGAGCGCGCGGTATTCGTGCGGGGTCGGTCCGAACAGTTGCTGCTGGATCACTTCGGCGAAGCCCTGGATGGCATTGACCGGAGTGCGCAGCTCGTGGAGCACCTGGCGCATCCGCTCTGCTTCGCTGTCGCGGGGAACGCCGACGAGCGGCGCTGCGGGGCGGCGGCAGCGGCCGCGGTAGCCCAGAAACCGGCCGCCGAGCGGATCGAAGGTCGGTGCGGCGTCGATCTGCCACGCGCCCTCGATCGGCGGCGCGCCGTCGAGCTCCAGCCGCAAAGCGCGCAGCGGCTGGCGCCGGCGCAGGGCGGTGAGCAGCCGCGCTGCGTCGTCCGGCTCGCCACGGGACGCCTCGCCGCCGAGCAGCAGCCCGACTGCGAGCGGCGCGACGGCTGGATCGGCCCAGACGATCCGGCCTTCGGGATCGGTGGCGAAATCGAATGCGCGCAGTCGCTGCGGCGGGCGCAGCGGCTCTTCCCCGAGCGGCAGGCGAGGCGCTTCGGACGGCTCCCGCGGAGGCGCCTCGTTGGCTTGGCGAGCGCGGCGGAACGCCTCGATCCTGCGGACCAGCGCGGCGATTCCTTCGCCTTCGGCGGTCGGGGCGGGCTCGGCTGGAGCCTCGACTACGAGCTCGAGTGGTTCGGCGGCCGGCAGTCCGCGGTCGCGCACGCCGAGCCGGGCGAGCAGCGCCTCGACTCGCCGGCCGAGGTCGCGGCGATGGCGGAGGAAGCCGCGGGCGGGGACCGGCAGGCGGGGGATCAGGTCGAGCCAGGTCTGCTGGTCGAGCTGTGCGGCGCGGATGGCGGCGAGGGCGACCGGCGGCTCGTCCGCGGCGAAATGGGCGATCAACCGCGGCGCGCGCAGCCGCAGCCATGGCTCGGCGAGGATCGCGGCCCGTTCGGTGGCGGGGATCTGCCGCGAGATCGCGCTCAGTCGCTCGTACGCCGCCTCGACCCGCGCCCCGGTGGCCTCTTCGCCGATCGTCCCCAGCAGGTCGGCGAGTTGGCGGAACTGCGTGCGCAGCGCCGCCGGCCCGCGCGGAGCGAGGCGGAGGACGGTGGCAAGGCGGTCATCGTGCTGCATCGAGGGGCTCGACGGCGGCATCTAGCAGCTTCGGATCGGCACGCCATCAGAGCCGAAAGCTGCGTTGCAAAGCGGGACGATTGCGATATGAAACAATAATATTATGTCCCCCACCGTCGCGGGGCTGTGAATATTGCCACTCTCGGGCTTGCGAGATCGTTCGAAAGGGGGACGCACATGGCGAATCTGGACCCGATCGACCGGCGGCTGCTGGCCGAGCTGCAGAGCGAGGGGCGGGTCACTAACGTCGAGCTCGCCAATCGCGTCGGTCTGACCGCGCCGCCGTGCCTGCGTCGGGTCCGCGCGCTCGAGGAAGCGGGCGTCATCAAGGGCTACCACGCCGAGCTCGACGCCTCCCGGCTCGGCTTCGCGATCACCGTGTTCGCGCTGGTCAGCCTCAAGAGCCAGGCCGAGGAAGCGCTCCGCCAGTTCGAGGACCACATGCGCACGCTGCCCGAAGTGCGCGAGTGCCACATGCTCAATGGCGAGATCGACTTCATCCTCAAGATCGTCAGCAAGGACCTGCAGAGCTTCCAGGAGTTCCTGACCAGCAAGCTCACTCCCGCCCCCAACGTCGCCAGTGTCAAGACCTCGCTGACGATCCGCACCGCCAAGCAGCTCCCAGGCGTGCCGCTGGAATAAGGCGCAAGTCGACGAACAGCGGTTCCCCACGTCGGAGACTTCGACGTAGCCGGAAGTTCGGCTCAGGGTCAGTTCGAGCGCCGGCGCTAGTCGAACTTCAGATTGTCGCGCCACGCCATCACTTCGAGCTCGCCGCGCATGGCGTCTTCGATCGGAATCACGGGCCGCACCTCGAATGTGAAGGCCGGAAGCATGGAGCACAACTTGTGCACGGCGACGGGGTCGTCGCAATCGACGAGCATATAGCCGCCCCAGTCGCCGACGCGAATCATGAACAGCTCGATCTTGAAGTTGGACGGCTGCTCCCAGCGCCGGAAGACATCGAGAATGCGCTGCTGCGCGCGCTCATATTCGATCGCCGACCCCTGGGGCCGTTCGTTCCAGGTGACCATGTATTTCATGCCACTCTCCCCCCGTTGCGACCCGCGCAATCAAGCTGCGCCAGGCAGGAATAAACGCAACCCAAATCTCGCGATGGGCTAAGCGGGCCGCCGCGCCAGCCACTCCTCGAGCCACTTGATCGTGTAATTCCCGTCGAGGAAGTCCGGCTCCTTCATCAGCGCCTGATGCAGCGGGATCGACGTCTTTACCCCTTCGATCACCATCTCCTCGAGCGCACGCCTGAGACGCATGATGCAGCCTTCGCGGGTGCGGCCGTAGACGATCAGCTTGGCAATCATCGAATCGTAATACGGCGGGATGCGGTAGCCGGCGTAGAGCCCGCTATCGACGCGGACGTGCATCCCCCCGGCGGGATGGTAAGCGGTGACCAGGCCGGGCGAGGGGGTGAAGTTCCACGCGTCCTCAGCATTGATCCGGCACTCGATCGCGTGGCCCGAGAACACCAGGTCATCCTGGGTCACCGACAGTGGCTTGCCCACGGCGATGCGGATCTGCTCGCGGACCAAGTCGACCCCGGTGATCGCCTCGGTCACCGGGTGCTCGACCTGCAGCCGGGTGTTCATCTCGATGAAGTAGAACACGCCGTCTTCCCACAGGAACTCGATCGTCCCGGCGCCGCGATAGCCCATGTCGCCCATCGCCCTGCCGACGATCCCGCCCATCCGCGCCCGCTCGTCGGGCGAGATCACCGGCGAGGGCGCTTCCTCGAGCACTTTCTGGTGACGGCGCTGGAGCGAGCAGTCGCGCTCGCCGAGGTGGATGGCGTTGCCGTTGCCGTCGCCGAACACCTGGAACTCGATGTGGCGCGGGTTGCCGAGGTACTTCTCGATATAGACGGTGGCATCGCCGAACGCGGCTTTCGCCTCCGAGCCGGCCTGCTGCATCAATGTGCCGAGCTGCTCCGGGCCGGGGCAGACTTTCATCCCGCGCCCGCCGCGGATCGCTGACCGCCCCATCCGAGCCGGGGACCAGCGGCAGGCCGAGCGCGCCGGCGGTGCGCTTGGCCTCGACTTTGTCGCCCATCGTGCGGATGTGCTCCGGCTTGGGCCCGATCCAGGTGATCCCGTGGGCTTCGACGATCTCGGCGAACTGGGCGTTCTCCGAAAGGAAGCCATAACCGGGGTGGATCGCGTCGGCGCCGGTGATCTCGGCCGCCGAGATGATGGCGGCAATGTTGAGGTAGCTTTCACGCGCCGGCGGCGGACCGATGCAAACCGCATGGTCGGCGAGGCGGACGTGCATCGCCTCGGCATCGGCGGTCGAGTGCACGGCGACCGTCTCGATCCCCATCTCGTGCGCGGCACGGTGGATGCGCAGCGCGATCTCGCCGCGGTTGGCAATCAGCAGGCGGGCGATCGCCATCGCTTCAGCCGACGACGACCAGCGGCTGGCCGTACTCGACCGGCTGGGCGTTCTCGACGAAGATCGCCTTGACCGTGCCGCCGGCTGGCGCGGTGATCGGGTTCATCACCTTCATCGCTTCGACGATCAGCAGGGTGTCACCGGCCTTGACCGGCTTGCCGACGGCGATGAACGGATCGGCGCCGGGCTCGGGCGTGAGGTATACGGTGCCGACCATCGGAGATTTGATCGCATCGGCATGGCCCGGCGCGGCGGGCGGTGTCGGCCCTTCGGCCGGGACGGCAGCGGCGGCGCTCGCGGCGGGCGGGAGCGAGACCGGGGCGGCGAACACTGGCGCTGCGGTCAGCTCGCGCTTGACGCGGATCTTGCGCGGGCCGTCCTCGACCTCGATCTCGCTCAGCCCGGTCTCGACCAGCAGCTCGGCCAGCTCGCGGACGAGCTCGCCGTCGATGTCGAATCCGCCGACCGCGCCGCCTCGATCGTGCCTCGCGGAGGCGCGGAGGCGCGGAGGAGAGGCGATGCGGGGGTGGGGCTTCAATTTTGTTCGCGCAGAGACCGCAGAGACCGCAGAGATTTCGTGATTGCGGCGAAGCCGCTTTCATTATCAGATGCGGCGATCACCGCGATTGGATTGCCGAAGGCGCCTGCGGCGCAATGCATTTTCTCGGCGTCCTCTGCGCTCTCTGCGCGAAAGCCTCTTTTACTCTCCGCGCCCCCGCGTCTCCGCGTGAAAACTCCCTAAACCTCCCGCAACCTCGGCATCAACTCGACGAAGTTGCAGGGCCGGTTGCGGCTGTCGAGCTGTTCGGCGAGAATGCGGTCCCAGCCGTCCTTGACCGCGCCGTTCGAGCCCGGCAGCGCGAAGATGTATGTGCCTCGGGCGACCACGGCGCAGGCGCGCGATTGGATCGTCGAGGTGCCGATCGTCTCGAAGCTGATCCAGCGGAAGAGCTCGCCGAACCCGGGGATGTCGCGCTCCTTGATCCGGTCGAGCGCCTCGGGGGTGACGTCGCGGCCGGTCAGGCCGGTGCCGCCGGTCGAGATCACGCAGTCGATCGCCGGGTCGTCGATCCACGCATTGAGTCGGGCGACGATCACCTCCGGGTCGTCCGTCACGATCGCCCTATCGGCAAGGCCGTGGCCGGAGCCGCGAACCCGCTCGGCGAGGATGTCGCCCGAGGTGTCGTTCTCGGCCGTGCGCGTGTCTGAGACGGTGAGCACGGCGATGTTCAGCGGCTTGAACGTTCGGCTCAGGTCAACGGCCACGCAGCAGCACTCCGTTAGAGGCCATGCGCAAGGCATCGCTCCCAGCCATGGTAGGAAACGTCGGCCACTTGTCCTCGGCCAAGGCGACGCGGCTATCCGAGGCGCCGCCGGCCTGGCGCTCGTACATCCAGTAGTTGCGCAGGACAACGGTCACGTAACCGCGGGTCTCCCAATAGGGCACCGATTCCATCCACAGCAGCGGATCGCCGCCGTCGTGGATGTCGCTCATCCACTTGGTCACCGGGCCGAGACCGGCGTTGAACGCGGCGACGACCTTGGGCAACAGCCCTTGCGTCGCCGGCGAGCTCTTGAGCATCTGCAGGTGTAACTGGCCAAAGGCGAGGTTCACTTCCGGCCGCGTCAGGTCGGCGGCGGTTCCGGCGACGCCGATCTCGGCGGCATGGTCGCGGGCGGCAGAGGGCATGATCTGCATCAGTCCGCGCGCTCCCGCGGGGCTGGTGACGGCGGTGCGGAAATTCGATTCCTGCAGCGAGTGGGCATAGACCAGCGCCGGATCGACCTGCCAGCCGTTGAGCGGCGTCCAGTTCGGCGTCGGATAGCGGCTGGCAGGGGCGGGGGAGCCACCGCTCGGCGCATTGTAGGCCATCCACAGCTGGGTCGACGGCAGCCCGAGATCGCGGGCAA
Organism: Novosphingobium sp.; assembly: GCA_019510335.1. Lineage (GTDB taxonomy): Bacteria > Pseudomonadota > Alphaproteobacteria > Sphingomonadales > Sphingomonadaceae > Novosphingobium. The sequence goes on along the minus strand of JAEKKO010000034.1, from coordinate 5,328 downwards.
GCCGCGACAGCGGCTGGTACAGCGAGGCGTCGCCGATCCGCGCCTGGTAGCGCAGAATTTCGTCGGCCAGGCCGTCCTCGCCGATCTCCGCCAGCGCGACGGCGGCGCGCACCGTCGGCACCGGACTGAGTTTCTGCCAGTCGGCCGCGGTGAAATCGGGCGCGGCATGAGAAGCGGGCAGCGTCAGGCCCAGCTGCTCGGCGGCAAGCATTCCGTAAAGCGTCTCGTCGCGGGCGGCGGCCAAGCGCAGCGGGGCCGCGGCCTTCTCCGGCTGACGGCAGCGCACCAGCGCGCGGCTCTGCCAATAGTAGGCGGCGGACTTGAGCTCGCCGTTGTCGGCAAGGGCAGCTGCCCGCGCGAACGCGTCGGCCGCGCCCTGGCAATCGGTGAGCCGCCAGGCGGCGAGGCCGGCGGTCCACCATCCTTCTGGCGCCCACGCCCCGCTGGCTTCGCCGGCGGTCTGCGCGAGGGCAAACGCCGAGGCGTCGTCGTTGCCGATGTAGAAGCCCCAGGCGACGCGCTGGCGCCATTCGGCGCGCGCTTCGGGGCTTAGCATAGCGTCGATTCCATCGAGCAGCAGCTTGGCGCCGGCCGCGTCGCTGGCCTTGATCCGCTCGAGAATGCCGCTGGCGATCGTCGCGGGCATCGTCCCGTCGGCGATCTCGCGCGGGCGCAGTCGCCGCGGTGCCGAGGGTTGCGGGATCAGCCGCTGTTCGGGCGGGAGCTGCGGCAGCGCCAGCGGCTGCGCACCGCGCTTGAGCGCGAGCTGGACGATCTGCTCAGCCTCCGGCAGCGCAGTGCCCGCCGCCAGCCACTGCTGTAGCGCCGGAAGTTCGATTTTCGGTGAGGTCGGCGCCAGGTAATATTCGGCGCGGGCGACTTGGTGAAGCGGTCCGTCGGGCTTCTGCGCGAGCAGCACTTCGACCGTTGGCCAGTCCTGGCGTTTGATCGCCGCGAACAGACCCTTGTAATAGACGCGCTCGTCCGGGCTGAGCACGGCGGGCACGGCGGTATGGTCCGTGCGGGTGCGGAAGTAGTCGACGGCGGCAGTATTGGCGCGGGCAGCGGGGATCGCCAGCGGTGAGCACAGCACGGCCGCACTGCCCGCGAGCAGTGCCGCCAACCGAATTCGGACCCCCCTCGTCATGAGCGTCAGCCCCCCGTCCAATCGAGCCATGCGCGCCATACTGCGGCCTTGCCGCGCGGCCTTTGGAGCAGCGCTTGCAGGTCGCGCGCCCCAAGTAGCGGCAAGCTGATGCCTTCATGGTTAAAACGGCGTGAAAAGTCAGCCTTATTCGCCGGATCGTTGTCGACGAGCGGCAGGAGGTTGGAGCCGAACACCAGCAGGCGCGCGGGGCGCACCAGCGCAACGTGGTGGCGCACCACCGCGCCGAGGCCGTGGGCGGTCAGCGCGGGCCAATCGGCCGCGGGCGTGTAGCGGGGTAGGGCGCTCGCCACGTAAGCGTCCTCGAGGCCGATCCCGGCCGCGGCGAGGAACCCGTCGAGCAGCCGACCTTGCGCTCCCGAGAGCAGTCGTACGCCATCTTCGGCTTCCGGCTCGGGCACGAGCACCATAAGTGCGGCGCCCGCGTTCCCGCGCGGCGCGACCCGCCCGCCGCTGCGCCCGCCGTCGAGCGACGGCTCGGTGATCCACCATTGGCGAAAGCCCTCGAGTTCGCGCGGCCAGACCGCGGGATCGCCACCGATCGCGGCTTCCGCCGGCATGGCGGGCTCGGCGATCGGAGCCGCCGGCACTGGCACGGGCGGCGCTTTCGCATCTTGCACTGGCGGCGCCAGCCATTGCCGGGGCACATCCTCGAACGCGCAGTCGACGCCCGCTTCGCGCCACCATTCGAGTGCCGCAGCGATCTCCTCGGCGATGCCTGATCCGCTGATTTCCATCCCGCCAAGGGTCTTGACCTGCCCCGGCGCAGCTTTCAAGGCGATTGGCCGTGCGCCGGGGCCGGACTGTCCCCCGCCAGGACCAGGATGGGGCCCATGAGCGAACGCGAATCGATGCCTTACGACGTCGTGATCGTCGGCGGCGGACCGGCCGGGCTGGCCGCGGCGATCCGGCTCAAGCAGGTCAATCCCGAGCTGGCCGTGTGCATCCTCGAGAAAGGCTCGGAAATCGGCGCGCACATCCTCTCGGGCGCGGTGATCGATCCCAAGGCGCTGGACGAGCTGCTGCCCGAGTGGCGCGAGGACGGCTGCCCGATGGCCGAGGTCCCGGTCACGGACAACTGGCACTGGGTGCTGACGCGCTCAAAGAAGTACGCGATGCCGCACGTGATGATGCCGCCGTTCATGTCGAACGAGGACAATTACACCGGCTCGCTCGGCAACTTGTGCCGCTGGCTCGCCGGCAAGGCCGAGGAGCTCGGCGTCGAGATCTTTCCCGGCTTCCCCGCTTCCGAGATCCTGTTCGACCACAATGGCGCAGTCCGCGGCGTCGCCACCGGCGACATGGGCGTGGCCCGCGACGGCAGCCATAAGCCCGATTACCAGCCGGGGATGGAGCTCACCGCCAAGTACACGCTGTTCGCCGAAGGGGCGCGCGGCCACCTCACCAAGCAGCTCAAGGGGAGGTTCGATCTCGAGCGCGATTCCCAGCCGCAAGTCTACGGCCTCGGGATGAAGGAGCTGTGGGACATCGACCCCGACAAGCATTGCCCCGGCCGGGTGATCCACACCCAGGGCTGGCCGCTGTCGGAAAGCGACACCTGGGGCGGCGGGTTCCTCTACCACCAGGCCAATAACCAGGTCGCGCTCGGGTTCGTCGTCTCGCTCGATTACAAGAACCCGTGGGTCTACCCGTTCGAGGAATTCCAGCGCTGGAAGCAGCACCCGGAAATCCGCGCGATCCTCGAGGGCGGGCGCCGCGTTTCCTACGGCGCGCGGGCGATCAACGAAGGCGGTTGGCAGGCGGTGCCGCGGCTGGTGTTCCCGGGCGGCGCGCTGATCGGGTGCTCGGCCGGCTTCGTCAACGTGCCGCGGATCAAGGGCAGCCACACGGCGATGAAGAGCGGGATGCTCGCTGCCGAAAGCGCCGCTGCGGCGATCGCAGCCGGGCGCGGCGCGGACGAGCTCGGCGACTACGATACGGCAGTGCGCAACAGCTGGATCGCCAAGGAACTGAAGATGGTGCGCAACGCCCAGCCGCTGGTCGCACGCTTCGGCGGCGCCCTCGGCACCGCGCTGGCCGGCGGCGACATGTGGATGCGCACGATGCGCATCGGTCTGCCCTACAGCCTCAAGCACCACCGCGACAGCGAGGCGACCCAGCGCGCCGACATGTTCGAGCCGATCCGCTATCCAAAGCCCGACGGCACGATCAGCTTCGACCGGCTATCGAGCGTGTTCATCTCGAACACCAACCACGAGGAGGACCAGCCCTGCCACCTCGTGCTCAAGGACCCGACCATACCGACGCGGGTCAACCTGCCGCTCTTCGCTGGGCCCGAGCAGCGCTATTGCCCGGCCGGAGTCTACGAGTTCGTCGGGATCGAGGAAGGCGCGCCGAAGCTGCAGATCAACGCCCAGAACTGCGTCCACTGCAAGACTTGCGACATCAAGGACATGACCCAGAACATCAACTGGGTCGCGCCCGAAGGTGGCGGGGGCCCGAACTATCCGAACATGTGAGGGGGCATTCCTACCCGAGGCGGCGAGGAATGCATGATCGAAACCGCATACGCCAAGATCAATCTCGCGCTCCACGTGCGGCGGCGGCGCGCCGACGGCTACCATGAGATCGAGACACTGTTCGCGTTCGTGGACGCCGGCGATACCCTGACCGTGACCCCGGCGGCGCGCGACGAACTGCATCTCGTCGGCGAATTCGCCGCCGAGCTGGCGGACCCGCTTGGCAACCTCGTGGCGCGCGCACTGAGCCAGCTGCCGCGCGCGCAAGGCTGGCGCATCACCCTTGACAAGCGCCTGCCGATCGCCGCGGGGCTGGGCGGCGGCTCGGCTGATGCCGGCGCGGTGTTCCGGCTGGTCGAGCGCGCCCAGGGACTGCCCGGCGACTGGTCGGCGCGCGCGGTGAAGCTCGGCGCCGACGTACCCGCCTGCGTCCGCAGCGAAACCGCAATCGGGACCGGCACCGGGACCGAGTTGAGTGCTTTGGAGAACGATCTCGCCGGAGCCCCGGTGCTGCTGGTCAATCCGCGCGCGCCGGTGCCGACGGCTCCGGTCTACGCCGGCTGGGACGGGGTCGACCGCGGCGCGCTGCCCTCCGGCAGCGCAAGGGTGATCGCGCTCGCCGGCCGCAACGACCTCCAGCGGCCGGCGGTCGCGTTGTGCCCTGTCATCGACACAGTATTTAATGCGCTCGGCCGGACAAAGCCGCTGCTGGCGCGCATGTCGGGCTCGGGCGCGACCTGCTTCGCGCTGTACGACGATCCTGCCGCACGGGATGCCGCGGCGGCTGCAATCATGGCGGAGCATCCCGAGTGGTGGCAGCTGGCCGGCGCGCTGCGATGACGGACCGGCCCTTTCGGATCCTCGGAACCCCGCGCTTCGGCGGCATCCTGATCGTTTCCGACCACGCCTCCAACCGCATCCCTGCCGATCTCGACCTCGGGATCGGCCCGGCGCTGCTCGACGAGCACGTCGCCTGGGATATCGGGGTCGCCGCGGTCGCCGAGCGGATGGCGGCGCGGCCCGGCACCGCCGCGTTCCTCGGCAACGTCAGCCGCCTGGTCTGCGACTTCAATCGCGAGGAGGACGCGCCGGGGGTGACCCCGATCGCCTGTCGATGCGGCGGGGAGGTCGGCACGGATCGAGCGCTTCTACAAACCATACCACGACGCTCTTGCCACACTGCTCGAAGACAGCCCACCGGCGCTGATCCTCTCGCTTCACAGCTTCACGCCATCGCTCGCCAGCCATCCGGCCGAGGCGCGGCCGTGGCACGTCGGTGTGCTGTACAACGACGATGATCGCGCCGCCCGCCTGGCTATTCCGTGGTTCGAAGGCGAGGGGCTCGTCGTTGGCGACCAGCAGCCTTATTCGGGCAAGTTGCTCAATGCGACGATGAACCGCCACGCCGAGGCCGACGGGCGGCCGTATCTCGGGATCGAGATCCGCCAGAACGAGATCATTGACGCGAGCGGATGGGAGCGTTGGGCTGAGCGCCTGGCGCGCCTTACGCGCGAAATCGCGATTCGGCTGAGTTGAGCGTGCGACGGACCGCGAAATCGCGGCCCCGCTCCCTTGACCATCCCAGCCATCCCCGCGAAAGCGGCCACTCCACAGGAGCGACCCGCGTGACCACCCAGTTCGACAAGTCCCGACTGCCCAGCCGCCACGTCTCGGTCGGCCCGG
>JAEKKO010000330.1 GCA_019510335.1 Novosphingobium sp. | reverse complement strand
GCGTGTGGAACGACGACACGATCGCGCCCAAGAGCGGGTTTCCCGCGCACCCGCACCGCGACATGGAGATCGTCACCTTCGTCCGCAGCGGCGCGGTGAGCCACAAGGACAGCCTCGGCAACGAAGGCCGCACCGGCGCCGGCGACGTCCAGGTGATGAGCGCGGGAACCGGCATCGTCCACGCCGAATACAACCTCGAGGACGAGCCGACCACGCTGTTCCAGATCTGGATCGTGCCCTATCGCGCCGGGGAACAGCCGAGCTGGGGCCAACGCGAATTCCCCAAGGCCGAGCGCGCCGGGCGCTGGGAGGTGCTGGCGAGCGGTGCGGCCGACCGCAATGGCGCGCTGCCGCTGCGCACCGACGCGCAAGTCGCCGCAGCCACGCTAACCGCGGGTCAGCAGGCGACCTGGACGACCGCGCCCGAGCGCCATCAGTACCTCGTGGCGCCCAAGGGTCGTATCCGGGTCAACGGCCAGGAAGCGCAGCCGCGCGACGGGATCGCGGTGACAGGCGAGACGACAATTACGGTCGAGGCGCTCGACGATGCCGAGGTCGTGCTCGTCGACGCGCGGTAACCATCGAGTCACGAAACGAAACCATGGCGTTTCTCGCCATGGTTTTGACCCCACCAGAGCTCAGGCGGCGCGGATCAGACGGCTTTGCGCGCCGGCGAGGCGCTGCATCAGCTTGAGATCGCTCTCGCTGAGCTGAATCGCGGCCTCGGCCCAGTGGTCGACGATCGCCTTGAGCTCGGCAAGAGCGATCGGCGAGGCTGTCCGCATCGCCCGGCGCGCGCCAATGAGGCCGGCGTGCCGCCGGGCCGATCTGCCGATGAACGCGCGCACCGCCGCCTCGCCCTGGCCTGGCTCGGCCAGTTCGCAGACGATCCCGAGCTCGTAAAGCTGCTCGGCGGTGTACGTCTCGTTCGAGACGATCATTCGTTCGGCCAGCGCAGTCCCGAGCTTGCGCGAGAGGATCGCATGCGCCCCCATCCCGGGGAACAGCCCGAACATCACCTCCGGCAGCCCGAACACCGAGCCACGCTCGGCGACGATCAGATCGAACGACAGCAGCGCTTCGAATCCGCCGCCCAGCGCCTGCCCTTGCACGAGCCCGATGGTAAGCATCGGCAGCTCCAGCGCGTTCAGATTGCGGTGGAGGATCTCGACGCAACGGTAGCCGTACGCGGCCAAACCGTCGCGGTCACCGGCGCGGATCAGTTGCGCGAACAGCTCGAGATCGCCGCCGAAGCAGAACACGCCGGGCGCGCGGCTGCCGAGGATCAGGTACTTGAGCCCGATCCGCCCGGGTCCGAAGCTGCTGCCTATGAGATCCTGCCAGGTGACGAAGTCGTCCAGCAGCGACGGGGTGAAGCTCTGCCGCAGGCGTGGCCGAATGTAGGTCCACAAGGCTTGGGCGGCGGGGTCGTACAGGACGTCAAGCTCGGCGAGGTTGGTCAGCCGCTCGGGAATGTGCAGCCGGTGGACCGCGCGCTCGATCAGCGCTTCTTCGTCCTCGCCGAGATTGAGAGCCGGATTGGCGAGCGAGCCCCCCATGTCCGCCTGCGTGTCGAGATCGCCGGCAAGCCGATCCATAACGTCCCCTGCGC
>JAEKKO010000033.1 GCA_019510335.1 Novosphingobium sp. | reverse complement strand
CGTTCTGCTGCACCAACGGCCTCGAGGTCCCGGCGAACTCGGGCGCGCGCATCTGGATGCACAACAACTTCCTGGTCGAACGCTCTGGCAAGATGAGCAAATCGGCCGGCGAGTTCCTCCGCCTCCAGCTGCTGATCGATAAGGGCTACCACCCGCTCGCCTATCGCCTGCTGTGCCTGCAGGCGCATTACCGCAGCGAGCTCGAGTTCAGCTGGGAAGGGCTCGGCGCGGCGCTGACCCGGCTCAAGCGCCTGGTGATGGGGGTCGAGCGCTTGCGTGCCGCTTCCGCGTCAGAGCCTCCCGGAGAAGCTGACATGAGCATGTACCAAATCGACGAGGCAATCTCTGACGATTTGAACACTCCTAGAGTGCTGGTGATTGCAGAGTCGATCGCGTCAATGAAGGAGTTTGCCTCCGACCGGCTGCAAGCGCTTCACGTCATTGACGAAATCCTTGGCTTAAACTTGGAGACTCTGACGCGCGCGGATCTCAGGATACGGCCCAAAGATGCGCTCATTACCGAAGCCCAGATCGAAAATGCGCTCGCCCGCCGTCAGTCCGCTCGGGCGCAGAAGGACTTCGCCACCTCCGATGCCTTGCGCCAGCAGCTCGCAGAAGCGGGCGTCGAGGTGATGGACGGTGACCCGCTCGGGTGGGACTGGAAGCTCACGACTTGAGGAGCTGCCGATGACTGTCGCCGTGCTCAACGACTTCGTTCGCCAGCATCTCGAGGGGCGCCTGCCCGAGTGGCTTGAGCCGCGCTGGTTCACCACCACCGATGAGCTTTACGCGCTCGCCCCCGAGGCCGAGATCGGCTGGTTCGATGCCTACGAAATCCCATCGACCCACGAGGCGGCGCGGCGCGCGGTCAAGCTCAAATGGCTGAACACGCTGGCCGCCGGCATCGATCCGTTCCCGCTCGACCTGCTGCGCGAGCGCGGCGTGCTGATGACCAATGGCGCGGGAATCAATGCGATCACCATCGCCGAGTACGCGCTCATGGGCATGCTCGGCATCGCCAAGGGCTTCCGCGATGTGATCCGCGCCCAAGACCGCCGCGAGTGGCTGCACGAGGCCCCCGGCAAAGCCGAGCTCTACGGCAGCAAGGCGCTGATCCTCGGCGCTGGCGCGATCGGGGGAGAGGTGGCGAGGCGCTTGGAGGCATTCGGGGTCGAGGTGACAAAGGTCCGCCGCCGCCCCGGCCCCGGCGAGCTCGGGACCGACGACTGGCGTCCGCGCCTCGGCGAGTTCGACTGGATCGTCATCGCCGTGCCCTCGACCAAGGCCACCGAACACCTGATCGGCACCGCCGAGCTCGCGGCGATGAAACCGACCGCGACCGTGCTCAACTTCGCCCGCGGCGCGGTGATCGACCAGCCGGCACTGGTCGAAGCGCTGACTGCAAAGCGCATCGGCGCCGCGTTTCTCGACGTCACCGATCCCGAGCCGCTCCCGCCGGACCACCCGCTATGGGGCTTGGACAATGCGTACATCACCATGCACCTGTCGGGCCGCTCGCAAACGCTGATGTTCCGCCGCAGCGCCGACCGGTTCCTCGCCAACCTTGACCGCTGGCGTCGCGGCGAGCCGCTCGAGCACACGGTCGACCTGACGCTGGGCTATTGAGGGAAGGGGGGCTCACCCCTCCTCCAGCAGCAGCATTTCGACTTCCACGGTCAGCCGCGGCTCCGGCAGCAGCTCATGCGTTACTGCCGTCACCGCGGCGTCGGCGACGAGTTGGCGGGAAATCGCGAACTCGTGCTCGGGCAGGACGGCGATGAAGCGTTCGCCGGCGGCGACCGCCTCGGCGCCGCTGAAGGCGAGAGCGATGCTGTGGCGGCTCCCCGAAAAAGTCACGCTGGCCCACGCACGTTCGCTGTGGCGGAGCAGCTCGGCGCGCCCTTCGCCGAGGCTCAGCACGGCGTTGAGCAACGGCAGCCACGGCCGCCGCGCCCGCGGGATAGCACTGCGGGCACGCATCGCTTCGACCGCTTCTGGTTCAATTCGCATCGTTGCCCTCCTGATAAATGTTCATGAAATGTTCTACTCGTGCGGTGAGCCCGGCCCCCGGAAGCCGTCCATTGCGCAAGTCGCCGACGAAGCGCGGATCGCGAACCGCCAGGCGACCGAACTTGGTCCAGGGCATCCCAGTCCTGCGCAAGAATCGCTCCACTCGGCGTATCAGCATCGGTCAGCCTCCGGTCGAATCGACGTAGGGTATGTCCTGCTTGTTCCGAGTGATTTCCTACTTGTCTAGGATATTTCCTACGTCTAAGGAAAATTCGTGTCCTCCTCCGATCCGCGCCACCGCCTGCTTGAACTGGCCACTGGCCGCGCGGTCAGCTTGGCCGGCCTGTCGGTCATGATCGGGCGAAATTCCAGTTATCTACAGCAGTTTGTCAGGAAGGGCAGTCCGCGAAAGCTGGATGAGGACGATCGCCGCAAGCTTGCTCATTTCTTTGGTGTCGACCACAGCGAACTCGGCGGATCGGAGGAAAAATCCAGCGATCCGGGCAGCATCCGCAGCCGCGGCGACTGGGTCGACGTGCCGCGACTCGCGCTCGGCGCCTCGGCCGGCCCCGGCGCTGTTGCCGGCGAGGAGCAGGCGATCGGCGCGTTTCGCTTCGCGGAGCGATGGCTCCGCGCGCAAGGGCTCGATCCGGCGCAGCTGTCGACAATCGCGGTGACCGGCGATTCGATGGAGCCAACCTTGCGCGACGGCGACGAAATCCTCGTCGACACTACCCCGCGGCCGTGGCGCGACGGCATCCACGTCGTCCGGCTCGACGACACGCTGCTGGTCAAGCGGCTCGACACCGCGCGGCGCGGCACGGTCACGCTGGTCAGCGACAATCCTGCCTACCGCCCGATCGAACTGCCGCCGCGCGAGCTGGAGGTGGTCGGCCGCGTCGTCTGGAAGAGCGGGAGGCTATGAGCGGGATGGGCGCTCGCTTGATTCCATTCGGCCGCTTCGCCATGTCCGCTGCATGAGCGAAACCACCATTCCCCCGCTGCGCGCGGCGATCGTCCCAGTCACCCCGTTCGAGCAGAATTGCTCGCTTGTGTGGTGCACTAAGACGATGCGCGGCGCGCTGATCGACCCAGGCGGCGACTTGCCGCGGCTCAAACAAGCGGTCGAGAAGGCCGGCGTCACGATCGAGAAGGTCCTCGTAACCCATGGGCATATGGACCACTGTGGGATGGCCGGGGTGCTCGCCCGTGAGCTGGCGGTGCCCCTTGAGGGACCCCATCCCGACGATCGCTTCTGGATCGAGAGCCTGGCCGAAGCCGGCGCCCGATTCGGCATCCCCGGCGAGCCGTTCGAGCCCGACCGCTGGCTGAGCGACGGCGACACCGTGACCATCGGAGAACAGACGCTACAGGTGATCCACTGCCCTGGACACACGCCCGGTCACGTGGTGTTCTTCCATGCCCCATCGCGGCTCGCGATCGTTGGCGACGTGCTGTTCCAGGGCTCCATCGGCCGCACCGATTTCCCTCGCGGCAATCACCAGGACCTGATCGATTCGATCACCCGCAAGCTCTGGCCGCTCGGCGACGACGTGACCTTCATCCCCGGTCACGGCCCGGTCAGCACGTTCGGCCGCGAGCGCCTGACCAACCCGTTCGTTGCCGACAAGGTGTTCGGCTGACGGGCTGCTCCCGGTGACGGCGTCCACTCCATCCGCCACCGAACGCTGGATGCTCGACCCGCGCCGCTTGTGGCCGGGTGAGACGCCTTACGACGGCCCGCTGGCTTTCATCGATCTCGACTCCGCCGATCCCTGGTTCCGCGACATCGCGTTGCCTGCATGCCCGGTGATCGGGATCGGCGATCGGACTCATCCGCTGGCGACGAAGCTCGACACCGTCATCGAGCCGCCGGCGAGCGCCGCAGCGATCGAGCGGCAAGTGCTGGCGCACCCGCGGGCTGCGGCCGTGGCGGTCGAATTGCTGCGGCTGCTGCGGGGCGTGCCCGCGGAACAGGGCCTCGTGGCCGAGTCGCTCGCCTATGGCTTGCTCCAGGGCAGCGCCGAGCACGCGGCATGGTTGGCGCAGCGTCCGCGGGCTGCGCCGCGCCCCGACGGCCGAGTCGAAGTTCGCCGCGAGGGCGACGTGCTGACCGTCACCCTCGCCGCACCGAAGGCCGACAACGCCATCGACCGGCCGATGCGCGACGTGCTGCGCGAAGCGTTCGCCCTGGCCGCGGCCGACCTCGAGATCCGGCATATCCGCTTGAGAGGCGAGGGGCGCTGCTTCAGCCTCGGCGCGGAACTGGGCGAGTTCGGCACGACCCGCGACCCGGCGACCGCCCATGCGATACGGCGCCTGACGCTGCCTGCGCCGATGTTGCTGCGCTGCAGCGACCGCCTCGAAGCGCACGTCCAGGGCGCCTGTGTCGGCGCCGGCCTGGAGATGGCGGCGTTCGCACTGCGGCTGACGGCGGCGCCGGACGCCTGGTTCCAGTTGCCCGAGCTGGCAATGGGACTGCTGCCGGGCGCCGGCGGCTGCGTCTCGTTGAGCCGGCGCATAGGGCGGCAGCGCACGGCACTGCTGATCCTCTCTGGACGCCGCCTGTCAGCGCGCCGGGCGCTCGACTGGTGGTTGGTGAACGCGATCGTGGACGAGCCGCCCGGCGACGATCGTGGCGCGGACGTGGACGGCTGAGAGCGCTTCGCGCGCTTCTGCCCAAGGGACGTCGAGCAGGCATACGTCAGCCGGGGCGCCGAGCTCGATCCGCCGCTGTCGCGTGAGGTCTTCCGGGTCGGCAAGGAACAAGGCAAGTGCCTGCTCTGGAGTGAGTGCCTCGTCGGATCCGATCACGGCGCCCCCGCGGGTGAGGCGCGAGACCGCGGCGCGCATCGCCGCCCACGGATCGGCGCTGCCGAACGGCGCGTCGCTGCCGGCGGCGAGCGGTACTCCGGCGTCGCGGAAGGCGCGCAGCCGGTAGAGTTCTGGGTGATGCCGCGGCTCGACCTCGGCGAGATACTGATCGCCGCGTTCAGCGACGAAATGCGGCTGGGCGACCACCGCCAGGCCGAGCGCTTTGAGCTGCGCCACCAGCGCATCCGAGGCAACCGAGGCATGCTCGATACGGTCACCGCGGCGCACCCCGGCCGTTTCGAGCACGGCAAGGGCGAACACCAGCTCTACCTCGGTGACGCAGTGGATCGCGACGGCGCGACTTTGCCGATGCGCGGCGGCGGCGAAAGCAATCGCGTCGTCGAGCGGTGGCAGCTCGGCTTCGTGCAAGTGGAGCTTGGCCGGCCCGAGCCGCCACGGACCCGGTGATGCGCCCGCGAGTGCGAGTGTTCCGGCGAGGAGGCAATGCTGGACCAAGGCCCCGCGTTCGATCTCCGCGGTGAAGTACTCGGCCATCGCGGGATCGTTGCGCGGCGACATCTCGGTCAGGCCGGTGATGCCCGAGGCGGCAAGCTCGGCCGAAACGCCATCGAGCGGCGGCGGCGCGCTCCCGAGCGCTTGCCGCAGCCAGTCGTCGGCGTCGAACAGCCGCCCGGTGTAGCGCCCGTTCGTCCGCTCGAGCCCGTCGGGAGGGGCGGCGGCGAGCAGCGTGTCGAGCGCCCGGCTGTTGAGCAGCCACATCCGCCCGGAGCGGTGTTGCAGGCGCAGCGGCCGATTCGGAACGATTCGGTCGAGTTCGGCCGCGTCGGGCACGCCGATGACGCTCTCGTGGTAGCCGATGCCGCGGATCCACCCGTCGCCTGGGAGTGCGAGCGCTGCGGTCAGTGCGGCGGAATCGGTCACTTCCGGGGGGCCGCACCAGACCGACCCACGGCGGGCGGCCAGCGCGGGCAAATGGATGTGATGATCATGCAATCCGGGCAGAAGCGCCCCGCCGGCGGCATCGATGACGGGCTCGCCAAGCGCCGCCGTCAGCGTCCCCAGCTCGTCAATGCGTCCATCCGCGATCCGCACATCGGTGCGACCTTGGCCACACACTTCGGCGTTGCGGATCAGCATCGCGCGATCCACGTCGTCGTGTCAGCGCCGAATGGGCGGATCTCTGCCAGCATCGGCCGGCGCGGCACTTTGGGGAACGGCTGGCCGACGGCGGCACCCCAGTCGCGCAATTCCGCCTCCACCGCGGCATGATCCTCCGCGCGCTCCTCGGCTAGCGCCTGGGCCGTGATCGCGCTCATCGAAAACCCCAGACGGCACGCTTCGCCGCTTTGGTAAGCCCGCCACGCAGCCCGCGCGGCGGTGATGCCGGTGAGCGGATCGGCGATGGCGTCGCCGACATAGCCGATCGCGCAGCCGACATCCGCAAGCGCGCGGCTGAGGCCCGCCGCGACCCCGCAGTCGTTGCCGATTCCGGCCCAGTTGGCCGCCTCGCCGGTGGCGCCGTGCCCGGTCACCGTCAGCCAGAC
>JAEKKO010000329.1 GCA_019510335.1 Novosphingobium sp. | reverse complement strand
GAGCTCGGCGCGCGCGGTTTGGCGGAACCCCGCTTCGGCGGCGCCAGCCGCTCCTCACCGCACTGAACCAGGAGCCGAAGATGGATTTGAGGCAGTGCTCCGCGGTGGTCAGCGGAGGAGCAGGCGGACTTGGCGGAGCAACCTCGCGCCGTCTCGTCGAGCTCGGCGTGGCCGTCGTGATCTTTGAGCCCGAACTCGGCCGGGCCGCCGCGCTCGCCGCAGAGCTCGGCGATCGCGCGGTGCCGTTCGAGGGCGATCACAACAGCGAAGCGGACGTTCTCGCAGCCATCGAGATCGCCCGGCGGCTCGGGACATTTTCGATCAACGTCAATTCTGCCGGTGTCGCAATTGCCGCTCCGACGACAGCCACGGCCGACGGCGTGGCGCACGACATGAGCATCTTCCACAGCATGATCGAGCTGCACCTGTTCGGTCCATTCAACATGTCGCGGCTGAGCGCGGCAGCTTTCGCGGCGAACCCGCCCGATGCCGACGGACAGCGCGGGGTAATCATCAACACCTCGTCGACCGCGGCTTACGATGGCCAGGCAAAGCAGGCGGCGTATTCCGCTGCCAAAGCCGCAATCGCCGGAATGACGCTGGCGATGGCGCGCGATCTCGCTGCCATCGGCGTTCGTACCTGCGCGATCGCACCGGGCCCCATTCTGACGCCGCGGCTGGCCAGAGCGTCGGACGCGCTCAAGGCCGAGCTGACGAAGAACGTGGCGTTCCCGAAGCGTTTCGGTCATCCGGAGGAATTCGCCTCACTGGTCGAGGCAATCCTGCGCACGCCGTTTCTCAACGGGCAGACAATTCGGCTCGATGGCGCCCTATCGACGCCCCTCGCCGATTTCGGAATGCCCGCGCCCGGCGCCGGCCCGAGCCCTGGACGATGAGCGTCACCGCGCCCGAGATGACTCGCCTGGCGGAGACCATCGTCGCCAGAACGGCGCTGGTCCGCAAGTTCTAAATCCTTCGCCAGCGCGCCAAACAGCGCCTTATTGGCTTGACCAATGCTATTACGTAGCGCATATTCCCTCCCGAACATAAAAGCAGGGAGGATTCGATGCGGCTGGGTGCGAAGCTCGCGTTCGCGAGCGTCAGTCTGTTTTCATTGTCGGTGCCAGCACTCGCGCAGGACGCGCCACCGCCGCCGACGAACCCCGGCGAGGTCGGCACGAACGATGCCGAGATCATCGTCTCCGCCCGTCGGCGCGAGGAAAGCCAGCAGGACGTGCCGCTGGTCGTCAACGCCGTCACCGGCCAGACCATCGAGAAGCTCAACCTCCGCAACTTCCAGGACATCACCTCGGTGGTGCCGGGCCTGTCGCTTGTGCCGAACGCCAACGGCATCGGCTCGGCCTCGTCAATGCGCGGCGTCAACCACGACGTGAACGTCAGCGGCGAGAATGGCACGATCCAGTATTATCTGGGCGATGCCCCGGTCCCATCGAACTTCATCCTCCAGGCCATGTACGATGTCGGCCAGATCGAGGTGTTGCGCGGCCCGCAAGGTACTTTGCGTGGGCGAGCCACGCCATCGGGCTCGATCACCGTCGCGCCCCGGCTCGCCGACCTGTCGCAACCCGGCGGCTACGTCAGCGGCACTTACGCGTC
>JAEKKO010000032.1 GCA_019510335.1 Novosphingobium sp. | reverse complement strand
CGCGAGCGCGTTCGCCGGGCCCGGCGACGAAGTGATCTACGTCCACTACGGCTTCTCGCTATACGACATCGCCGCCCGGCGCTGCGGGGCGACCCCGGTGGTCGCGCCCGACGCCGATTACGGCACCGACGCCGACGCCGTGCTCGCTCTGGTCGGCGACAAGACCCGCGTGGTGTTCATCGCCAATCCCAACAACCCGACCGGCAGCTACATCGACCGGGCCGAAATGGCGCGGCTGCACGCAGGCCTGCCTCGAGATGTGCTGCTGGTGATCGACCAGGCTTATGCCGAGTACGTCGCTCCCGCCGCCGACGATGGCGGCCTGGCGCTGGCGGAGCTCCATTCCAACGTGCTCGTAACCCGCACTTTCTCGAAGGCTTATGGTCTCGCCGGAGAGCGCGTCGGCTGGGGCACCGGGGCGCCGGAGCTGATCGAAATCCTCAATCGTCTGCGCGGTCCGTTCAACCTTTCGAACGGCGCGCAAGCGTGCGCTCTTGCCGCGCTCGGGGACCAGGACTTCATCACGCGATCGCGCGAACACAATCTTCGCGAGCGCACGCGCTTCGTCGCCGCGGTCGAGGCATTGGGCAACCACGGTCTGCGGGCGATTCCGAGCGAGGCCAATTTCGTGCTTCTGCTATTCGAAGGCGCGCTCACCGCCGAAGCGGCTTACAAGGGCTTGGCCGAGCGCGGCACCATCACCCGGTGGCTGCCGGGCCAGGGCCTCCCGCACGGGCTGCGGATCACCATCGGCACGGCCGAGCAGATGGACGCGGTCGCGGCCGGCTTGCGCGAGCTGGCGGAAGCGGCCCGGTGAGCTTTGCCCGCATCGCGGTGATCGGGCTGGGGCTGCTCGGAGGGTCGATCGGGCTGGCGGTGCGCCAATACCTGCCGAACGCGACCACCACCGGCTATGACCTCGACCCCACGACCCGCGCTCGAGCCGCCGAGCGGCGTCTGGCCGACCGGGTCTGCGAGACGATCGACGAAGCGGTCTCCGATGCCGAGCTGGTGATCTTTTGTGTTCCCCCCGGGGCGATGGGCTCCGCTGCCCGCGCCGCCGCGGCGGCGTTGCCGGCCGACGCCTTGGTGACCGACGTCGGCTCGTGCAAGCAGACGGTGGCGCAAGCGCTAGCGGAGGCGCTGCCCGGTCGGCCGCTGATCCCCGGGCACCCCGTGGCCGGGACCGAGAACAGCGGCCCGGACGCCGGCTTTGCCAGCTTGTTCCGGGAGCGCTGGTGCATTCTGACGCCCGCGGCCGACGCCGATCGCGCGCTGCTTACCCGGCTGACGGCGTTCTGGGAGGCCCTCGGCGCTCATGTCGAGACGATGGATGCGCAGCACCACGATCTCGTGCTGGCGGTGACCAGTCATCGGCACCGCGTCCGATCTCGAGGAAGTCACCCGCAGCGAGGTGATCAAGTACTCGGCCGGCGGCTTCCGCGACTTCACCCGCATTGCCGCGTCGGACCCGGTGATGTGGCGAGACGTGTTCCTCGCCAACAAGGATGCGGTGCTCGAGATGCTGCAGCGCTTTTCTGAGGACCTGACCGCGCTGCAGCGGGCGATCCGATGGGGCGACGGCGACGCGCTCTACGACCGCTTCAGCAAGACCCGCGCGATCCGCCGCTCGATCATTGAGGAAGGCCAGGACGACGCCCGCCCCGACTTCGGCCGCGCCGATCACGCGCGGAGCTGAACGGCTCAACTGACCAGGAACAGGATTCCGACGATCGTCATCACCGCGGTCGACAGCCAGCCGCCGATCGCCAGCCGACGCGAGATCGTCAGATGGCCCATGGCGTGCGGATTGCGGGCGATCAGCATCGTCACGAACATCAGCGGCGGCGCCAGCAGACCGTTGAGCACGGCCGACCAGTAGAGCGCACGCATCGGATTGAACCGCAGCAGGTTCATCGCCATGCCCGCGCAGACGGCCAGCGCAATCGCTCCGTAGAACGCCTTGGCCTCCAGCGGCTTGCGGTTGAGCCCTTCAACCCAGCCGAAGCACTCGCTCAGCGCATAGGCGATCGAGCCAGCGAGAACCGGCACCGCCAGTAGGCCGGTGCCGATGATGCCGAGCGCGAACAGGGCAAACGCCCAGTCACCAGCGAACGGCCGCAGAGCCCCCGCCGCTTGGGCGGCGGACTCGATCCGCGTGACGCCATGGACGTGCAGCGTCGCCGCGGTCGCGATGATGATCGACAACGCTGTTAGGTTGGAGAACCCCAGCCCTGTCACGGTATCGACACGGATGCGATGCAGCTCCGGGCCGGCTTTCCGCGGCGCAAGGCAGAGTGGCTTGGTATGGCGGCGATGCTGCTCCTCGACCTCCTGCCCGGCCTGCCAGAAGAACAGGTATGGGCTGATCGTCGTCCCGAAAATGGCGACCAGCGCCATCATGTAGTCTCGATCAAGGGTGACATGAGGGACGAAAATTCCGCGCATGGCCTCGCCGAACGGCACATGAGCGAAGAACAGCACCCCGAAGTAGGCGAACAGCGAAAGCGTGCTCCACTTGAGGATTCGGACGTAGCGCGCATAGCTGACCAGCACCTCGAGGGCGATGCTGAGGATTCCGAAGCCGAGCGTGAACAGCAGCACCGGACCGGGCACCAACAGGTGCAAGGCCGCGCTCATCGCCCCGAGGTCGGCGCCGAGGTTGAACACGTTGGCGATGAACAGGAGCACGACCACGCCCCGCAGCAGCGGCCGCGGATAGTGGCGCCGCAAGTTCTGCGCGATACCCCGCCCGGTCGTCGCCCCAATTTGTGCGCAGATCTCCTGAATCGAGACCACCAGCGGAAAGCTGAACAGCAGCATCCAGCCGATCGCATAGCCGAACTGAGCGCCGCCTTGGCTGTAAGTGCCGATCCCGCCGGGATCGTCGTCTGCTGCGCCGGTCACCAGGCCCGGACCGAGGACCGACAGAAGCGAGCGGCGCCGGCGTTGCGGTTGGCCCGCAGGTTTGCTCACTCCGGCCGCCCGTTGAGCGCATTGATTGCGGCGTGCACGCGGCTTTCAACCACCTCGCGGGGCAGTCCCGCCGGGATCGCCTCACCGAAACGGATTGCGATGGTCCCCGCCCCTTTCCACCAGCGGTGATAAACCAGTCCGCTAGCCACGGCGACGGGGACAACCGGCAGGCCGAGCAGCTTGTAGAGCCCGGCGAACCCGGACTGGAGCGCCGGGCGCTGGCCGTGGGGCACGCGGGTTCCCTCGGGGAAGATTGCCAGCGGCCGGCCATTGGCGTGGGTGCGCGCGGCGGCGACCATTGCCCGCAGTGCCTTGGCGCCCTCGTCGCGCGCCACCGGGATCACCCCGTAGCTGCGGGCCGCCCACCCCCAAAATGGCAAACGCAACAATTCGGCCTTCGCGAACGGCACCGGGTGCGGCAGCAGATGGGGCAGATCGATCGCCTCGAAAAAGCTCTCATGCTTGAGCGCGTAAAGCGCCGGGGCCTGTTGCGGCCCACCCTCGACGATCACCCGGATGCCGAGCAGCCGGGTGACGCAGAACCGGTGAAAGCCCGACCATTGGGCCACCACCCGAGCAAACTCTCGCGGCAGGACGGCGAGCATGATCAGTGACCACAGCACGAAGACCACGGTCCCCAGGTAGAACACGGCATAGAAGGCGAGGCTGCGCACGACCGCGGCCCCGCCCGGCTTGTCGCTCACGCGCCCCACAGCCGGGCGATCCAGCCGGCGAGCAGCTTGTGATACTCGAGGAACAGCGTCCTGAGCGTCGGATGCGAACGCACTGCATCGCGGATGATCGAAACGCCCGCCGGCGTGGCGTGGGCCAGTTCGAACGCCGCCCGGCGCATGTGCCAGTCGCTCGTCACCAGCCGGACCGAACGGAAATGATTCGCGGCGATCCACTGCGCCGCCTCGGTCGCGTTGGAGCGGGTATCTGTGGATTCGTAGCCGAGCGTCACGCAGCATCGCATCAGCCGCGGCTCGACTTGGTACTCGTCGGCGAACTCCTGCGGCTTGACCTGGCTGTCGACGCCGGAAACCAGCAGCTTGCGGGCGAGACCGGCGCGCAGCACCGTGAGCCCACGGTCGATCCGCTTCTCGCCTCCTGTCGGCACGACCACGCCGTCGCTGTGGACGCCATCGAGCGGCCGCGGCAAGACCGCCGCGAACCAGAGGAAGCCAAGCGCCCACGCGAGCAGGATCAGAGAGGCGGTGCGGCGGAACATCGCGGACGCGCCTACAGCATCTTGCGGAGCGCGCGTAGCACCGAGAGCCGCGCGGTGAGCATCGCCAATCCAACCCCGGCGAGCGGGACCAGCGCCAGCACCAGCCAATCGCTCCAGCCGAGCGCGCCGGCGCCGACCAGTCCCGCCTCGAGCCCGGCGAAACGCCGCCCGAGGATCAGCACCGCGGCCAATCCCGCGGCCAGTCCGAGCGCGCCCCCGCCGGCGGCATCGAAGCCGATCGAGCGCTGGAATATCCGTGCGATCTGGGCATCGGTCCCGCCAAGCAAGTGGACGATCTCGATGGTATCGCGATTGTTGCCGAGCGCTGTGCGCGCCGCCAGCAGGGCAGCCGCCGCAAGCGCGCCGGCGAGCAGCACGATCAGCGTCAAGGCGAACCATTGCAGCGAGGCGATCGCGCCGAACACCGGCCGCAGCCAGCTCGCCTGGGCATCGATCCGCGCCGACGGGGCGACCCGGTGCAACGTGGCGCGCACCGTCGCCAGCCGCGGCGCGGTCGCGGGGCCGGTCAGCCGCGCATCGATCAGCGCCGGCACGGGAATGGCCGCGGCCGGGTCGTTTGCATCCGCAGCCGCTTGCTCGCCCTCGGCGCCGAGCCACGGCGCGATCAGGCGATCGAGTTCATCCTGCGGTACCTCGCGCACCGAGCTGACCCCCGGCACCGCCGCGAGAGCCGCCAGCGCGAGGTTCGTCTGGCGTGACCGTTCATCGGGATTGGCCTCGACGATCTGCACCGTGACGCCCCCGGAAAGCTCCGCGGCGGCGGCGCGCGCGGTGTTGCGCAAGGCGAGCCCGGCGGCGGCCGCGATCACCGTGAGCGCGACCATGATCGCGATCACCCACGGCATCGGCCCGGCAAACCGCGGCTGCGGCATCAGCGCCTTCTCGCCCCCGCCCGACAGCTTGCGCCAGCCGCGCGCCACGCCGCGGCCAAGCACCGGCGGCAGGCCCGGTCGCTTGCGCCTCATCGCGCGGCGACCTGCGGCCGCGGCGGGTAGCGCAGCGCTCCGGTCGGATCGCTGAGGCGGCCCTTGTCGAGCCGCATGATCAGGCAATCGGGAACCTTGCGCAGCAAGTGCACGTCGTGCGTGGCGACGACCACGGTGGTGCCGAGCCGATTCAGCGCCTCGAACAGGCGCAGCAACTTCAGCGCCATTTCGGGATCGACGTTGCCGGTCGGCTCGTCGGCGACAAGCATCTCGGGCCGGCCGATCACCGCCCGGGCAATCGCCACGCGCTGCTGCTCGCCGCCCGATAGCGTCGCCGGCCGCGATTGCAGGCGATCGGCCAGTCCGACCCAGTCGAGCATGTCGGCCACCGGGCGCTCGAGCTCCCGTTCGGCAACCCCGGCGACGCGCAGCGGCAGGGCGACGTTGTCGAAAACCGACAAGTGCGGGACCAGCCGGAAGTCCTGGAATACGACCCCGAAGCGGCGGCGAAAGCCCGGCAGGCGTTCGCGCCGGAGGGTGATGGCATCGGTGCCGAACATCCGGATCATCCCGCGCGAGGGGCGCTGCGCGAGGTACAGCAGCTTGAGCAGCGAAGTCTTGCCGGCGCCGCTGGCGCCGGTGAGGAAGTAGAAGCTCCCCGGAAACAAGGTGAACGAGAGGTCGCTCAGCACCTCGCGATCGGTGCCGTAGCGCAAGCCGACATTGTCGAACTGGACGATTTCCCCCTCGGCGGCAGTCATGTGATGCGTCAGTCAAACCCGCATGAGGGAGATCGCCACGCTATAGCGGCCAATCGGTGTGGAAAAAAGGGGACTGCCTCGGCTCGCCGTGCGCCCAAGCCTTGTCGCGCCCGGCGCCATCATGCTTAACACGCAGCTATGATAATCGCCTGCCCCGCCTGCTCGACCCGGTACGCCGTTCCGGACAGCGCGATCGGAGTGGACGGGCGGACGGTCCGCTGCGCGAAGTGCCGCCACAGCTGGTTTCAGGAAGGGCCGCGTTACAGCGCGCCTGATGCGCCGCCTGCTCCGCCGCTACCGCGACCGGCCGAAGTGCAGGCGGCGCCCTCCGCCCCCACTGCCGCTCCGGCTCAGCGGATGGTCTCACCCGGGCGCGCCGGCCGGGCGGCCGCGGCAACCGCCGTCGCCGATCCGATTGCCGAGACGGAGCCCGTCGCCGAAGCCCCCGTCCCGCCGCCGCCGCTGCGCCACGAGACGCACGCCCGGCGCGAGTTCGAGGATCATGAGACCGCTTACGCCGAAGCGCCGTCGCGGTTCGCGCACGAGCCGCCATTTCGGGCGCGCCGCAATCCGGCGCGAATGTGGACGGCGGCGGCGGTGATCTTCGCGGTGGTCGCGCTCGGCGCCGTCGCCGCGGTCGCGTGGTATGGGGTTCCCGACTGGGTGCCGATGGCGCAAACCACTTTCGCGGCTGCGGAGCCCGATCTCGTCCTCGACTTCCCCGCCAATCGCCAGGACCGCCGAACGCTGCCCAACGGTAGCGAGTTTTTCGGCGCGAGCGGGACGGTGACCAACGTCGGCAAAGTCCGCCACAACGTCCCGACCATCCTCATCGTGCTGCGCGATGCCAGGAACCGCCTCGTCTCGAGCTGGGAGGTCGTCCCGCCCAAACGCCAGCTCGCCCCGGGCGAAAGCGAGACGATCAACGAAGGGATGACCGACGTGCCGAAAACGGCCAAGTTCGCCGAGATCGGCTGGAAGCCAGCCTGAGGCTGCCGTTTGCCGAAGCGAGGCCGCTTGCAGGCTCCGCACCCCTTTGCTAAGGGCGCGCTCCTACCCCCCCGGGGCCACCGCGGCCCCGTCGATTTAGCGGTCGTGGCGGAACTGGTAGACGCGCAACGTTGAGGTCGTTGTGGGCGAAAGCCCGTGGAAGTTCGAGTCTTCTCGACCGCACCAAACAGTCGAAAAAACCTTGTGGAACAAGTAGTTATCGCTCGTTCTTCAGAAGAAATGGCAGACTTCCGCGCCATTCTCGGGGTCAGTTTTTTGCTCGTGCAGTCACCTGGTCTCTGTTTTTGCGGAGATGCTCGTGCCAATTCAGGCGGGTGTCTCCGCGCCTGAAAATCTGACTTCAGTTGAACAATTCCAGCAATGGACCAGCGAGCGCTTTATCTGACGATCACGCGCGGGGCTGGTGTTTTCGATCCCTCAGGACCGGACCAACTGATGCTCGACCCATCTGCGTAGGCCTGCACCACGGACCAAGTGATTGGTCCCCCGCCAGGTGGGTTTACCGCCAGAAGGCCAAGTTCGACGAATTGCTGCGCTGCAGCTGTCCTCGCCATTGAGCGCCCACGATGTTGCCCGCCCCGTCGCGATCGATCACAATGCTCCAGCCCGGCACTTGCTCGAGCGATGTCACCCGAACGCCATTGGGGAATCGCAGCTCGATCCCAACCGTGTTCACTTGCTTCTCGTTGGGCACCCGGATTTCGTATTTCTCTCGCGCACCGGCCGCACTCTCCTTCGGCCAGACGGTGACGTGGGCGGATGCGCATGCCGGCATAACGGCAAGCGCTGCGCCAACGAACCAAGCTGCTACATGCATCGCAAGCTCCGTAATCTTCTGGCCGGCAAAGTTCGATTTCT
>JAEKKO010000335.1 GCA_019510335.1 Novosphingobium sp. | reverse complement strand
CGCGGCTGGTGCCGGTGGGGCGGCTCGATCTTGCGACCGAGGGGCTGTTGCTGTTGACCACCGATGGCGGACTCAAGCGCCAGCTCGAACTGCCCGCGACCGGGGTCGAACGCGTCTATCGCGCACGGGCCTATGGCAATGTCACCCAGGAGCAGCTCGAGGATCTGATCCATGGCGTCGAGATCGAAGGCGTCCGCTACGGATCGATCGACGCCAATATGGAGCGGCGCACGGGCGCCAACTTCTGGATCGAACTCAAGCTGACCGAGGGCAAGAACCGCGAGGTCCGGCGCGTGCTCGAATATCTCGGCCTGGAAGTCAGCCGGTTAATCCGCACGCGCTACGGTCCATTCGTGCTCGGCGACTTGCCGATGGGGGCGATCGGCGAAGTGCGTGCGCACGATATCGATTCGTTCCGCAAGGACCCGACTCGAATCGATCTGCCGCAACCGGCGCGGAAGCAGGTCAGCGAACTTTCGAGCCCCTCGCTTTCAGCGGGGCCACGCCCTGCTACGCCGAGACCGGCGGGCAATTCCCGCTCCCGCAATGAGCCCGAACAGCGACGCTGGCAGACGGCAGCGCCCCGAAGCTCTCCCTCTCCCCAACCCTCCCCCGCAAGGGGGGAGGGAGAAAGTGCCCGACCCAGTCGCGCCGGCAAACCCAAAGCGGGCCCGCGCCAGCGCGCCGACGGGACACTGGCGACACGCTCGACCGGTGCGCGAAGCGATCGCTCTCGCAATTTTCGCAACGATCGCAGCGATCGCAGCGATCGTGACACGGCCGAACGGCCCGAGCGTCCGGCTCGTCCAGCTCGCCCTGCTGGTGCGACTTCCTCGCGAGGCCCCGCCCGCCCGTCAGCGCCCGGCCGCCCGTCAGCCCCGGGGCGGCCCTCCGGCCCATCGGGCTCGCGCGGCCCGTCCGCCCCCCGCGGCGGACCGCGCCCGCCGCGAAAGCCGCGATAGATGCGGATCATTGCCGGACAGTGGCGCGGTCGCCCGATCGTCGCGCCCAAGGGTGACGCGACTCGCCCGACTGCGGACCGCACCCGCGAAGCCCTGTTCTCGATGCTCGTCAGCCGGCTCGGCAGCTTTGAGGACCTTGCCGTCGCCGATCTGTTCGCCGGCTCGGGCGCATTGGGGCTCGAAGCTCTGTCGCGGGGCGCGGCCTCGTGCCTGTTCGTCGAGCAGGACAAGCCGGCGCTCGACGCGCTGCGTGCCAATATCGCCAAGCTCGGCGCCAAGGGCGATGTCCGCGCGCAGTCGGTCATGGCGCTCGGCCCGGCGCGGACACCGCTCGATCTGATCCTGATGGACCCGCCTTATGGCACTGGGGCCGGGCTGGTCGCGCTCGACAAATTGGCGCGGCTCGGCTGGGTCGGGCCGGCGAGCTGGGTCAGCATCGAAACGGCGAAGAACGAAAAGGTCGAGGTCGCCGGGTTCGAGGTCGATGCCGAGAAGATCTACGGCAAGGCCCGCGTGACATTGCTCAGGACAGCATAAGCGCGTCGCCCCGGCGGAGGCCGGGGCCGCTGGCGATGGCGCGACACGAAGCGGCCCCGGCCTCCGCCGGGGCGACGGCTACTTCGACAGCTATTTCCGACGGCTACTTCCGATGACTTCCTAAGCCGCTTTC
>JAEKKO010000334.1 GCA_019510335.1 Novosphingobium sp. | reverse complement strand
GCGCAGTCGCCGATGGCGTAGACGTCGGGCAGCGAAGTGCGGCAGAATTCGTCGACGTCGACCCCGTTGGCCCCGGCCGCGCCGGCCGCGAGCAGCGGGCCGACGGCGGGGACGATGCCGATGCCGACGATCACCGCTTCGGCCGGAATGACGCTGCCGTCGGCGAGGCGCACGCCGGTGACGGTGTCCTCGCCCTCGAGGCACTCGACCATCACCGAAGTGCGCAAGTCGACGCCGTGGGCGCGGTGCTCGGCTTCGTAGAACGCCGACAGCTCCTCGCCGGCGACCCGGGCTAGCACTCGCGGCAGCGCCTCGAGCAGCGTCACCTGGCACTCGAGCTTGGTCAGCACCGCCGCCGCCTCGAGCCCGATGTAGCCGCCGCCGATCACCACCACCCGCCTGGTCCCGGCGTCGAGCTCGCCCATCAGCCGATCGACGTCCTCGCGGGTGCGCACGGCGTGGACCCCGGCGAGCGCGCCCCCGGCGCAGGCGAGGCGGCGCGGATCGCCGCCCGTCGCCCACACCAGCGTGCCGTAGCCGAGCGTCGTGCCGTCGGAGAGCGCCAGCTCCTTGCCGCGCACATCGACCGCAGTCACCTCGCGCCCGAGCAGCAGATCGACGCCCTTCTCGCCCCAGAACGCCGGTGGGCGAATGTACAGCCGGTCGAAGGTCTTTTCGCGCGCCAGGTATTCCTTCGACAGCGGCGGACGTTCGTACGGTGGCTCGTTTTCGCGACTAACCATCGCGATGCTGCCGGTGAAGCCGTTCTGGCGCAGCGCGATCGCGCATTGCGCGCCGCCGTGTCCGCCCCCAACGATGACCACGTCTGCCCTGTCCATGCCGCGCCCGTTGGCCAAAATCGCGCGCGCGTCAATTGCCCAGCGTGAGGCCGTGCATTTACCGGGCGAGCAGGTTGCGCGCCTGGCTGGCGATCTGGGCGAGCATCGCCGGCGTCACCGGGGTGGCGTTGCGGGCCCGCGCCACCATCGCGCGGAACTGGCGGATCCCTGCCGCATGGCCGTCGGCCCAGCTGGCGACGGTGATTTCGGGATCGCCGGCGCGTCCGGCGAGGCGGCGCAGGAACTCGAGCCGCATCTGCTGGAAGTCGCGCGCCAGCCCGGCGACGAGCAGCCGCTCCCACGGGTCGGACGGGCTCATCCGCGCCGCCGTTTGCTGCGCCCAGTCGAGCCCGAGCCGGGCGCCGAGGTCGGTGAAGGCGTGAGTCAGGTGCGTCGCCGAGGTTGCGCTGGCGCGGGCCAACCTGGCGAGGCCGATCGAACCATCGAGATCGTAGAGATGGGCGTCCGTGCCGCCTGGGCGGTGCGGTCGAACAGCAGGATGCGCGCGCTCTCGGGCATCTCGGCAGCCTCGATCGCCTGCCAGATCGCCGGCAGACCGAACAATCGCTCGGCGGCGACGAACGCGCCGCCGACCTCGGCGAGGGCGACCCCTTCTTCCTCGACCAGCTCGAACGGGTGGACCAGCCCGAGGCGATTGACGATGCGGTTGGCGATGCGCGTGGCGATGATCTCGCGCCGCAACCTGTGACCAAGGATTTCGTCGCGGAACTTGCGCTGCATCGCCGCGGGGAAGGCGGCGACCAGCTCGTCTTCGAGCCCCGGGTCGTCGGGAACGGCGCTGCGTTCGAGCGCCTCCTGCAGCGCCAGCTTGGCGCTCGACAGCAGCACCGCCAGCTCCGGGCGGGTCAGGCCGTGGCCCTCGCTGGCGCGGCGGGTCAGGGTCTCGCTGTCGGCCAAGCCTTCGGTGCGGCGGTCGAGCTGGCCGATGTCCTCGAGCGTTTCGCCCAGCCGCAGCTCCGAGGCGGCCGCCCGCGCCCCGCCGGCTTCGGCGATCGACAGCGCGAGGGCCTGCAACCGGTTGTCCTCGAGCACCAGCGCGGCGACTTCGTCGGTCATCCGCGCCAGCAGCTTGACCCGGGCCGGCTCGGTCAGCCGCCCGGCGCGCTTGGCCGAGGCGAGGGCGATCTTGATGTTGACCTCGTGGTCCGAGCAATCGACCCCCGCCGAGTTGTCGATGAAGTCGGTGTTGATCCGCCCGCCGTGGAGGGCGAACTCGATCCGGCCCGCTTGCGTGCACCCGAGGTTGGCGCCTTCGCCGATCACCCGCGCCCGCACTTCTTCGCCGTCGATGCGCACCGCGTCGTTGGCCGGATCGCCGACCGTCGCGTTGTTCTCGGTTGAGGCCTTGATGTACGTGCCGATCCCGCCGAACCACAGCAGATCGACTTCGGCGGAGAGGATCGCCGAGATCAGCGCGTCGGGCTCGATCGTCGCCGCGTCGATCCCGAGCAGGGCCTGCACTTCCGGGCTCAGCGGGATTTCCTTGAGGGACCGCGCAAACACCCCACCGCCTTCGGAGATCAGCGCCTTGTCGTAATCGTCCCAGCTCGATCGCGGCAGG
>JAEKKO010000333.1 GCA_019510335.1 Novosphingobium sp. | reverse complement strand
CATCACCCCCGGCTACCGTTTCCGCGCCATCGACGGGCTGATGACCAACTTCCACCTGCCGCGCTCGACCCTGTTCATGCTGGTCGCGGCGCTGATGGGGCTCGAGCGAATGCAGGCCGCTTATGTGCACGCGATCGCGGAAGGGTATCGCTTCTACAGCTACGGCGACGCCAGCCTGCTGATTCCCTGAAGGCACAGCGGCCGCTCTCGCGTATCGAGGGCCGATGGCGCCGATTCTCGACATTCGCGGGCTCGCCAAGACCTACAAGGGCGGCACGGTCGCGCTCCAGCCGACCGATCTGGCGATTGAGCCGGGCGAGATCTTCGCGCTGCTCGGACCCAACGGCGCCGGCAAGACCACGCTAATCGGGCTGGTCTGCGGCCTGGTCCGACCGAGCGGCGGGGAAGTTCGCGCCTTCGGGCTGGACATGAAGCGCCACTGGCGCTCGGCGCGGGCGCGCATCGGGCTGGTCCCGCAGGAGCTCAACGTCGACATGTTCGAGCACGTCGGCCGCGCCGTCGCGTATAGCCGAGCGCTGTTCGGCAAGGCCCCCGATGCGGGCAAGATCGAGGCGCTGCTGCGCAGCCTCTCACTGTGGGACAAGCGCGACCAGCGCATCCAGGAGCTGTCGGGCGGGATGAAGCGCCGCGTGCTGATCGCCAAGGCGCTGGCCCACGATCCCGAGCTGCTGTTTCTCGATGAGCCGACCGCCGGGGTCGACGTCGAGCTGCGCCGCGACATGTGGGCCCTCATCGGCCGCCTGCGCGAGCAGGGCGTGACGATCATCCTCACCACCCATTACATCGAGGAAGCCCAGGAGATGGCCGACCGCGTCGGGGTGATCGACCAGGGCGCGCTCAAGCTGGTCGAGGACAAACGCAGCCTGATGGCCCGGCTCGGCCGGACGGAGGCCAGGTTCGCTCTGGCCCGGCCTCTGTCGGAGATCCCTCAAGCGCTGTCGAGGTTTCCGCTGGCGCTGGCCAACGATGGCCACACGCTGTGCTACCGCGCCAGCGGCGAGGAGGAGCGCAACGGTGGGATCGCGCCGCTGGTCAAAGCGCTGCTCGGCGCCGGCATCGACTTCGAGCGCCTCGACGTGCGCGAGTCCAGCCTCGAGGACATTTTCGTCGACCTCGTCGGTCGCGCGCCCGAGCGG
Organism: Novosphingobium sp.; assembly: GCA_019510335.1. Taxonomy (GTDB): domain Bacteria; phylum Pseudomonadota; class Alphaproteobacteria; order Sphingomonadales; family Sphingomonadaceae; genus Novosphingobium. The sequence goes on along the minus strand of JAEKKO010000333.1, from coordinate 484 downwards.
AGGCCCGAGTAATGCGGTTCAACTGGCGCGGCCTCGTCGTCATCTATCGCTTCGAGCTGGCGCGGACTTGGCGGACGCTGTTCGAATCGATCCTCTCGCCGGTGCTGACGACCTCGCTCTACTTCGTCGTGTTCGGCACCGCGCTGGGCTCGCGGATCAGCACGGTCGGCGGGGTCTCGTACGCAGCGTTCATCGTTCCGGGCCTGCTGATGCTGACGATCCTCTCGGAAAGCACCGCCAACGCCAGCTTCGGCATTTATCTGCCGCGCTTCACCGGCACGATCTACGAGCTGCTCTCGGCGCCCCTCGGAGTGGCCGAAATGCTGCTCGGTTTCATCGGCGCGGCCGCGACCAAGTCGCTGATCCTGGCCGCGGTGATCCTGGTGACGGCGCGGTTCTTCGTCGATTACCACATCCTCCACCCGATCCTCGCCGCCGGTTTCATCCTGCTGATCGCGCTGGCGTTCTCGTTGCTCGGCTTCAT
>JAEKKO010000338.1 GCA_019510335.1 Novosphingobium sp. | reverse complement strand
TCGCGCTCGACGGCAGCATCTGCCGCATCCGCGGGGTCAGGCGGTCGCGCCGCTCCATGTGGCCCTGCATGATGGCGATGCGCGGATCGCTGGCTTGAGTCGCGGCTTCGGGCGGCGGGGTCGGGTTCATCCCTTCCCAGTTGCGGATCACCCGCGCCGCGGGATCCTCGCCGAGCAGGCAGTGGAGCGCGGTCGAGCCGGTCCGCGGGAGGCCGAGCACCATCAGCGGCGCGACGATCTCCTTCGCGTCGATCTCCGGGTGACGGCGGTACCAGTACTCGATCCGCAGCCGTTGGCTCAGCAGCATGACGACCTGCAGCTCGAGCGCGGCCTCGCCGGTGGCGTTCAGCCGCGCCTCGGTTCGCGCGGAATTGAGCAGCACCTCGAGCCCTTCGCGGAACGAATCGCCGCCGAAGTCGGAAAGGCCGGTTTCCACGCGGGCACGCTCGATCAGGGCGGCGGCGTTCACAGCCGGTCCGCCTGCGCCACCGCTTCGCTCGCGCGCAGGCCACTGAGGATCCGCGTCAGGTGGGCGAGGTCCTGCACCTCGAGATCGACCTCGTAAGTGCCGAACAGCTCGTCGCGCTGGGTCATCTCGAGGTGGATGATGTTGGCTCGAGGTGGATGATGTTGGCGTGGTTCTTGGCGAAGATGCCGGTGACTTCGGCCAGCGTGCCCGGGCGGTTGTAGAGCACCGCGCGGACCCGGCCGATCGCGCCGGTGGTGCGCTCACCCCACGACAGGTCGAGCCAGTCGGCATCGACGCCGTTGGCCAGGGTCATGCAGTCGATCGTGTGGACTTCGACCCCCGTGCCCGGCTGGCGCAGCCCGACGATGCGGTCGCCCGGCACCGGGTGGCAGCACTCGGCCAGCTGGAAGGCCATTCCGGCGGTGAGTCCGCGGATCGAGATCGCCCGCTCCTGCTTCGGCCACGCCTCGGGCTCGGCGAGGTTCTTGGTGCTGCCGGGGACGAGCGCCTCCATCAGCTCGCGGTCGTCGAGCTTGGCGGTGCCGATCGCGACCATCAGCTCTTCCTCGTTGTTGAGGGCGAGGCGCTTGAGCGCGGCGGCGATCGCCTTCTTGCCGATCTTGGTCGGGAGCCGCTCCACGACCTCGTCGAACAGCTTGCGGCCGATCGCGGCGACTTCCTGGCGCTCCTTCTGGCGAACCGCCCGGCGGATCGCGGCGCGGGCCTTGCCGGTGACGACGAACGCCAGCCACGACAGCTGCGGCTGCGACTTGTTGCTCTTGATGATCTCGACCACGTCGCCGTTGTTGAGCGGCGTGCGCAGCGGCATGTGGCGGCCGTTGATCTTGGCGCCGACGGCCATGCTGCCGAGATCGGTGTGGACCGCATAGGCGAAGTCGATCGGCGTCGCCCCCTTGGGCAGCTGGTGCAGCGCGCCCTTGGGGGTGAAGGCGAAGATCCGGTCCTGGTAGATCGCCAGCTTGGTGTGCTCGAGCAGCTCCTCGGCGTCGTGGCTGGCGTCGACGATCTCGATCAGATCGCGCAGCCAGCCGACCTCGCCGTCGGGGCGGGGCTCGCGCTGCTTGTAGGCCCAGTGCGCGGCGAGGCCGAACTCGTTGGTGCGGTGCATCTCGCGGGTGCGGATCTGCACCTCCATCCGCATCGAATTCTCGTAGATCAGCGAGGTGTGGAGGCTGCGGTAGCCGTTCGACTTGGGCGTCGAGATGTAGTCCTTGAACCGCCCGGGGATCATCTGCCAGGTCTGGTGGAGCACCCCGAGCGCGCGGTAGCTGTCCTCGACGCTATCGGTCAGCACGCGGAACGCCATGATGTCGGTGATCTGCTCGAAGCTGACGTGGCGCTCGGCCATCTTCTTCCAGATCGAGTACGGGTGCTTCTCGCGGCCCGAGACCTCGACCCGCAGCCCGGCTTCGGCCAGCGCCTGCTTGATCGACAGCGCGATCGCGTCGACTTGGCCGCTCTCCTGGCTGCGGATCTGGGCGAGCCGGCCGGTGATCGTCGCGTAGCCCTCGGGCTCGATCTGCTCGAACGCGAGCAGCTGCATCTCGCGCATGTATTCGTACATCCCGACCCGCTCGGCGAGCGGGGCGTAAATGTCCATCGTCTCGCGCGCGATCCGCCGGCGCTTGTCCTCGCTCTTGATGAAGTGGAGCGTGCGCATGTTGTGGAGCCGGTCGGCGAGCTTGACCAGCAGCACCCGCAAGTCCTCGCTCATCGCCAGCAGGAACTTGCGCAAGTTCTCGGCCGCGCGCTCGTTCTCGGTCAGCGTCTCGATCTT
>JAEKKO010000337.1 GCA_019510335.1 Novosphingobium sp. | reverse complement strand
ACGACTTCGCCCGCGGCGAAACCGAGCGCGCGCATGTCATAAACGGGGCCGTGGAACGGAAGTGGAGCGCTGTCGGGCATTGTCGTCTTCTCGCGTGGGTCAGGGTGGCGCGTCCATCCCCTCCGGCAGCACGTCGACCACGACCGCGGCTGCATCGGTCAGGTAGCGGCGGGCCGCAGCCTGGACGTCGGCGGGGGTGACCGTGAGCAGGCGGTCGGCGGCGTGGACCTGGCGCTCGATCTTTTCCGGCTCGCTCTGAGCGCGGTCGACCAGTCCGAGCCACCCACGGTTGCTCTTGAGGGCGTTGGCGAAGCTTTCGAGCAGCGGCGCCCGCGCCCGCAGGAACACGTCGGGGCTGGGCGGCGTCTCGCGTAGCGCGCGAACCGTCTCGAGGATCGCCGCGCGGGTCGCGGCGACGTCGTGGGACTCGACCGAGGCGGTGATCGCGAACGTCCCGTAGCCGTGCCAGAAGCGCGACAAGTCGCTCGACGCCGATGGCGAATAGGCTTTGCCGAGCTTTTCGCGCAGGCCCTCGGTCAGGGCGATCTGGACGACCCGGTCGAGCATGTTGAAGACCTGCCTGGCTTGCGGGTCGCTATCGTCGCGGGTGCGCCAGGTGAAGCGGACCAGCGCCTGGTCGGCCGGGCCGGTGTGGAGGAGCACGCGGCGGCTGTGGTCTTCGGTAAACGGGCGGTTGGCGCGCTGCTCGGTGTAAGGGCGGAACTCGGGCTCGCGCGGCGGCAGCGCGCCGAACGTCTTGGCAACGAGCCCGATCGCCTGGTCCTCGGGGATGTCGCCGACGATGCCGATCTCGATCGCGCCGCGGGCGAGCCGGTCGCCGATGTCGCGCTTGAGCCGGGCATACGTCAGCGCGCGATAGTCCTGGGGCTTCTGAAGGGTGAACCGCGGATCGTTGTCGGAGAGGATCCCGCCGATCGCGGTGCGCAGCGTGCTGCCCGGGGTCGCCCGGATCTGATCGAAGAAGTTGTTGATGCCGAGCCGGTACTCGGCCTCGCCCTCGGGCCGGTACCCGGGATCGGTGATCGTCGCCGCGAGTACATCGAGCTGCAGCTCGAGGTCGCGCGGGGTGGTCTGCGCGACCGAGACGAAAGTCAGCGGCGTGCTGGCGAGGCCGACACCGATGCTGTGCCCGGCGAGCAGCGACTGCAACTCGTCCTGGCTGTGCTTGCCGAGGCCGCCGGCCGCGAGAGCGGAGACCATTTCGGTCGCGAGCGGATTGCTGCGGGTGTCGAGCATGTCGCCGCCGTCGACGCTGAGCTGGATCATCACCCGGCCTTGCTCGAGGTCGGTCTGTTTGAGGTTGAGGCGCACGCCGTTGGCGAAGCGCAGCTCGCGGGTGCCGAGGAGCGGCTCGCGGGTGTCGCTGACGACCTGGCCGAGCGGCCCGAAGTCGCTGTAGGCGAAGCCCGCGGCAGCCGCTGCGGCGGCCGAAGCCTGGGTGAGATGCGTGCCCATCGCGTCGTTCCACGCCGCGCGCAGCGCCGGCGCACCGCCAACGGGGGCATTGCGCCCCTGGAAGCGCAGCAACGGATCGCGCAGCGGCAGCGCCTCGCGCTTGAGCGCGGCGAGCACGGCTTCCGGGGTGATCCGCGGCAGCAGCGCGGTCAGCCGCTCGAGCGCGCTTTGCGGGGTCGAGGG
>JAEKKO010000336.1 GCA_019510335.1 Novosphingobium sp. | reverse complement strand
GACCGCCAGCGCTTCCGCGAGGCGATGGACAGGATCGGCCTCGAATCGGCGCGCTCGGGCGTGGCGCATACGGTAGAGGAGGCCTTCGCGGTGCTCGAACGCACCGGGCTGCCCTCGATCATCCGCCCGAGCTTCACGCTGGGCGGCACCGGCGGCGGCGTCGCCTACAACAAGGCCGAGTTCGAGACGATCGTCCGCTCGGGCCTCGACGCCTCGCCGACCACCGAGGTGTTGATCGAGGAAAGCCTGCTGGGCTGGAAGGAATATGAGATGGAAGTCGTGCGCGACCGCGCCGACAACGCCATCATCATCTGCTCGATCGAGAACGTCGACCCGATGGGCGTCCACACCGGCGATTCGATCACCGTCGCCCCGGCGCTGACGCTGACCGACAAGGAATATCAGATCATGCGCTCGGCGAGCATTGCCGTGCTGCGCGAAATCGGCGTCGAAACAGGCGGTTCCAACGTACAGTTCGCAGTCAATCCCGCGGACGGCCGGCTGATCGTCATCGAGATGAACCCGCGCGTGTCGCGGTCTTCGGCCTTGGCCTCGAAGGCGACGGGCTTCCCCATCGCGCGCGTCGCCGCCAAGCTCGCGGTCGGCTACACGCTCGACGAGATCACCAACGAGATCACCGGCGCCACCCCGGCGAGCTTCGAGCCGACGATCGACTACGTCGTCACCAAGATCCCGCGCTTCGCTTTCGAGAAGTTCAAAGGGGCCGAGCCGCTGCTCAGCACGGCCATGAAGTCCGTCGGCGAAGTCATGGCGATCGGGCGCAATTTCAAGGAATCGCTGCAGAAGGCGCTGCGCGGACTCGAGACCGGGCTCGACGGCTTCAACCGCGTGATCGAGCTCGAAGGCGTCGGCCGCGACGCGATCACCGCGGCGCTCGCCAGGCAGACGCCCGACCGCCTGCTGATCGTCGGCCAGGCCTTCCGTGAGGGCTTCACGGTCGAAGAGATCCACGCGATCACCGCCTACGATCCCTGGTTCCTGCGTCACATCGAGGAGATCATCGCCGAGGAGGCGAAGATCATGGCCGACGGGCTGCCGACCGGCGCCGCCGAGCTGCGCCGGCTCAAGGCGATGGGCTTTTCCGACAAGCGCCTGGCGATCCTGGCGGTGCGGTCGGTCCATGTCGCCGGCGGCCTCGGCGAGACGCGCGCCCGCAAGCATGGCCTGCTGCACGACGCGCTGAAAGCCATGGCCGGCGCGACCAGCGAGGACGAGGTACGCGCGCTGCGCCAGCGGCTTCGCGTCCACCCGGTGTTCAAGCGCATCGACAGCTGCGCCGCCGAGTTCGAGGCGGTGACGCCCTATATGTATTCGACCTACGAAGCGCCCATGTTCGGCGAGCCGGAGGACGAGGCGGCGCCGAGCGACCGGCGCAAGATCGTCATCCTCGGCGGCGGCCCCAACCGCATCGGCCAGGGCATCGAGTTCGACTACTGCTGCGTCCACGCCTGCTTCGCGCTCGCCGAGGCCGGCTACGAGACGATCATGATCAACTGCAATCCCGAGACGGTGAGCACCGACTACGACACCTCGGACCGGCTCTATTTCGAGCCGCTGACCGCCGAGGACGTGCTCGAGATCCTGCGCGTCGAGCAGCAGAACGGCGAGCTCGTCGGCGTGATCGTCCAGTTCGGCGGGC
>JAEKKO010000031.1 GCA_019510335.1 Novosphingobium sp. | reverse complement strand
CCGCACGTCCGCCGCCACGTCATCCATCGCCACATTCCCAAGCCGAAAATCCGCCGCATCCGGCGGATCATCAAGACGACCACGCGCTGCTGCGCGCCGGCCGAGCAGATGGCGCTGATCCCCTACATGCCGCCCCCGCCGCCCCCGATGATGGGCGGCGGCAGCGTTCCGATCGTCATCGGCGGAGGCTCGAGCGGCGGCTTCGGCGGCGGCTTCTTCGGCGGGTTTTTCGGTGGCGGCAGCAGCAGCGGCGGGACCGTGGTGGTGACCTCGACCAGCACCGGCTCGACCTCGACGTCGGGCGGCTCGACTTCGACGTCAGGCGGTTCCACTTCGACTTCGGGCGGTTCGACTTCGACGTCCAGCGGCGGCAGCTCGACCTCGACTTCCGGCGGATCGACCAGCACGTCGACCTCGGGTGGATCGTCCAGCACATCGACGTCGGGTGGCTCCACCAGCACGTCGTCCTCGTCCGGCAACGTCACCAGCACCTCGTCGTCGTCCGGTAATGTTTCCAGCACGTCGTCGTCATCGGGCAACGTCACCAGCAGCACCAGCAGCTCGACGAGCTCATCGACCTCCAGCTCGACTTCAAGCTCGACGTCGTCCTCGACTTCGAGCTCGACCTCGAGCGGCGGGTGCCATTGCGTGACCTCGAGCTCGACCACCACCTCGACCAGCAGCGGGACCGAAGTCCCCGCCCCGCCGATGCTGATCCTGTTCGGCGCCGCCGCCGCCACGATCGCCGGTCGCCGCCGCTTGGGGAAGAAGGCGGCCTGACCGGCCCGGCCGTCCTGGCCTGAGCCGGGACGGCCGCACCCCTAGAGCGGCATGACCTTACACAGAGTCGTCATTGCGTAGGGTCAAAGGCCCCGCGGCAATCCAGAGGCCCACGTTCCGCCCTGGATTGCTTCGCTGCGCTCGCAATGACGAAAGACTGTCACTGTAAAGTCATTAAGCTCTACGCGGCCAGCTTCCGCAGCACGTAGTGCAGGATGCCGCCGTTGAGGAAATACTCGAGCTCGTTGGCGGTATCGATCCGGCACAGCGCAGGGAAGGTGAAGCTCGAACCGTCCTTGCGGGTGACCTCGACTTCGACCTGCTGGCGCGGCTTCAGGCCGGCGACGCCGCGGATGGTGAAGCTGTCGTCGGGGCAGAGCTTGAGGCTGTGGCGGCTGTCGCCGTCGAGGAACTGCAGCGGCAGCACGCCCATCCCGACCAGGTTCGAGCGGTGGATGCGCTCGAAGCTCTCGACGATCACCGCGCGCACGCCGAGCAGGTTGGTGCCCTTGGCGGCCCAGTCGCGGCTCGAGCCGGTGCCGTATTCCTTGCCCGCGACGACCACTAGCGGCGTGCCCTGCTCCTTGTACTTCATCGCCACGTCGTAGATCGGCAGGACCTCGCCCTGGTACGACGACATCCCGCCCTCGACGCCGGGGACCATCTCGTTCTTGATGCGGATGTTGGCGAAGGTGCCGCGCATCATCACTTCGTGGTTGCCGCGGCGGGCGCCGTAGGAGTTGAAGTCGGCGCGGGCGACCTGGTGCTCGACCAGGTACTTGCCGGCCGGGCTGTCGGCCTTGATCGAGCCGGCGGGGGAGATGTGGTCGGTGGTGATCGAATCGCCGAGGATCGCCAGCGGCCGGGCAGCGACGATGTCGCCGACCGGCGCCGGAGTCATCGACATGCCCTCGAAGTACGGCGGGTTGGCGATGTAGGTCGAGCCGGCGCGCCATTGGTAGGTGTCGCTGCCGACGACGTCGATCGCCTGCCAGTGCGCGTCGCCCTTGTAGACGTCGGCATAGCGCGCCTTGAACATGCCGCGGTCGATCGAGCTGGTCATGACCGCTGCGACTTCCTCGTTGGTCGGCCAGATGTCACGCAAGTAGACCGGCGCGTCGTTGGCGCCGAGCCCGATCGGGGTGGCGACGAAGTCCTCGGTCACCGTGCCCTTGAGCGCGTACGCAACGACCAGCGGCGGCGAGGCGAGGAAGTTCGCGCGCACGTCCGGGCTGACCCGGCCCTCGAAGTTGCGGTTGCCCGACAGCACCGAGGCGGCGACGATGTTGTTGGCGTTGATGGCCTGGCTGAGAGGCTCGGCGAGCGGGCCGGAATTGCCGATGCAGGTGGTGCAGCCGTAGCCGACGAGATTGAAGCCGAGCGCGTCGAGGTGCTCCTGCAGGCCGGCCTTCTTGAGGTAGTCGGTAACGACCTGGCTGCCCGGGGCGAGGCTGGTCTTGACCCACGGCTTGGGCTTCAGGCCCTTCTCGTTGGCCTTCTTGGCGACCAGGCCGGCGGCGACCAGCACGCTCGGGTTCGAGGTGTTGGTGCAGCTGGTGATCGCGGCGATGACCACGTCGCCGTCGCCGACATCATAACCTGTGCCGTCGACCGGAACCCGCGCCGGGGCCTTCTTGTAGACGCTCTCGAGGTCGGCGTTGAAGACATCGTCGACGTCGGGCAGCGCAACCCGGTCCTGCGGCCGCTTGGGCCCGGCGAGCGAGGGCACGACGCTGGCCATGTCGAGCTCGAGCGTGTCGGTGAACACCGGGTCTGGGTTGGCTGGATCGTGCCACAGGCCCTGCTCGCGGGCGTAAGCCTCGACGAGGGCGAGCTGGTCCTCGTCGCGCCCGGTCAGGCGCATGTAGTCGAGGGTCTTGTCGTCGATCCCGAAGAAGCCGCACGTCGCGCCGTACTCGGGCGCCATGTTGGCCAGCGTCGCGCGGTCGGCGAGGCTGAGGGTGGCGAGGCCGGGGCCGAAATACTCGACGAAGCGGCCGACGACGCCCTTGGCGCGGAGCATCTGGGTGCAGGTCAGCACCAGGTCGGTGGCGGTGACGCCTTCGGGCAGGCTGCCGGTGAGCTTGAAACCGACCACTTCGGGGATCAGCATCGACACCGGCTGGCCGAGCATCGCCGCCTCGGCCTCGATCCCGCCGACGCCCCAGCCGAGCACGCCGAGGCCGTTGATCATCGTCGTATGGCTATCGGTGCCGACGCACGTATCGGGATAGGCGACGGTCGCGCCGGTCTGGTCCTGGCTGGTCCATACCCCTTGGGCGATGTGCTCGAGGTTGACCTGGTGGCAGATGCCGGTGCCCGGCGGCACCGCCTTGAAGTTGTCGAGGCTCTTGGAGCCCCACTTGAGGAAGTCATAGCGCTCGAGGTTGCGCTGGTACTCGATCTCGACGTTCTGCTCGAACGCCTTGGGATGGCCGAACTCGTCGACCATCACCGAGTGGTCGATGACCAGATGGACCGGGACCAGCGGGTTGATCTTGCGGGTGTCGCCGCCGAGCTTGGCGATCGCATCGCGCATCGCCGCGAGGTCGACGACGCAAGGGACGCCGGTGAAGTCCTGCATCAGCACCCGGGCCGGCCGGTACTGGATCTCGCGCGAGGGGGCGTGGGGGTCCTTCTGCCAGTCGGCCAGAGCCTGGATGTCGCCGACCGAGACGGTGAAGCCCGCATCCTCAAAGCGCAGCAGGTTCTCGAGCAGGACCTTGAGGCTGAACGGCAGGCGTGAGACGTCGCCGATTTTCGCCGCCGCCTTGTTCAGCGAATAGTAGGCGATCTCCTTGCCGCCGACCTGCATCGTGCTGCGGGTGGCGAGCGAGTCCTGTCCGACCTGGGTCATGCGGCGGTGTATCCCTCGTTGCTGGAATGCGCGGGCTGCGGGTGCGGCCGACCCGGGCAAGAGTCGGCGCCGCCGATGCGCGCTCGCGCGATTCGGGTCAAGGGCGCGGTTCAGCCCAGCTCCGCTTGGGCCCGCGGCCCGCGGGTCGCGATCCAGCAGCCGAGCACGATCAACGCGGCGCCGGCGAGGGTGCTGGCGGTCACCGCCTCACCGAAGACCAGCCAGCCCATCAGCGCCGCCCAGACGAACGCGCTATACTCGATCGGGACCAGCGCCTGGGCCTCGGCGCGAGCATAGCCCCAGCTCAGCAGCACCAGCGACAAGAGGGCGAGGACGGCGGCGGCGGCGATCGCGACGAGCGCCGGTGGCGAAGGCGCGAACGCCAGCCACGGCGCCGCGGGGACTAGCAGCAGGCCGACCAGGGCGCTCTGGAAGAATGCGATCTCGAGCGGCCCAGCGAGCTGCGCCTGGCGCCGCTGGAGCACGAGGTTGCCGGCGTAAAGCACCGCCGAGGCGAGGATCGCAGCAACCCCGGCGGGCGAGCCCTGGTCCGCGGCCGGACCGGTGACCCGCGCCAGCACGATCACCCCGACCCCGCCGATGCCGAGCAGCGAGGCGGCGATCGCTTGCGGGCGGACGGTCTCGCCGAGGAACGCCGCGGCGAGATAGAGCGCGATCAGCGGCGCGATGAACGACAGCGCGATCGCCTCGGCCATCGGCGTGCGGACCAGCCCCCAGAAGAACAGCAGCGCCATTGCCGCGACCACCGCCGAGCGCAGCAGGTGAACGCGCAGCCGGGCGGCGTCCGGGAGACCCCTGCCCGCTGCCAGCCACAGCGGCAGGCCGAGCAGCGCCCCGGCGAGATTGCGCCACAGCAGCGCGTCGTAAACCCCGGCCAGCCCACTTGCGCGCTTCATCAGCGCGTCCATCGTGCTGAACGTGGCGATCCCCGCGCCGGCGGCGAGGAACGGCAGCAGCGGGTGGCGGAGGGGCATCGGCGTTCCCATATGGCTGTTGCCCATATGGCTGTTGCAGCACGGCGTCACCTCGGGTGATTCATCGCAGGCTCAGGCGCGATGCTTGATGCTGCCCCGCGAAGAAGGCAAAGGGGGCAAGACGCGCCGCGCGGGAGCTGGACCCGGCGCGCGTTTCCCGCAACACGACGGAAAAGAGCACGAACAGGCGATGGTTACGACGATTCGGGAGACGACCCGCAGCATGCATGGAAGCTCCGTCAGCCGCTGGGCCGTGGCGCTGGCGGCGGGGATCGCGGTGATCGCGCCCGCAGCAGCGAAGGACCGCGCGCCGCAGAACCTGCTACCGACCCAGGCGAGCCCCGCCCCGTCCGCTACACCGAGCACCTCGCGCACCCCGACGATTCCCCCGGCGCCGGTCGTCGAATCGACGCCACCGACGGTCGAGCCGAGCGCCCAGCCGACCACGCCGGCCCCCGCCGCTTCGCCGAGCGCGCCGGCAGTCGCCGTGCCCACCCCGCCGCCGGCGCCCGTGCCGGTCGTTGAGCCGGTGATGCATTGGGGCCTGGCCGATGCCAAGGCGCTGCTCGCGGTCGTCCAGAAGATCGATCGCGAGGGGCTGATTGCGGTCGACTACCAGCCCGACGCGCTCGCCCAGGCGCTCGCCGGCGGCGAGGGTCCGACGCTCGACGACGTCGCCAGCCATTCTTTCGCATGGCTCGCCGAGGACTTGCGCGACGGCCGCACGCCGATGGACGCTCGGGTCCAGTGGTTCGCGGTCGATCCCGATCCCGACCAGATGCCGACCGAAGGCCTGATGACCAAGGCGATCGAGACGCACGACATCGCCGGCGTGCTCGCCGGGCTTGCGCCGCGCTATCCGGACTACGCCGCGCTCAAGGCGGCGCTGGCGGCGACCCCCAAGGCCGACACCAAGGCCCGCGACACGATCCGGATCAACATGGACCGCTGGCGCTGGCTCCCGCGCGAGCTCGGGCAGATCTACCTGATCACCAACGTCCCCGAGTACCAGCTGCGGCTGACCGTCAACGACCGCATCGTCCGCACTTACCGGACCGTGGTCGGCAAGCCGGGCAAGACCGCGACGCCGCAGCTCGCCGAGAAGGTCGAGGGCGTGGTGTTCAACCCGACCTGGACCGTGCCGCAGTCGATCGTGGTCGGCGAAGGCCTCGGCGCGCGGCTCGCTGCGAGTCCGGCGGCGGCGCTGCGCGAGGGCTACAAGGTGACCAAGATGGCCGACGGGACGATCATCGTCGTCCAGCAGCCGGGCCCCAAGAACTCGCTCGGGCAGCTCAAGATCGACATGCCCAATCCCCACGCGATCTATCTACACGACACTCCGGCCAAGGCGCTGTTCGATGCCCCGGTGCGCGCCTTCAGCCATGGCTGCATCCGCACCGACCGCGCGCTCGAGCTGGGCATGACGATGGCCATGCTCGGCGCTGACCTGACCCAGGAGCAGGCGGTCCAGAACGCGGTTTCGGGCAAGTACACCCGGGTGACGATGACCAAGACCTTCCCGGTCTACATCACGTACGTGACGATGGGCCAGGACATCACCGGCAAGCTGACCAAGTTCACCGACATCTACGGCCGAGACGCGCCCGTCATCGCCAGCTTCGCCGCCCCGCGCCAGCTCAAGACCACCCAGCGGACCAGCAAGGAAGCGATCATCAAGCTCGACAACCCGCTGTAAGGAGCGCTGCGATTCCGGGCACCATCCTTCCCCCTCGATGGGGCAAGGATATGGGAGCGTTGCTGAGCCGAGCGAACCTACGTGGAGTTGGATGGGGGTGACTGCGCCGCAGGCGTGGCGTCGGGGCGAGAGCGCACCCCACCCAACTGCGGCTAAGCGGCAGGGCCGCTAAGCCTGCGAATCCCTCCCCAATCGAGGGGGAGAAAGCGCGCTC
>JAEKKO010000030.1 GCA_019510335.1 Novosphingobium sp. | reverse complement strand
GTGGGAAGTCGACGCCGTAACTGGCCGAGCAGAACTCGACGATCTCATCGTTCGTCCCGGGCTCCTGCGCGCCGAAGTCGTTCGCGGGAAAGCCGAGCACCTCAAAGCCGCGGTCCTTGTAGTGGCGGTGAAGCTGCTCGAGGCCCGCGTACTGCGGCGTCAGCCCGCACTTCGAGGCGACGTTGACGATCAGCAGCACGTTGCCGCGGTGCTTGGCGAGGCTGTCCGGCTGGCCGTCGATGCGGGTCAGGGGGATTTCGGCGAGGTCGGTCATGGGTTCTCTCCTCTCAGCGCACGAAATGCGCGGTGGTCTTGGCGGCGACTTCTTCGGCCGTGACCCCGGGCGCCAGCTCGACCAGCCGGAACGGCGAGGCATGGTCGCCACGCTGGAACACGCACAAATCGGTGACGATCATGTCGACGACGTTCTTGCCGGTCAGCGGCAGCGTGCAGGCAGGGATGAACTTGGGGCTGCCGTCCTTGCTGGTGTGCTCCATCACCACGATGATCTTCTTGACCCCGGCGTTGCTGGTGTGCTCCATCACCACGATGATCTTCTTGACCCCGGCGACGAGGTCCATTGCCCCGCCCATGCCCTTGATCATCTTGCCGGGGATCATCCAGTTGGCGATGTCGCCGTTCTCGGCGACCTCCATCGCCCCGAGCACGGTCAGGTCGATGTGGCCGCCGCGGATCATCGCGAAGCTTTGCGCGCTGTCGAAATAGGCCGACTGCGGCAGCTCGCTGATGGTCTGCTTGCCGGCGTTGATCAGGTCGGGGTCGACCTCGTCGTCGTACGGGAATGGGCCGATCCCGAGCATCCCGTTCTCGGACTGGAGAGTCACGGTCACGCCGGGCGGGATGTGGTTGGCGACGAGCGTCGGGATGCCGATGCCGAGGTTGACGTAGAACCCGTCCTGCAGCTCGCGCGCTGCCCGCGCCGCCATCTCGTCGCGTGACCAGGGCATCAGTACGTCTCCCGCTGCCGCACGGTGCGGAATTCGATCCTCTTGTCGTACGGCGCGCCGACGATCATCCGCTGAACATAGACGCCGGGCAGATGGATGCAGTCGGAATCGAGGCTGCCGGCCGGCACCACTTCCTCGACCTCGACGACGCAGAGCTTGCCGCAAGTCGCCGCCGGCTGATTGAAGTTGCGCGCGGTCTTGCGGAACACGACGTTGCCGGTCTCGTCCGCCTTCCACGCCTTGATCAGGCTGAGGTCGGCGAAGATCCCGCGCTCGAGCACGTATTCCTCACCGTCGAAGGCTTTGGTCTCCTTGCCCTCGGCGACCAGCGTGCCGACGCCGGTCCGGGTGTAGAACCCCGGGATGCCGGCGCCGCCCGCGCGCATCCGCTCGGCCAGCGTGCCTTGCGGACAGAATTCGACCTCGAGCTCGCCGGCCAGGTACTGGCGCTCGAACTCCTTGTTCTCGCCGACGTAGGACGAGATCATCTTCTTGACCTGCTTGGTCCGCAGCAGCTTGCCGAGGCCTTCGTTGTCGATCCCGGCATTGTTGCTGGCGACGGTCAGCCCGGTGACGCCGCTGTCGCGGACCGCATCGATCAGCCGCTCGGGAATGCCGCACAACCCGAATCCGCCGCAGGCGATCAGCATGTCGTTGCGGAGCACGCCCTCGAGAGCGGCGGCGGCATCGGGGTAGAGCTTTTTCATCGGCGCTCCGCTGCGAGGGTCGCGTGCGGCTGTTCGCCTAGCGGTCTCGGCTGCACCGGGCAAGCGATCCCATTTGACCGGGATCAAGGCGCGCTGCAAAATGGCAGGCGAAGGTGTCGCCATCCTTACCAGGGAGAGTCCGATGCGTTCGATTCTCGTCTATGCCGACCACGGCAAGAGCACTCCGGCCCGGCTGCAGAGCGCGCTGGCGCTCGGGCGCGCGACCGGCGGCCACGTCACCGTTCTCGTCGACACGCCGCTCTCGCCGTATCTGTCGATCGACGGCTTCGGCAGCGGCTTCGTCGCGACGGACATGCTCCGGGAGGCGCTGGAGCGGGACGACAAGTTCGGCGTCGCCATCGCCGAGCAGCTGGCGCGCGAGGACGTGGCCTTCGATGTCGTCCGCAGCGACGACGAGACGGTCGACGCGATGACCACCGTCGGGCGCTTGGCCGATGTCGCGGTCGTTTCGCATGGCTGCCGCTTCGCCGGCGAGCTCGCGCTGCGCGGCGCCTGCCCGGTGCTGGTGGTGCCCGAAGCGGGGCTGCTGACCCAACCCGTCGATGTCGCCTGCGTCGCCTGGGACGGCGGCAACGAGGCGGCGCGCGCGCTGCGTGAAGCGGTGCCGCTGCTCGCGCTGGCAGGCCAGGTGCACGTCCTTACCGTTACCGAGGCGGAGAAGACCGGCGGATTTCCGCCGACCGATGCGCTGCGCTATCTTTCCCGCCATGGAGTCAAGGCCGAGCTGCACGAGGTCGCTCGGGTCGCCTCGGTCGAGCAGTCGCTTGCCGGGGCGGTGGCGCTGCGCGGCGCGCAGCTGTTGGTGATGGGCGCCTATGGCCACCGCCGCTTGACCGAGTTCCTGATGGGCGGCGTGACCCGCTACTTCCTCGACATAGTCACGCCGCCGGCGCTGCTGCTGGCGCATTGATCGATTGACGCAAGGGCGCTGTCGCTCGCTCTGCTGCGCCGCAACGACGACCGTCGAAACCGCTTTCCTATCGGGTGCAGGGGCGGGGGCCGAAACCGGCCGTCATCGGAATGTCTGCAATCTACAGTAGCTTACATACCAAAATGCAAAAAAAGCAATCCTAACCGCGGTTTTCGCACTTGCAGCACGGGCGCGCCGATCTCATATCCAGAGTGCCTTTCAGGCATCCTCTCCCAAACTTCCAAGGCCCGGTCGGCAACGACCGGGCCTTTTTTCTTTCGGCGACGACGGCAACGTGACGATCCGGGGCACGATCCGTCGCGGTGTGCGTTTGCAAAGGCGTCCGCTCGTCCCCAGCTTAGCGGACGGGGCCTCGCGGCCGCGCAAGAACACG
The DNA here is from genome assembly GCA_019510335.1 of Novosphingobium sp. Lineage (GTDB taxonomy): Bacteria > Pseudomonadota > Alphaproteobacteria > Sphingomonadales > Sphingomonadaceae > Novosphingobium. The sequence continues at coordinate 4,442 of JAEKKO010000030.1, read as the reverse complement.
AACGACAGGACGGTGCGATGGCGGAAGCAGCGGCAAGCGTAACCGAGCGGACGGTGCGGCTCCAGGTGGCCGCGGCGCGGCAGGAGGAGAGCGGCCACGGCATTGCCCGGTTGCCGAAATCGACGATGGCCGAGCTCGCCGTCGCCGAGGGGGACGTCGTCGAGATCGTCGGCAAGCGGATTACCGCCGCGCGCGCAGTGCTCGCCTACCCTGAGGACGAGGGCCTCCAGGTCGTCCGCCTCGACGGCCTGCAGCGCGCCAATGCCGAAGTCGGCTCGGGCGACCACGTGATCCTGCGCCGCGCCGAATCGCGGACTGCGCAGCGCGTGGTGTTCGCCCCGGCGCAGCGCGAGATGCGGCTGCAGGGGCCGGCGCAGGCGCTCAAGCGCAATTTCTTCGGCCGTCCGCTGGTCGCCGGCGATCTCGTCGCCACGACCGGGCAGCAGCAAGTCCGCGACATGCCGCCGCAAGTGGCGCGGATGTTCAACGCGCCAGCCTACGCGCTGACCCAGATCCGCCTGACCGTGGTCTCGACCACGCCCAAGGGCATCGTTCATATCGACGAGAATACCGAAGTCGAGCTGCGGCCCGAGTTCGAAGAAGCCCACGGCAGCCGCGGCGACGTCAATTACGATGACGTCGGCGGAATGGGCGACACCATCAACCAGCTGCGCGAGATGGTCGAGCTGCCGCTGCGCTACCCGGAGCTGTTCACCCGCCTCGGCGTCGACCCGCCGAAGGGCGTGCTGCTGCACGGGCCGCCGGGAACCGGCAAGACCCGCCTCGCCCGCGCCGTCGCCAACGAGAGCGAGGCGAGCTTCTTCACCATCAACGGCCCCGAGATCATGGGCTCGGCTTATGGCGAGAGCGAGCGGCGCCTGCGCGAGGTGTTCGAGGAAGCGACCAAGGCGGCGCCGTCGATCATCTTCATCGACGAGATCGACTCGATCGCGCCGAAGCGCGGCCAGGTGACCGGCGAGGCGGAGAAGCGCCTGGTCGCCCAGCTACTGACGCTGATGGACGGGCTGCACGCGCAATCGAACATCGTCGTCATCGCCGCCACCAACCGCCCTGACGCGATCGACGAAGCGCTGCGCCGCCCCGGACGCTTCGACCGCGAGATCGTGATCGGCGTGCCCGACGAGAGTGGCCGACGCGAAATCCTCGGCATTCACACCCGCGGCATGCCGCTGGCCGAAGGCGTCAGCCTCGATGAGCTGGCGCGGACGACTCACGGATTCGTCGGCGCCGATCTGGCCGCATTGACCCGCGAGGCGGCGATCGAGGCGGTGCGGCGGATCATGCCCAGGCTCGACCTCGAGGCGCAGACGATCCCCCCTGACGTGCTCGAAAGCCTCTCGGTCACCCGCGAGGATTTCCTCGACGCGCTCAAGCGGGTCCAGCCGAGCGCGATGCGCGAGGTCATGGTCCAGGTGCCCAACGTCGGCTGGGCCGACGTCGGCGGGCTCGACGAAGCCCAGCTGAAGCTGCGCGAAGGCGTCGAGCTGCCGCTCAAGACGCCGGAGGCGTTCCACCGCCTCGGCATCCGTCCGGCCAAGGGCTTCCTGCTCTATGGGCCGCCGGGAACCGGCAAAACCCTGCTGGCCAAGGCCGTCGCCAAGGAAGCCGAGGCGAACTTCATCGCGATCAAATCGTCGGACCTGCTCAGCAAATGGTACGGCGAGAGCGAGCAGCAGATCGCCCGTCTATTCGGCCGGGCCCGTCAGGTCGCGCCGTGCGTGATCTTCATCGACGAGATCGACAGCCTCGTGCCGGCGCGCGGATCGGGCATCGCCGAGCCGCAAGTCACCGCGCGGGTTGTCAACACCATCCTCGCGGAGATGGATGGAATGGAAGAACTGCAATCGATCGTGGTGATCGGCGCGACCAACCGTCCGGCACTGGTCGACCCGGCCTTGCTGCGTCCGGGCCGGTTCGATGAGCTGGTCTACGTCGGCACGCCAAATCGCGCCGGGCGCGAGCACATCCTGCGCATCCACACGGCGCGGATGCCGCTGGCGCCCGACGTCGATCTCGCCGGGATCGCCGGAGAGACCGAGCGCTTCACCGGGGCCGACCTCGAGGACGTCGTCCGCCGCGCCGGCCTCACCGCCATCCGCAAGCGCGGGGGCACGGTCGAGGCCGTCGATGCCGAGGACTTCCGCGACGCGCTCGCGGATTCGCGGGCGACCGTCACGCCCGAGATGGAGGAGGAATACGAGCGGATGAAGGGCGAGCTCAAGCGGCGGGCGATGGAAGTCGCCCCGATCGGCTTCCTCGCCCCGGGCATGGTCACGCCGACCCGCGAGAGCAAGCACGCCTGAGCGCGGGCGCCGGAGCTAGGCGGGCGCGCTCTTGCTCGCGGCCGGCGCGCTCGGTGCGGGGTGGAGGATCAGCGCGTCGGGGCAGTGCTCGCGCAGCCACTCGAGCATCGCCTCACGCATCGCCAGCCGCAGCCGCCCGAGCGCGCCGGGCTCGTGCGCGCTCATCACCAGCTTGAGCTCGACGGAATCGACCCTGATCTCGGAAACTTGCAGCGCGCCGGTGCCGCGGTCCCAATCCTTGTTCGTAGCCAGCAGGCCGAGGAACGCCTCGCGCAACGGGGCGATGGCGATTCCCGGCATGACCGGCAGCACCACCGCGCCGGTGATCCCGCCGCCGACGCGGGTCCAGTTCTGAAAGCTCGCATCGAGGAACTTGGTCGTCGGCACGATCAGGCGCCGCTCGTCGGCGGTGCGGATCACGACGTAGCTCATCCGGATGTCTTCGACGCGGCCGCTCTCGCCTTCGATCACGACGTAATCGTCGATGCGGATCGGCTCGGTCAGGGCGATTTGCATGCCCGCGATCAGCGACTTCAGCGCCGGCTGGGCCGCTGCGCCGATCGCCAGCCCGGCGAGGCCGGCGGAAGCCATCAGCGTCGCGCCGATGTTGCGCACGCCGGGAATGGCGAACAGCATCAGCGCGATGGTCACGAACACGATCACGAACGCGATCGTCCGCGAGACGATGGCGATGCGCGTGCGGCGGCTGCGCACGGCGATCGCATCCTCGGTCTGGACCGCCCGGTTCTCGAGCACTTCGGCGAAGGCCTTGACCAGGGCGAACGCGACCCAGCCGAGCAGCGCCGGGGTCACGAACGGTTGGAGCTTTCCCCAGACTTGCGCCAGCAGCGGCTCGCCCTCGGCTGCGAGCGACAGCGCGATTGCGACCATCGCAAAGCGCATCGGCTGGCGCAGGCGCGCGAACACCACGGCGTCGGACGCGAGCCACGACAGCCGCGCGACCCGCCGCAGCAGCGCGAACAGGGCGACATGCACTGCGAGCGCGGCGGCGATGGCGATGGCGGCGACGATTCCCGCCTGGAGCAACGCGGTCGAATCCGCCAGCAGGGCGTTCACGCAGCCGGCTCCTCGAGCGGAAACGACAGCGTCACCGCGATCCCGTCGTCCTCGAGCTCCCGAGTCCACTCGCCATCGAGCTGGCGCGCGGAGCTCTGCAGCAGCATCGAGCCGAAGCCGCGCTTGCCGTTGCTCGGCTCGGGAGCCTGGTCACAGTGCTCGCGCCATTCGAGGCGCAGCCGGTGCGGCTTGTCGCCCGCCAGCTCCCAGCGAATGGCGATGTCGCCCCCCGGCTGAGACCACGCCCCATACTTGACGGCATTGGTGACCAGTTCGTGCAGCACCAGCCCGACGGGCACGACTTGCCGCTCGGACAGCGCCACGGACGGGCCCTCGATCGTGCAGTGCGCGTTCTCGGATCGGTAGGGCGCGATCACCGTTTCGACCAGACCATCCAGACGGGCGGTGACCCCGCCGTTCTCGCCCTGGGTCATGGCGTGGGCCTTGAGCAGCGCCCGCACCCGGTCGGCGATCCGCTCGAGCGCCGGCTGCGCTTCGGGGCTGTCGCGCGGACGACGGCGAACAGGTTCTTGACCCGGTGGTTGAGCTCGTTGGCGAGAAGGTCGGCGCGGTCGCGGGCGGCGGCGAGCTGTCCGGCATGCGCAGCCAGCGCTTCGGCATCGGCGTTGCGGACCACCAGCCACAGGCCGAGGCCCAGCGTCGTCGAGATCAGCACCAGCAGCACCAGCATCAGCGGCACCATGCGCGCTTCGGTGGCGACGGCCCGATCGTGAGCGGCGGTGAGGCTGTCCTGCTCGATCGCCTCCATCCCGGCGATGGCGCGCCGCAGCCGCTCCATCACGTCCTGGCCCTCGTCACTGAGGATTCGCCGCTGCGCACCGAATAAGTCGCCCTTCTGGATCTGGGCGATGACCTCGCCCACTTCGGCGAACTTGGCGTCGCTCAGTTGCGCGACGGCGGCGGCAAGCTCGCGCTGGCGGGGGTCGGGGCTGCCGGCGGTCAGCGCACGCAGGCGCGCGATCGACGGCTCGTGCTGGGCCAGGGCCGCGGCGTATGGAGCGAGATAGCGCTTGTCCAAAG
>JAEKKO010000029.1 GCA_019510335.1 Novosphingobium sp. | reverse complement strand
CCTGCCGGCACGAGCGGAGCCTTCGCCGACCTTGGCCGCACCGGAGCACCGATCAAGGTGCTCGGCGCCGGGGGCCTCGAGCACCACGTCCAGGACACGGTCAAGCTCAAGGCCGCACTCGACCTCGGCGATGTGGCGCAGCTGAGCTACGTGATCGCGCTGTGGCACGACGATACCCACGGCACCGCCGAGACGTACCTGGCGAACGCCGCGAACCAGCCCGTATACACTGGCGCCTTTTCGTCGAACGTTTACAGGCGCGACTCGCTGCACTGGTCGCACGTGCTGAACCTGCAGGGCGGGGCGCCTCGGCTCGACTGGCAGGTGGTCGGCACGGTTTACGATTATGCCCGCGACACCCAGCGCTCGCCGACGGGGCTGCTGCCGGCGGCGTTTGCTGGCGGCGCCGGCAACGTCCAGCGGATGGACGGCACCGGGTGGGTGACGCTCGATACAAAGGCGGCGTGGCACGCCGATGGCGGTGACACCAACGTGCTCAGCTTCGGCGCTCACTTCGATCGTTACCGACTTGAAAGCGATCGTTACACCACACCGGACTGGACGAGCCCGCAACAGGACGCCCTCAACCAGGCGTCGCGCGGCAAGACCCGAATCGTGGCGCTGTGGGCGCAGGATGCGGTGAAGTTCACCCCTGCGCTGACGTTGATGCTCGGCGCGCGGTACGAGTGGTGGCGCGCCTGGAACGGCCTCAACTTCTCGACGGTGCCCCCACTGAATGTCACCCAGCCCGAGCGGCGGGCCGAAGGCTTCTCGCCGAAGGCGACGCTCGATTGGCGGCCGGCTGCCGGATGGCGCGCGAAGGCGTCGTTCGGGCAGGCGGTGCGTTTCCCGACCGTCGGTGAACTCTATCAGGCGATCACTACCGGGCCGACGCTGACCTCGCCCGATCCCAACCTCGCCCCCGAACGGGCGCGCTCCGAGGAAGTGGCGATCGAGCATGACGACGGTCACGGCACGGTGCGCCTGTCGCTGTTCAACGAAGTCGTCACTCATGCCCTGATCTCGCAAAGCGGGACGCTGCCCGGTCTCGCCGGCACCTTCAGCTTCGTCCAGAACGTCGACCGTACCCGGGCCCGCGGGGTCGAGCTGGCGATCGACCGGCGCGACGTCGTGCCCACCGTCGATGTCAGCGCCAACGTCACGTATGCCGACGCCGTGACGAGCAAGGACACGGCGTTCCCCGCCGCGGTCGGCAAGCTGCTGCCGAGCGTCCCGCACTGGAAGGCGAATGCCGTGGTGACCTGGCGCCCGGCGCCGCAATTATCGCTGACCGCCGCCGCGCGCTACGCCAGCCGGATGTACGCGACGATCGACAATAGCGATCCGGTCGGGAACACCTACACAGGATTTTACAAATACTTAGTCATCGATCTTCGCGCTCTGTTCAAAGTGAATGACCACTTCGAATTCGCGCTCGGAGTGGATAACCTGACGAATGACAAGTACTTCCTGTTCCACCCGTTCCCGCAACGCTCACTGACGGCACAAGTGAACTGGAAGCTGTAAGCCTCTGTAAGGCTTACATCGCGTAGCGCCGCTTCACGCTCCGGTAGCGACGCCACATCTCGGCGACGCGCTCCTCGGGGGTAATAGTGCTCGTGTCGCTTGGCAGCGCCTCGAACAGGTCGGCGCGCTTGACCAGGCGCGTCTCCAGCCGCGGCGCGGTCTGGCTCTGGAGCATGCGGTAGGTGAGATTGCCGCTGCCGAAGCTTTGCGTATCCACCCAATTCCACACCCCGGGGTCTTCGTGCGCCAGCACCAGGCGGACCTTGCCGTCAGCGTCGACCTTGGCCCGCGCCGGGGTGTAGCTGACCGGACGGTAGAGGAAGTCCATGCTGTTCACGAACGCCCCGCCCATGCCCATGATCCAGAAGCCTTCGGTCGCCTCGAAGCTGACGATCAGCGCCTCGTCGCGCTCAAGCTTCCAGATCATATGCGCGGCGAGGCGGCCGCGCTTGGCGTCCTCAGCCGTGTTCGCCGCCTTGCCGGCGGGAAACACGTTCGGCTGATCGGGATCGACTACCCCGCCCGAGTTACGCCACGAGTGCTCGGGCCACTGCGTCATCATGCTGCTCACGAAATCGCCAGCCCAAGCCATTGCTTCGGAGACGGTCTCCGCCGTTGGCAGCGGCCGCGGCGAGTCCATGCCGATGCGCTCGATGGTCAGCGGGGTCGGGGTTTCCTCCCACGCGTCGAAACCTTCGCGGATGAACAGCTTGCGGCTGCCGGGGGTAGTAGGCAGCCAGTTCGCGCCCTGGCGCTCGCCGCCGATGAACAGCTCGAAGCTGCCGTCTGCGGCGACTTCCAGTTGGTGCCCGAAGATATTCGCCTCGGGCGTGTCGCCGAACGGCTCGTGCAACGGCTTGTCGCCGCTCGGGAGGGCGGCGGGCTTGGGCCCTTGGACGGTGACGTTGAAGAACCGCGCCGAGCCGCGCCTGCCGGAAATCCGATAAGCATGGCGCCCGTCAATCCACGCCTGGCGGTAGGTGAAATCGGCGACGTCGCCGCCGAGCTTGCAATAAGGCGTGCAGAACGCGTGGATTTGCGGATAGGCTGCATCCTTCGTCTCCAGAGCCAGATCAAAGGCTTGGCCGATGTTTTGGGTAAGAAATCTGAAGCCGTCCGCGCGGCGCAGGGGCGCCGGGGGATTGGCGTCCTTGAACACCAGCCGTCCTGCTTGGCGCAAATCGTCGCAGAACCGCTCCCAGGCGGCATCGAGTGCTTGGTCGGCAGGGCCATCGCCAAAGGCCATCGTCAGGCTCCCAGTCGGTCGAGGATTTCGCTGACCCGCTCGGCGGCGCGGCGGGTCGCCGCGGCCGGCCCTTCGGCTTCGATCCGCGGGCCGAGCAGCTCGAGGTCGAACAGTCCCTGGTACCCGGCCTCGAGCAGGTCGCCGAGCAGCCGCTCGAGCGGGATCGCCCCGTCGCCGGGCACGGCCCGGCACGGTGCGGTGCGATCGCCGAGGACGTAGTCGCTGACCTGGACCAGTCCGCAGCGCGGCATCGCCCGCCGAAATGACACGCTGAGCCCGCCTTCCGGCCAGCAGGCGTGGAGCTCGATGCACACGCCGATTCCCGCCAGTTCGGCGAGCGTGATGGTGTCGGAGAGCGTGTGGGCCATGTGGATGTCGACGTTGAACGCCGAAGCGTTCTCGACCAGCAGCGCGATTCCGTGGCTGCAGGCCGTCTCGGCACATGGCGCGACCAGCCTGGTGAACCGCTCCGCCGCTTCCTCCCAGCTCAGCGAACCTCGGCCGCCGGTTACGAGGTAGATCGAAGGCGCGCCAAGCTCGGCGATCATTCCGATGACCTCGTCTAGCTTCCTCGCCGCTTCTCCCGTGTCCAGCTCCAGGTTGGGGAAGGTCGCGAACGGGTGATTGACGCACGACACGCGCACGCCACCCGCCGCCAGGCCCCCGCGCGCGTCGTCCATGCCGTGCGGTAGCAGCAGCTTGGGGCTGACCAGGGTCGCATTGGCCACCCCTATCGCGCGGCAATGGTCGAGGAACGCGCTCGTGCTCGCGCCCATGAACGCAGCCTGGTGGAGCGAGATGCGCGGGTGCATGGTTCAGGCGCTATGGGGCGACCGGCCCCTCAATCCCGCTTCTCGATTGGCACGCCGAAGCGCTCGCGGAATGGACGGAACTCCTCGTTGAGCGCCGCGATGTCCTCGCCGGCGTCCGTCAGCAGCTGGGTCGAGTAGTGGAACTTGCCGTGGCGATCGCCCTTGTTGTTGGCGAGGTAATCGCGCATCGCCGCCTCGGCCGCCGGGGTCCACTCGCGCCCGGCGAACGCGTAGAATCCGCGCACCGTGGCGACCGGATCGGCGACGAAGTCGACATAGCGGACGTGGTGGATCCGCGGGTCGGCGGCCAGCGGGTTCGCCATGGTGTTGGCGATGCTCGCCCGGGTCCGCTCAAGGTGCATGCGGACCTCTTTTTTGAGGTCGATCGCGCCGACGATCCCTTCCATGATGTCGGCCATCATCATCGTCGCCGAGGCTACCACCTGGACCGGATCGCGATGCAGCCAGACCAGCGAGGCGTCGCGGTAGGCGTCGAAGAATTCCTTGAGGCGGAAGCCGTGGAAGCCCTTGAGCACCCAGCGTTTCTGCGGCCGCTGGTACTGGAACGCCTGGAGCATCGCCTTGTGGATGCGGTACTGCGCGACGGCATCGGTCGGCAAGCCCATCGACAGGCTCTGCATCGGCACCCGCCACCACGCCGTCGGGGTCATCACTCGGAAATCGAACGCCCAGGTCCGCTCGTCCTCGGGCAGGCCGTTGCCGAGCATGTCGTTGTAGGGGTGGCAGTGCAGCCACTTCCACATCTTGGTGTTGATCTCGCGCCACTCGGCATCGGCTTGGGCGATGCGCGGGTCATCGGGCCCCGTGGTGCCGGGTGGCGGCGAGGGGTGCATCACTTCCCAAAAGCGCAGCGCGCGCGCCTCGGGATCGACGCTCATCAGCGCATGCATCAGCGTGGTGCCCGAGCGCGGCTCGCCGGTCGCGAACATCGGCCGCTCGATCACCTCGTCGGCGAGCCGATAGCGCTTGCGATCTTCGAAGAACTTGAGGCGGTCGGTCAGCAGCCAATTGATGTTGTCGGCCGCGGCCTTGCGCCCAGCGGCGTCCATCGGAATCGAGTTGATGTGCTCGACGGCGAGGGCGAAGCGCTGCTCGAACGTCGGGTCGGCCCAGTCGTCGAGGCCGGTCTCGGCTTTGGCCCGGCCCAGCAGTTCCGCGGCATCGGGCGTGTCCGTCGCGACGGCGGCCTCAGTCATTGCACATCGCCATCAGCAGGTCCTCGGTTTCGCGGACCTTGGCAGCCGAGGTGGCGGCGAACTTCACGCCGGCCATGCCGCCGTAGTCCATGATCTTGATCACGCGCATGCCCGCGTCGACGAAGCCGCTGAGCTTTTCGGCGACCTGCCGCGGCGTGCCCATCGGAACGATGTCCCTCAGCGCGCGCGAATCGAATTCCTCGACAAAGCGGACCACGCGCTCGCGGTTGAGCACCGCCGGGTTGATGTCCTGATAGCCGCGCCAATCGGGGCCAAGCGGGTGTTCGTGGCCGAAGCGGCGCATTTCCTCGGCCGTCAGCATGATCGCGATCGACTTGACCATCGGCCGGGTCAGCATCTCGGCGACTTCGTCCTCCTCGCCGATCAGGCAAAGCATGCTGGTCGCCGGGGTGATTGCCAGCGGATCTCGCCCGGCGGCATCGGCGCTTTCGCGGACCACCGCTAGCTTGGCGGCGTAGTCCTCCGGCGTCCAGGCGCCGGCCGGCCACCAGCCGTCGGCATAGCGGCCGGTGATCTTCAGCATGCGCGGACCGCTGGCGCCGATCCAGATCGGCGGGAACTTGCCGTCGTAAGGCTCGGTGTCGAGGCGCGCGTCGTGGAGCTGATAGAACTGACCGTCGAAGTTGACGAAGCCGTCGGTCTCCCACAGCAGCTTGATGACCTTCAGCGCTTCCTCGAAACGGCCCACGGGCTTCTCGAAATCGAAGCCGTAGGGCACCGTGTTCTCGGTCTCGCCCGAGCCGAGGCCGAGGAAGAAGCGGCCTTTCGACAAGTGGCTGATCGTCAGGGCACTCTGGGCCAGCATCGCCGGATGGCGGCGCACTGTGTCGATGACGTGGGTCGCCAGCGGGATATTCTGGGTCAGCACCGCGGCGGCCCCGGCGACGGCCAAAGCATCGAGGTGGCGGTGCGGCGAGGGCGAGGCGATCGCGAGGTCGGTGAACTCGGGCGTCCAGATCGAATCCGGCCAGAAGCTTACCATGTGATCGGGCAGCCAGATCGAGTGGTAGCGCTCCGAATCGAGCTGTTCGACCGTCTCGATGGCGAGCGGGAGGGTCGTGCGCAAGAACGCGGCCGGCTGGATTCTCATCGGCATCTCATCCCCTTTGCCGTCGCTGCGGTGCGCGGTCTTCTAGGCGGCTAATGGAGCGGTCAGCAACCCTGCGTGGCGCCAAGCGCGATCTGCACCGCGGGGACGATAAAGGCCGCAGCGCACGTTGCAATCGCCCATGCGCTTGCGCAGTCGCCGCCGCTGCGATCAAAGGGCTGCCGAGAAGCAATGGGAGTAGCACGGTGCGGCTGAAGGATAAAGTGGCGGTGATCACCGGGGCCGGCTCGGGCATGGGCAAGGCCATGGCCCAGACGTTCGCGCGCGAAGGCGCCAGGCTCGTGCTCGCCGACATCAGCGGCAAGCAGGACGAGGTCGCGTCCGCCATCGGCGGCTCGGCGGTTGGGGTGCAATGCGACGTCGCCAAGGAAGAAGACGTCCAGCGCCTCATCCGCACCGCCGAGGAGAAGTTCGGCCGGGTCGACATCCTCTGCAACAACGCCGGCTTCGGCGGCGGGATGGCCCCGCTGCACGAGCAGTCAACCGCCAACTGGGACCGCGTTCATTCGGTCAACTTGCGCGGCGCGTGGATGGTCATGAAGTACGCGATCATTTCGATGCTCAAGAGCGGAGGCGGATCGATCGTCAACACCACCTCGGCCTCGGGCGTCGTCGGGTGGAAGGGACATAG
>JAEKKO010000118.1 GCA_019510335.1 Novosphingobium sp. | reverse complement strand
TGCTCGACGAGGCGATTGCCCCCGATGCGCGGGTTGTCGAGATTGGCTGCGGCACCGGCCAGATGACGCTGTTCCTCGCCGGCCGGGAGCGGATCGTGATCGGCGCCGACCTGACCCGCGCCTCGCTGCGGCTCGGCGCGGCGGCGGCGCGGCGCTTCGGGATCGATGACGTGCTGTTCGTCGAGACCGACCTGTCGCGCCCGGGCTTGCGATCCGGCGCCTTCGATGTCGTCTACTGCTCGGGCGTTCTGCACCACACGCCCACCCGGCTACCGACGCATGTTCGCCAGCTCGTCGCCCGGGCAAGCGGCGGGCGCTGGCTACCCCGCGATCCTGTCCTCGCCGATCGCTCGGGCGAGGCCGAGCGCCAGGAAGCATGGCGGCGCGACCAGTACTGCCACCCCGAGGAGCACAGCCACACGCTCGGCGAAGTCCGCGGCTGGCTGGTCGACAACGGGATCGAGTACGTGCGCTCGTACCCCTCGTCGCTGCTCGATCGCGACGGAGAGGACGACGCGCTGTTCACGCCGCAGCCCGATTACTGGCCAACCGAGGCGTTGCTCGCGCAAGTGGCCTGGATCGCGCGCATCGGCGGCGAAGGCGGATTATTCGTGGTCGTCGGCCGCCGCACTGGCCCGTCGCATCACCAATACGACGGGGCGCAGAACCATGCCAACTTGTAGGTGATATCGAACCAACGGTGCAGTTGATGGGCGCTAATGCCCTTCTTGCTGCTGGAAATGAGACGGAACGCCAGCAGCCACTTGTTCGAGGGGATTTCACTGTCCTACTGCTATGCTGGCGCCTGGCCTTGGGGGCGGGAAGCTCCTTTGGGCTGCAGTTTCAATAGGCGGCATCCAGACGGCGTCCGGCGGAAACCGCTTTATTCCCGCGACGAGCGGCGGAAGCAAAGCCTCAGCCGATACGCCAGGTACACAGACGCGAACGGACGTGCGGAAACGCCTGCTTATCAGACTGCCAAAAGGCGGGTGAAAAAAGCTCTGTACCGCTGAAGAGCGATCCGCAAATCCTCGGTCGATACCTTGTCACCACGGTCCCATTGTCCTTCGAGCTGCGATCGCTCATTCGCGAATATTTCAGCTAGCCGCTTCATCGCGGCCGCGACCAAAGTGTCGGCCTCTTCGACGGCCCTTCGCGGTTCATCGACAAAGCCGGCCTGAATCGCGTCCCAGCGCTGGCGCAGGTCGCCCGCCTCGTTCTCCGGAAACAATGGTGGTGGCGCACCGCCCGACTGGTTACCATCAGTCCGGACGTAAGCGTCAGGTTCGGGTTGCTGTCCGGCATTGGCGAGATCAGAAGTGCTCATCGGCGCTTCCCTGTTCGCGGCGACATCTGAAGTGTTCTCAGCCAATTTTCTTCTCCTTTAGGTTCGAGAGCGCATCGCAACGGTTGAGGTCGGGCTCGTTCACGAGTTCATCGGACAAGTCCGGTAGTGAATCATCGCCTCGCAAAGGTCTTCCGTCCCCGCTTCGCCGCGCGCGTCGACGCCTCTGGTTCCACCGAGAGTCGTCTCTGGAAATGATCGATCTGCTGAACCGTTCCAATAAGCGATCGCCGAAGCGGTGCTTTGGCACAGGCCTCACTTGAATGAGGCTCTCGCACCGATCAGCGCGGTCTTGGGGCCGCTGAAAGCTTGCGCGAACGCGGGTCCTGCGCAGCTCCGGCTGTCCTGAGCGCGAGCTAAGCCCCTGGGCGAGGCCGTGCTGGGTCAACGGCTCGACCCGCTACCCGTACCTCATAGTGGACGTGCGGACCCGTTGAGCGGCCAGTTGAGCCGACGAAGCCGAGGATTTGTCCGGCGCGCACCTCTTGACCCGCAGCAACGGCAACCCGCGACATGTGCCCGTAGCGTGTCTCAATTCCGCTTGGATCATCCAGTGCAACGAGGAGGCCGTAGCCGCCCGACCACCCGGCGCTTCGAACGGTTCCGTTCGTTGTCGCCATGATCGGGGCTCCGCTCGGAGCAGCAAGGTCTACACCCCAATGCATCCGTACTCCGCCGAGGATCGGATGGACCCGCATGCCATAGCCGCTGCTGATCCGCCCGCTGCCGACAGGCATTCTCGTGCTGGCAAGTCGAGCACGGGCAAGTCTTGATCCCAAGCTGCGCGTCGGATCGGCCGTTGCTGCGACGCTGGACAAGGCAGACAACTCGGCGCTTCGGGTGAGGTCAGCAGAGGTGGGCGGAGGATGCGCAGGCCCATATTTACCGAGCAACCGTCCGCTCTGTTCATCTGCCAAGGGCCGTCCTGCGGAAGCGTCGGCCGCGATCTGCGTTGGTCCAGAGCGATCCAGCGAGACGTCACTCGGCAAATCGGTGGCGAACCCACGCGAAGCAATGCACGACAGTGCGACTGCAACCATGAGCTTCATCGATGGATGGCTGACCGGGTGTATCTGCATACGCGCCAAGCTTCGCGTGCGGAGCACGTCGCCCCGCCAGGCCGCCGAGCCTGACAAGGGGGTGATCGCGTGAGCTTTCGCGCCTGGATGGGAGGAATCGGCCACATGATGCTCGTAGCCCACATCCGCACAGGCGCTCAAGGCAATGCAGCCCCGCCAGAAGCCTCCATTCAGCATCTGCCGTCCCAGAACGGTGCGACGAAAGTTGACGATTGCCCGCCACTTGGGTGGCGGCCTGGTTCTCTGCGAAGAAGAGCCGTCATGCTGGGGGAGCCCTTTGGCTTTGCTCGTCTTCTTTTGAGGCATGAAGAAGCGCGGAATGGCCTGCACGAATGGCTGATTGAGGTAAGCTTCGGCGCTCTCACCTCAAAGGCACGGAGGGTGCTGTGACGTGGCCGCCGTGCTTACGGCTCTCGCTATGCTCGCCTGGTTCTGGGTGCGCCGTAGTCGGACGATCCGTGATTGGTCAGCTAGACTGGAGTAAGCGCTCCCGACGCCGGCGACGAAGATTGCCTTGCACTCGAGGCGTCGCATCGGTTCCACTGTCACAGCAAGTATCCGCCGCTGACCCCCCGCCCGATCCCGCGCGAGCCGCCGGCGACGAGAGCGGTCTTGCCCTCGAGAGTGTCGGTCATCTCTATTCCTGATGCTTTGGGAGTGGCGGCTTCGGTGGTCTCACGCCTCGGCGGTGGCCTTCCTCGCGGATTCCTTTATCCAGTCGCCGGAGTCCTTGGCCTGCTCGTAGATATCGAGGTGATAGAGCCGCTGCTGGTCATCGAAGCGGAAGACGGCGATCACGTTCTTGCGGATGAAGTCGTCACCGCGATAGTGGCGCTCCTCGATCTCCTGGAACACGCTGTTGCCGACTTCGCTGATCTGGAACTCGGTGAACTCGAAGCGCGTGCCGCCGGCCATCCAGCCGGTCAGGAACTGCTTGTAAGCCTCCCAGTCGAGTTCCTCGAGGTAGGCGCCGACGCGCTTGAAACGATCCGCATCGATGTAGTCGAGCATGCCGTTCCAGTCGGACGGGGACCTGATCCCGGCGGCCATTGCCGTCGTCTGCGCTTCGACGAACCCGTAGACGCGCTTGGTCAGTGGCCCGAGCTCATGCGTGACGCCGGTGGCGGTGGCAATTTCCATCATTCTCTCCCGTTGGGTGCGGCGCCTCGGAGGGCGCGCGTCATCATGTTTGCGGAGGTTGCGCTTAGGCGTCGAGCTTGAACACGCGGATCGCGTTCTCGCCGAGAATCAGCCGCGCGCGGTCCTCGCCGACCATGTCGACGACGGTCTTCATCGACTCGCGGCCGTACCCGTACGAGCCTTCGCTGTGCGGGTAATCGGAGGCCCACATCATGCGGTCGGCGCCGATCAAGTCGATTTGGCTGAGGCCGAGGCGGTCGTTCTGGAACGTCGCCGAGCAGTGGGTGTGCCAGTAGTGGCTCGGCCGGTGCTCGATCGGATCGAGCACTTCCTGATGGATGTCGTACTGCGCCTCTGCGTCCTGCAGCGCCGGCGGGACCCAGGCGATGCCGCCTTCGGCAAACACCACCTGGAGGTTCGGGTGTCGGTCGAAAACGCCGCCGAACACCAACTGCCCGAACGGACGGCGGAACGGCGCGAACAGGACCATGTTGGCCGCGCCGACCCCGCCGCGTCGGTCGATGTCGATCGCCTCGCCGATATGGAAGCAGACCGGCAGGCCGGCCTCGTTGGCGAGCGCCCAGAAGCGGTCGAAGTGCTCGTCGGCGTACGACAGCTCGCGGCCGTTGAGGTCCTTGCCCGGGGCGCACGGGACCATGAAGGTCTTGTAGCCGAGATCGACGATCTGGCGCATCGCCCGCTCGGCGGCGGCCGGGTCCCACCAGTTGCTGAACACGCCCACCGGCACCGACCGGCCGCCGTTCGCGGCCAGGCGTTCGATCGTGTATTCGTTGTAGACGCGGTACATCGCCTCCTGAACCTCGAGGTCCGGGTAGCGGATGAAGCCGATCAGGGTCTGCGGGAACAGGATCTCGAACTCGATGCCCTCGGCCTCGATCGCCGCGAGGTGCGCGTCGACGTCGCCGACCGTAGGCAGATTGACGCGGGTGAGCGCGCGGGTGCCCCGCTCACCGAGCTTGAGCGCCTCGACCTCGCCGCGGTAGCCGATGTGCCAGTACTGGTCGAACCAGACGCGCGGCGCCTTGGCTTTGAGGTGCTCGGGGAAGCGCTCGACGAAGATGTCATCGGCGATCTCGAGATGGCTGTCGGCCGAAACCACGCATAGTCCTTCGGGCAGAGCCACCGGCACGGCCTGGCGCACGTCGCGGTCAACGATGACGGGACGATCGAGAAGCGGATCAATGACGGTCGCAACGCTCATGTGGTCCTCCGAAGGGCGGATTCGGCAAACGAATTCGATCCGCTGCTACACGCCCGCCACCCCTCTGTCACCAGTTTATTGGGCATTTGCCTAAAATCATTGAAAGCGGCACTTGTCGTTCGCCTTCAGGGAGTCCATGTGACGGATGGCTGCGTTCCGACCAACCATCAGCAGCAGGAGCTTCGATGAGCGCAGAACCAGCTCCAGCCGTGACCGCGGACACACGCAGCCTCATCCTCGATGCGATGGAAGAGATCATGATGGAGGAAGGCTACGCCGGCGTCAGCTCGCGCAAGGTCGCCGCCCGAGCAGGTCTGAAGTCGAAGCTGATCCATTATTATTTCCGGACGATGGACGACCTCTTCATCGCCGCGTTCCAGCGCCGCGAGGACGCGTATTACCAGACCTTCTCCACGGCCCTGACCTCGTCGCACCCACTGCACGAGCTGTGGAAGCTGGGGCTTGATGCCGCGGCCGGCAAGCTCGTGATCGAGTACAACGCCGCGGCCAGCCATCGCCCCAAGTTGCGGCAAATCATCGGCCGCTCGGCACGAGGTGACCGGCTGTTCGTCAGTGGCGCGCTGACCTCGATCTTCGACCGCTACGGCATCGATTCGGACGAATTCCCACCCAAGGTCGTCAGCCTCCTGATGGCCGGGCTGGCACGTGCGCTGGCCACCGAGCGAGCTCTTAATACCGATGAAGGCCATGCCGAAGCGCTCGCGTTCGCCGAGAAAATGCTCGACCGATTCGAGCCCCGGGACATCGCGGGCAAGCCCGCTTCCCGAGCGCATAAGCAGAAGAAGTCCGGCGTCGGTCTGCCCGATATTGAAGCGCCTGCCTAAACATGTCCCGACGCAAGCTTCTGTATCGGAAGAGGGGGTAAAGCGACCTCGCGCACCACTGGGGCGGCGATGGCGTGCAAAATTGCCGGCGAGTGTGGGTGGTCGCGAAACAAGGCTCCGAATTTTCGTTAACCAGACGGCGAAATGTGCTTTTAAGGCAGATCGATGCATTGGCAGTAACCAACATTGATCGGGGGGCGTGTGGAACGACGGCGTGAGAGAAGGCTGCCGGTGGACCTTCCAGGCAGTTATCGGTCAAAAGATGGTCAGATCCGTCCGATCTTCTATTCCGAGCTTTCCACTCGTGGTTGCCGGATGACGGGCTCAGAATGCACTGCGGAGAAGGGAGACGTCATCCAACTCGCCCTGGGTCCGCTCGTTCCGGCCGAGGGAACCGTGGTGTGGGTAAATGGGCAAACTGCCGGCGTTGAATTTCGTTACCCGCTTGAGAAGGCTGTCGTGGAGTTTTTCAGCTCCTGTCTACAGCGCGCCTAGCTCACCTGCCTTCACGCTCCCGTCCTGTCGTTGCAGCTCCATGCTACCGTGGTACGGTCCGGAATGGCGCCGGGGATGAACCCTTCCTCCTGAGCGCAGGCCACCTCGGACGCGTGCACTCAAGGAGATTAACCGAAGCGTAAGTGTAAACCCGCTAGCGGGCCGACTATCATGCAACGAGCCGACCGCGCGGGTGAATTCACAAGTTCAGGCTGTTCCGGACTGCGGCGGCTCAGTCGGCTCGATGGCTTGCGTGGAATCGCTGCCATCGGTGTGATGACTCACCATCTGTTCTTTTTCTTTGCACCCTGGCAGTTTTCAATGTTCCCGCTGGCGCAACTTGCCAGCTGGTTGCAGCATTTTGGCTGGACGCTTGTGGATCTGTTCTTCGTCCTGTCTGGCTATGTGTTCGCTCACGTCTATCTGCGCAATGGCGACCTCGACAGTGGACACGGGATAAGTTCCTTCTGGGTATCCCGATTGGCGCGACTGTGGCCGCTTCATTTGACCATGCTCATCCTGATAGCGCTTGTCGATCGGACCAGCCGAGCCAACACCTATTATGCGTTTATCGCGCATGTGGCGATGCTCCAGGCTTTCGTTTCGCCCGTCGCGGGCACGTACGACTGGTCGAGTTGGTCGCTTTCAGTTGAAATGCTCTGTTACGTGATTTTCTCCGCCTCGGCAGCCCGCGGGCGCAAAGTGCTGCTGTGCGTGACAGCAGTCATGATCCTGGTTTCTTTGGTCGGGCTGATGCTCATCAGTCAACCGGGAGGGCCGTACGCGGGAGGCGTGTTTCGCCGTGGGTTGCTGGGCTTTTTCCTCGGCCAGGCGATGTGGCATTGCAGAGGATCCCTATCGAGAATTCCTAGCGTGGTCCTGGTGACCGCTTGCGCTACGGGATTGTGCTTCGAAACCGGCCCGTACTCACCGGTGCTACCGCTAACCCTTGTGACTTGGCCCGCGCTTCTGCTGCTTGCGCTGCGTCTGCCGGTAATGGAATCTCCTGCACTGGTGTGGCTGGGCGACCACAGTTATGCGATTTATCTGATCAACTTGCCGTTGGTTCAGGCTGTCGTGAGCCTTACTCATGGTCACGAACTGAGCACAAGCTGGATAGTGGCTATCCAGGCGGCAATTGTCATGACCGCACTCGTGGGAGCCAAATTGTCATTTCAGTGGATCGAAGCACCCGCTCGTCGAGCAATTCGGCAACTCTGGGCAAGACAACATCGCACCACCGAAGCCACATCCGGTGAGTGGCGTGAAGGTTATACATGAAGCGCAGCCTCAGAGCTCGGCACAGTGCAACATCGTATGCGAAACTGCGTGCGCCGAGGTGGACCGTCGTCTCCCTCGTGATGGTGTAGCTCGACCGTAGCGAAGCTGCCCGCTAGCGCGCTCACGATAAACGCCGCAGCGGCCGGTCAGCTTTTCGGGTTGCCACCGGCGATCCTCGGATAGGTTTGGGGAGCGAACTCGAACCAACGGAGCTGTACAAAAGGCGCGACGCGAGCAGTGGTGCGAGCCAGTCCGCAGCGTGATGTGTTCGGGTAATTCTTCTGTCGGTGGCATACTCGTGCTAGGGGCCCCCTGCTGACGTCGCATTCGACGGATAACTTGGGCCGTCTCGGCTTCTCCTTTATCCCACAATCGCTTCACGAAGCCGGGATCCGCCAGCTGTCGCGGATCCCCTCTAACCCTTGGGAACGAAGGAACATCAGTGCGAGGATACAAGGAACCGAGCTTTCAGGATCGAACCGCTGCGGCCGCTCGCGCCAAGAACAAGGCGCTCGAGCGCTTGCGGAGCAAGCCCCCTGTCGACGAGGCCGAGCAAGCGCGCCGGACGGCCGCGCGGCTGGCCCGCGAAGAGGCGGCAGCCGCCAAGCGCGAAGCCGCTCGCGCGGCCAAGGAACTCGAAAAAGCCGCTGCAGCCGAACGTGAGAGACAAGCCGCGGAAGCTGAAGCCGAACGTGCCCGGCAAGCCAAGGAAGCGGCAGCGGCCGCCGCGCCGAAGCTCCCGACGGCAGCTGAACTCAAGGCGGCGCGCGATGCCCGCTATGCTGCCCGCAAGAGTCGTCAGACCCGTCGGTAGACGCGTCCGTAGACCCCGCCACCCGGCGCCTTGCGGTTCCGCGTCGGGCGAGTGCCATCATCCAAAGGACTTTCCCCCTGACCCTTTGTGAAAGCTCCGATCGCATCCCGATCGAACTCGTGGATACGGCAGAACTCCCGCGCGGAGGGCAGCTACAACTCCTCAAGTGCGGGGGCGACTACTCCATCGAATTCGGTCGCGAAGAACTAATGGGCAGCCGCGATCACCAATCGGAACAAGCTCTGGCGACGTTGACCCGCGCAAGGCTCGAGCCGGAGGCCGGGTCGGTTCTGATTGGCGGCCTGGGCATGGGATTTACCCTGCGGGCCGCGCTGGACGCCTGGGGAGCCGGGGCGAGCATCGTCGTCGCCGAGCTTGTCCCGCAGATGCTGGCCTGGGCCGAAGGTCCCTTGGCCCATCTGTTCGGAAGTTCGCTGAGTGATCCGCGCGCTTCGATCGTGCTCGCGGACGTCCACGACGTGATCGACGGCGCGAGCGAGGAATTCGACGCCATTCTGCTCGACGTCGACAACGGTCCGGACGGTTTCGTCCAGCCCGAAAACGAGCGGCTTTATTGCAACTGGGGTTTGCGTTCGGCGTACGCGGCGTTGCGCCCGGGCGGGGTCCTGGCGGTCTGGTCGGCCTACCTCGACGTGCCGTTCGGCGATCGCCTGAGCAGCGCCGGCTTCACCGTCGACGAAGTGAGCTTGCCGGCGTTCGTCGGCAGCACGGACCGACGCCACAACATCTGGTTCGCCGCAAAGCCGCGCTGAGTTCACACCGCGCCGGTGATCGCCGCTTTTCCGCATCGCATTAGGGCATTGATGCATTCCTGCGAATCGTCGTGAGAAGGCCGCTTTAGTAGCGAGGCCGTACGGTTTGCATACACATGGAACAACCTGCCGGTTACGGCGTTTGGGCGGCCATGAGCTGACGGCTCGGCACGTCGGCGGGGGGTGCCATGACCGACAAGCTTCTCCTTCTCCTCGCAGAAGACGAACCCATCATTCAGCTCGCGGCGCAGGACGTGCTCGAGCATGGCGGCTATGCGGTCGTGACCGCCTCGGACGGGATCGAGGCGATGGCCGTGATAGACGAGCCGTCTCGGGAGCTCGCCGGTCTGGTCACCGACATCGATCTGGGAGACGGCGCCAACGGTTGGCAGCTGGCGCACCGCGCGCGTGAGGTTTTCCCCCTGATTCCGGTGGTTTACACGAGCGGGGGAAGCGTTGGCGATTGGCAGGCGCACGGCGTGCCCAAGAGCATGATGCTGGCCAAACCCTACGCAGACGCGCAACTTCTCACGGCGATCTCGACACTGTTGAACGAAGCTGCAGTCATGAATGTGTTGCCGCATTCGCGCGAAGACGATCGGACCCTAGACCGGGACTGAATCGGTCTTCCACGATGCTTGGCCGTCGCCATGCCTCAGGCGTGACGCAGAGTCGGCGCTTGGGTCACGATCATCTCCTCCTTTCGCCGGCATCATCCGGTCGTGCCACAGCCGCGATGCCGACGCGGGGCGCGCGGCCAGTTCCTGCGCCACTCCTCGCGCGCCGTTGGCAGTTGCTCGGCCACTTCCGCTCTCCCGTCGTCGCCTCTTGTTGCCGAGTGTTCCTGCCGAACGCCCTGGATACAATGACCGCCAACACGGGCACCCGGTGGAAGCTTGTCTGCGTTGTCATCCACGCTCATAATACGCATTACAATGCGGAGCTCCGGAACGGAGACCGTGCCAGATCGAGAGGAATTTCCATGTCCGCCATCAAGGTCAGCAATCTCCGCGACAACTTATCGTTCGGCGCCCGCGTCGAGGGCGTCACGTTCGATACGCTCGCCGATCCGGCAGTGCGTGACGAGCTCAACCGCGTTTTCGAGCAGCGCGGGATGATCGTGTTCGAAAACGTCGAGTCATCGGCCAAGATGCAGGTCACCCTGAGCAAGGTCTTCGGACCGCTCAAGGATCACCCGACCAAGAGCACGACGCGGACCGCCGAGGACGAGGCGGCCGGCGTGATCGACATGCACTACATCCCCAATCCGAACGACCCTTATGCCGGCGAGGGGCTGGTCGAGATCGACGGCAAGCTGCTCGCACGCTACTCGCCGTGGCACTTCGACCATTGCTACAATGACGAGCTCAACCGCGCCGGCGTGCTGCGCGCGCCGATCAACGCCCCCGAGGGCGGCCGCACCGGGTTCATGGACGGCATCGAGCTTTACAAGCAGTTCCCGCCCGAACTTCGCGAGCGGCTCGAGAGCCTCAACATCATCTACACGCTCGACACGCGGCTGAGCAAAATGCGCTTCGGCGTCAACTTCAAGCCGATCAGCGAGCACGCTTCGACCAAGGATCTGCTCAAGGAAGTCGCGATCTTCCCGCGCGCCATGCACCCGGCAGTGTGGACCCGCCGCACCGGCGAGAAAGTGCTCCATGTTGGCCCATGGATGGCGGTCGGCATCGAGCACCACGAGGATTCTGCCGGCGAGGCGTTCTTCGATGAGGTCTGCCACGAGATCGTGCGCCGCGGCGAAGGCAGCAGCGCTTATTGGCACGACTGGAAGCCGACCGACATGGTCATCTGGGACAACTGGCGGATGCTTCACGCGGTCGAAGGCTGCGACGCCAAGTACGAGCGCCAGACGATCCGCACGACCATTCAGGGCGACTACGGCCTCGGCTATTTCGAAGACGGCAAGAAGATCGGCGAGGTCTACCGCGAGGTCGCGTAAGCGAGCCTGGCGGCCGTGACTTTACATTGCATTCGTCATTGCGAGCGGAGCGAAGCAATCCAGGGCGGCAAGTGGGGCTCTGGATTGCCGCGGGCCTTTGGCCCTCGCAATGACGAGTCAGGGTAACGTCATCCCGCTCTAGCGGCCGAAGCCGACCTGGACATCTTCCGACGACGAGCTGGGGACCGGGAACGCGGCAGGTGAAATGGGCGATGTCGCCTCGGCGGTCGTGACGATCGCCGGGTCCAACCGCAACACGGCATAGCCACCGACCGCACCCGCGCCGAAGCCGGGGGCAAACAGCCGCATTGGCCGGTCGATTACGCCCTCGACCACGGCGTCATGGATGGCCAGCGGAATGCTGGCCGCCGAGGTGTTCCCGACTCGCTCGATGTTGAAATAGAGGCGGTCGGGGCTCAGCCCGGCCTCCAACGCCAGCTCGGTGACCATGGTCTTGTTCGCCTGGTGGGGAACGACGAGGTCGATCTCATCGAGCAGCGTCGCAGCCCCGTTCAGGCCGGGGAGCGTGCGGAGCTCATCGAGCATTTGCATCAGGTAGCGCTGCGCGAGGTCCCGCACCGGCGGCCCGTAGACCGTGATATTGTTGTCGAAATCGGGATTCGGCCAGACGATCGAGTTCACCTCCTTGGCCGGCCCGCTGGCATAGGTTTGCAGCACGCCGATGTCGCCCTCGCCATCGGGGGCCGGCCCGATCACGATCGCCGCCGCGGCATCGCCGAACAGCATGCGCGAGGTGCGGACGTTGCCGATCTTGTCCGAGAACTTTTCGGCGCACACGAGTAGGACCGGGCGCTCGACCTCCTGGAGCAGGCGCACTGCTTCCGACAGCCCGTAAGGCATCCCGGCGCAGGCGGCCACGATGTCGGACGAATTGTGAGTTTGGTAGATGCCGAGCTCGCCAGACAGCCAGGTGGCGACGGACGGAATTAACCGCGTGCTGGTGCACGAGCAGAACAGCACCGCGCCGATCTCTGCTGCCTCGCGTCCGGCATGGCGGAGCGCCGCGCGAGCCGCCTGTAGCGAGATTTCCTCGAGCCCGCGCGCGGTATAGCGCCGCTCCTCGATCCCGGTCTTGTCCCTGATCTCCTTCGCCGACATTGGCGACCAGCTCGAGGCGGCGTTGCGGATGATGTCTTCGTTCGTGCAGGCCTGCTCGCCCCGCAGCGCTGCCAGCGCCTCTATCCGCGGCTGCACGGAAAAATGCCGACCGACGAGCACCGGCGGATACGGGCGGATCGGTTGTTGCGGCTCCGGCGGTCGCGATGCAGCCGATGCGGTTCCAGATTGCGGCGGCGCTTTCACCCGGCTAATAAAGTTGCGGACCTCGCGATTGCGCGGAGCGAACACGACGACGAACTCGTCATCGCCGATCTCGTGCGGCAGCGCCAAGCGCTGGCGCGAGCGGTCCCAAGGATATTGATTGTGGAGGACCATCGCCCAGCGATGCAGCGCCTCGAGCTCGGCGATGTCCTCGCGACAGTCGATGATCTGCTCGTCGCTGAACATCGGGAAGTCGGGCTCATGGCGGTCGAGCACGATCGTGGCCCCGGCCCCGGCGAGGAACTCGGCGACCGTCGGCTTGATCGCGGGCAGCTCGGTCGCGTGATGGCGCTTGTGCCGAAACACCTCGAACAGCAGCTCGAAGATGCGGTCCTCCGCCTCCGCCGCAGCCGGATCGCTGGTCGCCAGCGCCTGGTAGGCAGAGGCGACCGCCGCGATCTTGCGGTCACCGCCCTGCCATGGAGTCAGCACCGGAAGGAACAGATCGTCGCGATGGCGGGGAACGTCGCGCCAGCGCATCGGCCGCTTTTCGTACATCGGCAAGGCGAAGCGGTTCACCCAATAGAGGTTGAGTGCGACATCGCGGAGAAGCTCGAGGCGTGTGCGATACCCACTGGACTCGACCCGGGCGAGGATGTCGGTGCCGCTCGGCGCCTTGGATTCGACGTCTCGGCGGATGATCGCCTCGAACTGGGCGAGCGAGGCGACGACCGAAAAGTCCAGCTCGGCGAACGAGCTCGACGGCAGCACCAAAGCCCCGTGGCGATTCAGCACGAAGGATTTCAAAGCTTTCCCCTGACGCTAGCGGACCTCGGCGCGAGTGCCGCATCTTGCCCCGCAAGAACATGGTTCAGCCTCGCTCAAGTGTCCATGGCTGGAGCCGCGCTCCGCTTTGGCGGCCGGATATCGCCGGGGCGGCGGGCGAAGCGATTGGGCCGGCCCCGCCGCGACTGGCAATGGCAAACGGATTGATCTAACGCTCGCCCCCGCAACCCCGCCGGGGTCCGTGAACACAGCGCGACAGCGACGCGGGGACAGGTCGGCTCATTGGCTGACGGCCGCCGCAAGGGGCAATCAGTCCTTCGCACACGTTGCCGATCTGGCGCGCGGAAGAAGGAGAATTGGGCAATGGGCGTGCGCGTCTACGAGCGTATCCTGGATCTGTTCGAAGCCGAGGGCGTCAAGACGCTGTTCGGCATTCCCGATCCGAACTTCGTTCATCTGTTCCTCGAAGCCGAGACCCGCGGGTGGACCGTGGTCTCCCCCCACCATGAGGCCGCGGCCGGATTTATGGCCGAGGCCGCCTCGCGGATCACCGGCAAGCCGGCGCTCGCGATCGGCACGCTCGGGCCGGGCATGGCCAACATGATGCCGGCGATCCAGTGCTGCCTGGTCGAGAACTCGCCGGTGATCTTCCTCGGCGGTCAGCGCGCCCGCGTGACCGAGCGGCGCGTGCGCCGCGGCCGCATCCAATTCGTCCGCCAGGAGCCGCTGATCGAGGATTCGGTCAAGTTCTCCGGCTCGATCGAGTACGCCGACCAGACCGACGAGATCGTCCGCGAAGCAATCCGCCAATCGATGTCGGGCACCCCGGGTCCGAGCTATATCGAGTACCCCTCGCACGTCATCCTCGAGGAACTCGAGGACACGCCGGTGCTACCGCCGAACCGTTATCGCCTGACGATGCAGGGGGCTGACGGCGACCGCATCGCCGAAGCGGCGCGGCTGATCCGCGAAGCCAAGAACCCGATCCTGCTCGTCGGCCACGCCGTGCACACCAGCAAGAGCGGCGCAGCGGTCAAGGAATTGGCCGAGCTCATGCAATGCCCGGTGATCCAGACCTCGGGCGGCACCTCCTACATCCGCGGGCTTGAGGACCGCACCTTCCAATACGTGTTCTCCGAAGCCTCGGTCGATGCGGTCGAAGAATCGGACCTCGTCGTCGCCCTCGGCACCGAACTCGGCGAGCCGCTCCATTACGGCCGCTGGCGTCACTGGTACGACAAGGAAGCCGACCGCAAGTGGATCTACGTCCAGCAGGATCCGACCGCCATCGGCGTCAACCGTCCGATCGACGTGCCGCTGGTTGGTGACGTCCGCGCGGTGGTGCCGCAGCTGTCGCGCGCACTCCAGGCGAGCGGCGGAGCACTCTCCCCCGCGCCAGGCCTCGAACGGTTCATGAAGGAAGGCAAGGAAGAGCTTGTCGAGCTCGCCAAGGAATCGCTCGAACACAGCGACGGCACCGGCAACGTTCCGATCCACACCTCGCGGTTCATCGTCGAGGCGACCAAGGCCTTCCCCGAGGACGGAATCATGATCCGCGACGGCGGGGCGACGGTGATCTTCACCTGGACCTATTCGCAGGCCAAGCCGCACGACGTCATCTGGAACCAGAACTACGGTCACATCGGTACCGGCCTGCCGTACGCGACCGGCGCGATGCTCGCCGACCAAGCCCAGACCGGGCGTCAGCGCCCGGGGATGCTGGTCACCTCCGACTCCTCGTTCCTGTTCCACATCGCTGAGCTAGAAGTCGCCGTGCGCAAGAACCTGCCACTGGTCTGCGTCGTCGGCGTCGACTTCCAATGGGGCCTTGAGGTTGGGGTGTACAAGCGCACTTTCGGCCAAGGCACCGCCGAGACCGGCACCCACTGGAGCGACAAGGTCCGCTTCGACAAGATCGCCGAAGGGTTCGGTGCGGCCGGCGAGTACGTCACCAAGGCTGAGGACATCGGCCCGGCCATCGCCCGCGCCTATGCCCGCGGCGGCCCGACGGTGATCCACGTGCCGATCGACCCCAAGGCCAACTCGGAAGAAATGCCTAAGTACGAGCGGTTCCGCACCTGGTATGCCGAGGGCACGCAGTAAATTTGCAATCCTCCCCGAGCTCCGCTCGGGAAGGGGGACCGTCCCTGCGAAGCGGGGATGGTGGAGGGGCCGCCGCACCAGCGGCGGTCTGCGCACCCCGAGCCCTCCACCATGCTGCGCATGGTCCCCCTCCCCGAGACGAGCTTGGGGAGGAATAAGGAGAGGCGAATGCGCGACTATCTGAAGTTCTACATCGACGGGAAGTGGGTCGATCCAGCCACCCCGAAGACGGCCGAGGTCATCAACCCGGCCAACGAGCAAGTCTCCGGGCATATCTCCCTCGGCTCGCCGGCCGATGTCGACACGGCGGTGGCCGCGGCGCGCCGGGCGTTCGCGAGCTGGGGCGAGACCAGCGTCAAGGAGCGACTTGATCTGCTCGAGGCGATTCAAGCCGAGTACCTGCGGCGCGAGCGCGAGCTCGGCGAGGCGGTCACCGAGGAAATGGGCGCACCGATCTCGCTCGGCTGCGGGTTCCACACGCTGCTCGGCAAGGGCCACCTGCAGACCGCCATCGAGGTCCTGCGCGAGTTCAAGTTCGAGGAACAGCGCGGCGTCACGATCATCCGCAAGGAGCCGATCGGCGTCTGCGGCATGATTACGCCGTGGAACTGGCCGATGAACCAGACTTGCGTGAAGATCTTCCCGGCGCTCGCGACGGGCTGCACGATGATCCTCAAGCCGCCGCAGCTGGCGCCGTACTCGGCCCAGATCCTCGCCGAGATCATCGACGCGGCCGGCACGCCGGCCGGCGTGTTCAACATGATCCAAGGCCAGGGCAGCGTCATCGGCACGGCGCTGTCGAGGCACCCCGACGTCGACATGATCTCCTTCACCGGCTCGGAGACGGTTGGCATCCAAATCCAGAAGGACGCCGCCGAGACGGTCAAGCGGGTCGGCTTGGAGCTCGGCGGCAAGAGTGCGTGGATCGTCCTCGACGATCCGGCGATGGCCGAGAACGTCGCCGCCGCGACCGCGGGAATGATGGGCAACTCCGGCCAGACCTGCAGCGCGGGCTCACGCCTGCTGGTGCCGAGCGCTCGTCTGAACGAGGCGATCGAGTCCGCGCGCGCGGCCGCCGAAGGCGTCAGCGTCGGTGATCCGAACGGCAACTTCGCGATGGGCCCGGTGGTCTCCAAGAGCCAGTACGAGTCGATCCAGGACTACATCCAGAAGGGCCTGGACGAGGGCGCTCAGCTGATCGCCGGCGGTCTCGGCAAGCCGGAAGGGCTGGACAAGGGTTATTACGTCAAGCCGACCGTGTTCCTCGGCAACAACCAGATGGTCATCGCCCGCGAGGAGATCTTCGGTCCGGTGCTGGTGATGATCGGCTATGACGGCGTCGACGACGCGGTCGAGATCGCCAACGACAGCCCCTTCGGTCTCGGCGGCTACGTCAGCGGCAGCGACGTCGAGGCTGCCCGCGACATCGCCCGGCGGATGCGCACCGGCGCCATCTGGATCAACGGCGGGTTCGATTTCCATGCGCCATTCGGCGGCTACAAGCACTCCGGCAACGGCCGCGAATGGGGCGAGCACGGCTTCGCAGAGTACCTGGAAATCAAGGCGATTGTCGGCTGAGGCGGCTTCGCCATCCTCCTTGAGCCAAACGCTCGGGGAGGATGGCCGCCGCGGATTTAATGCGTCGCGACCGGACCGCCGGGAATCTTCGGCCGTGGCATCAGCCAGACCAGCGTCGCCGCGCCAAACATCAGCAGCGCGGTGAGCAGGAACGCGTGGTCGACCGCCAGCGCAACCGCCTCCTGTTCGACGATGTTCGACAGGATCTGGCGCGATTGGTCGGCGCCCATTCCGAGCCGCGAGAGTTGGGCCATCGCCCCGTCCGGCTGCAACTTCGAGACGATCTCGCTGCGCGCCACTCGCTGCGAATCCGCCCAGATCGTCAGCACGACCGAAGTCGAGATGGCGACCGCCATCGTCCTCACGAAATTCTGCAGGCCCGCCGCCGAGGCGGTCTCCTGCGGCTGAACCGCAGCGAGCGAGGCCGAAGTGATCGGTATCAGCATGAATGGCATCGCGAAGCCCTGAAGAGCCAACGGCAATGCCAGGTGAAAGCTGTCGGTTCCGCTCGTCCACCCCGCCCGCATCAGCGCCATGAGCCCGAGCCAGACGACCCCCGCGGAAATCAGGATTCGAGCATCCATTCGGCTCATGAAGCGAGCGGCAAACGGCGCCGCCATGACCGACGAGACTGCGCTGAGAGCGGTAATGAAGCCCGCCTTGGCTGCCGAGTATCCGAGTGACGTCTGGAGGAACTGCGGGACAAGCACCACGCTCGAGAAGAAGGCGCCGAACACCAGCGCCATGGTTGCCACGCCGAACGAGAAGGCCGGGTAGCGGAACACCCGCAGGTCAACCACGGGGTGATCGTCGGTCAGCTCCCAAATGATGAATGCGGTGAACCCGATCCCCGCCAGCAGCGCCAGCACCAGGATCATCGCGTCGCCGAACCAATCGCGGTCGCGGCCGATGTCGAGCATGACCTGCAGGCAGCCGATCCAGAACACCAGCAGCGCCAGCCCGACTTTGTCGATAGGGACCTTGCGGGTCAGCGTTTCAGCAGGTCGCAGCAGCGCGAAAGCGGCGGCGGTGCAGCCGGCGGCAATCGGCACGTTGATCAGAAAAATCCAGTGCCAGCTCCAGTTGTCGCTGATGTAGCCGCCGAGAATTGGCCCGATCGCCGGGGCGGCCGTCGTGGTCATAGCCCACACCCCCATCGCCCTTCCGCGACCCTCGGGCGGCACGACCCGGCTCATCAGGGTTTGCGACATCGGCATGATCGGGCCGCCGCACAGTCCCTGTCCGATACGGCAGACGACCAGCATGCCGAGTGACAGCGACGATCCGCAAAGCAGCGAGAACGCTCCGAAACCAATCATCGCTCCCATGAACATCTTCACCACCCCGAACCGTTGGGCGAGCCAGCCGGTCAGGGGTACGCAAATCGCCTCGGCCACGGCGTAGGAGGTGATTACCCAGGTGCCCTGGTCGAGCGAGATGCCGAGGTTGCCGGCGATGTGCGGGATCGAGACGTTGGCGATCGTCAAGTCGAGCACGACCATGAAGTTGCTGAGCGCGAGGACCATGCCGGCGAGACGGCGCCGTCCCGGCGGGAACCTGTCGTAAACCTCGCCGCCCGCGGCCACCGATCAGTGCTCCCGCAGGTCGATGGTGACGTCGGTCGACAGGCCGACGCGCAGCGGATGAGCGGCCAGCTCCTTGGGGTCGAGCTCGATCCGCACCGGTAGGCGCTGCACGACCTTGATCCAGTTGCCGGTGGCATTCTGAGCCGGGATGATCGCTTGCGAAGCGCCGGTCCCGCCGGAGATGCCGACGACGCGCCCGTGATACTCGACGCTGCCGCCGTAGATGTCGGCGGTGACCGTCGCCGGCATGCCGACCCGCACCCGCCGCAGCTGCCGTTCTTTGAAGTTCGCTTCGACATAGACCCGCTGGATCGGCACGATCGTCATGATCGGCGTCCCCTGAGCCACCCGCTGGCCGACCTGGACCTGGCGCCGGGTGATCACGCCGTCGATCGGGGCGCGGATCACGGTGTCTGCTAGATCGAGCTGGGCCGAGGCGAGCCTGGCTTGGGCCGCGAGCACGCCGGGATCGGTGTCATCGGTCGAGCCGCGGACGAGCGCGGCATTGGCGGCAAGCTCGCCGCTCGCCGCCTGGCGCGTCGCTTCGGCTTGGGCGACCGTCGCCTCGGCGGTGGCGACCGCGGCTTGTGCGTCGGCATAGCTGCGCCGCGCGGCCGTCAGTTCTTCGCCCGAGACCGCTCCGCTCGCGGCCGCAGCTTGGCGTCGGGCCAAGTCCACCCGCGCTTTGGCAAGATCGGCATGCGCCGCGGCAACCTGGGCGTGCGCCTGCGAAACGCCCGCGCCGCGCGCGCTGACCTGAGCCGACAGCGCCGTGTTGGTGGCGAGCGTCTGGCGAAAGCGACGGCGCGCCGCGGCGAGATCGGCTTGCGCTTGCTGAACCGCGATCCGCGGGGTCGCCGGATCGAGCAGCACGAGGACGTCGCCGCGGTGGACGAACTGAGTGTCCTTGACCTTCACGTCGATCACCGACGCCGAGATCTGCGGCGTCACTTGCGCGCTTTCGGCGGCGACATAGGCGTCGTCGGTGCTGACGTAATTCTGCCCGATCAGATAGTACCACGCGGCCCATGCAACTCCGGCGATGATCACCACGATCGCCAGGCGAGTTAGCCACTTGCGGCGCTGCACGGCGCGCGCGCGCTGGCGGACCACTTCCTCGGGCGAAACGATCTCCGGATCGGCTGGCGAAGCGGCAACGTCAGCCATGTGGGTCAACCATGCGGATTATCCCTCGAAGCGGAAATGGCCGGCGCGACGAAGCCGCCGCCGAGAGCGCGGATCAGGGCGATGTCGTTCGAACGCGCCGCTGCTTCGAGCTCGGCCAGCGCCAGTCGCGCGCCGAGGACGCGGTTCTCGACCGCGAGCACGTCGAGGAAAGTCGAGAGGCCCGCCTGATACCGACGGTGCGCCAGCGCATACGCCTCTTCGGCGGCGGCAAGCCCGGTCCGCACATTGGCGATCCGCTGAGCAATGCTACGGTCGCTGGTCACCGCATCGGCGGCCTGCTGGTAGGCATCGAGCACGGCCTTATTGTACGTCGCCACGGCTTCGTCGTAACCCGCGCGGGCGCTACGGTAGCGGCCCTGAACCGCGCCGCCGTGAAAGATCGGCAGGCTGATCGCCGGACCGATGCTCCCGTAAGTCGAATCGGCGCTGAGCAGGTTGCCGAGCCCCAGCGCCTGGAAGCCGATCAGCGCATTGAGGCGGATCGCCGGAAAGAAGTCGGCGCGCGCGACCTTGATGCGGCTTGCCGCCGCTTCGACCCGCTCACGCGCTGCGGCAATGTCGGGCCGCCGGCCGATCAGATCGGTGGTGACGTCGGTCGGGAGCGGCCGCGGCCCCGGCACCGGTAGGGCCGGCCGGGCGATGCCGATGCCGCGGTCAGGTCCCGCACCCGCCAGGGCGGCGAGCTGGTGGCGGCGCAGCCCGATCGCCTCGTCGGCCGCGGCGAGGTCGCTGCGCGCGGCGGCGACTTCGGCCTCGGCGGCGCGCTCGCTGCCGCGGTTGTCGAGCCCGTTGGTGACGCGGATTCCGACCAGGCGGCGGTTGGCGAGGCGGTTGTCGAGGGTCGCTTGGCGAACGTCACGATCGGCGAACACGCGGGCCAGATCGGCGTAGGCCGAGGCGATCGCGACGCTTAGCACCAAGCGCGCCTGTTCGGCCTCGATCGCCGCGGCGCGTGCCTCCGACGTCGCGGCGGCGAGCGCGGCGCGATTCTTGCCCCACAAGTCGAGATCGTAGGCGAGGCTGGCGGCAATTTGACCCCTGTCCTGCCACCCCTTGGGCAGGAATTCCTTGGGAAAACCGTTGTTGTAGCTCTGCTTGTCGAGAGTCGCCTGGCCTTGCGCGTCGATGGACGGCAGCCGCGCCGCGCCGACCTCCTCGGCCGTCGCCCGGGCTCGGCGCAAACGTGCAGCCGCCGCGGCAACATCGGGCGAATTGGCCAGCGCCTCGGCAATCAGCCTGTCCAGCTGGGGATCGCCATAACCGCGCCACCACCCGTCACCCGGCCACGCCGTTCCGGGCGAGGCGGGCAGGCTCTGCTGGGCAGGAACGCTGGCCGCAGTGAGCGGCTGCGGTCTCCGCCCAAGGTTGGGAATGCCGCAGCCGCCGAGCAGCGCGACGGCGAGCAGCGGCGCGCCGTTCCGCAATGCCGAATGAATCCGTCGCGTTACCATCAAAACCGTACCAATCAGTATGCCGAGACTCCTTCGTCGCTGCGACGCCCATTGTCAACCGGGAAACCGTACTGTATAGTACGATTCAATGGCAACCATCGCCGCCCCCAGCCGCCGCGAGGCCCGCCGCCACAACCGCCGTGCGGCGATCATCGCGGTGGCCCAGCGTTCGTTCCTCGAGCACGGCTATGCCGGCACGACGATGTCGGCGATCGCCTGCGCGCTGGGAGGGTCGAAAGGGACGCTGTGGAGCTACTTCCCGTCGAAGGAAGTGCTGTTCGCCGCCGTACTCGAAGATGCGACCGAGGCGTTCCGGCGCCAGGTCTCGCTGATCCTCAACCCGCAGGACGATCTCGCCGATGCGCTCGAGCGGTTTTGCCGCGAGTTCCTGACGATGCTCGCCTCACCCGACGCTATCGCGCTCTACCGGCTCGTCGTCGGCGAGGCCAACCGCTTCCCCGAGGTCGGCGAGATCTTCTTCGCCCGTGGGCCGCGACGAGTTCAGGAACTGCTGGGGCGGTACCTCGGTGCAGCCATGGAGCGCGGCGCGTTGCGGCGCGAGATGCCGATCCGCGCCGCCCGTCACCTGATCGGCCTGTGCGTCTACAGCTTGCACCAGCAGCTGCTGATGGGCGCGGTCCACGAAGCCGAGCCTGTTCGAATCGAGACCGAAGCCCGCCTCGCCACGGCGACGTTCCTGCGCGCCTACGCGCCCTGAGTCGCGCTGACGCTAGCGTCGTCGGGCACTGCCGAATCGCGGCGGCGCACCGCCTCTCCGATCAGCAGCAGCGCCGGGCCATCCCCCAGAGCGGTCTCGCTCCCGAGCCCGAGCAGGTCGAGCCGGGTCAGTAAACGGCGCTCGCCGGGCAAGCTGACGTTCTCGATCAGCGCCACCGGCGTTTCGGCTGCGAGCCCGGCTGCGATCAGCCGCGCCGAGACTTCTCGGGCCGCGGCCTTGCCCATGTACACGGCGAGGGTCGCGTCGGGGTCGGCGAGCGCCTCCCAATCCAACGTCAGCGCTTCCCCGGCGCGCGCGTGGGCGGTGACGAAAGTCAGCTTTCGGGCAAGCCCGCGCAAGGTCAGGGACGTGCCGAGG
The DNA here is from genome assembly GCA_019510335.1 of Novosphingobium sp. GTDB lineage: Bacteria > Pseudomonadota > Alphaproteobacteria > Sphingomonadales > Sphingomonadaceae > Novosphingobium. The sequence continues at coordinate 1,261 of JAEKKO010000118.1, read as the reverse complement.
CTCGCCGCTGCCGCGCAGGCGGTGGTCACGCCGGGACATATCCGCACAGCCACCCCGGCCGCGCAGCAGGCCTCGAGCTCCTCGGTGGCGCGACCGAAGATCGACGGATCGCCGCCCTTGAGCCGCACCACCCGCTCGCCGGCGAGGGCCGCCTCGGTGCCACGGCGGGCGAGCTCGAGCACGCCGGGGCCGACCAGCGCGTCGTAGAAGATAATGCTGGCGGCGCGGATCAGCCGCTCGGCCTTGCGCGTCAGCAGCTCGGGATCGCCCGGCCCTGCCCCGACCAGCCACACGGCTCCACAAGGAAAATCGCTCATTCCGCGGCCTCCGCTTCGATCGTCAGTGCCGCCTCGAGCAGCCGGGCGATGGCCGGTCGGCAACTGCCGCAATTGGTTCCAGCCGCGGTCGCGCTGCCGATCGCGGCAACCGTCGCCGCGCCGGCACAAGCCGCTTCGGTGATATCGTTCGCGCCGACGCCGTGGCAGACGCAGACGATCGGGCCGCGGCTCCGCTGCGGCGTCATCGGACGGCCGGCAAGCAGCTCGGCGGGCGCGGCAGCGGTCCCGCCGAGCTGCCCCGCCGCCCACTCGCGCGGTGGCAAATCTCCCGAGCGGGTGACGTAAAGCGCCGCAACCAACGCTCCTTCGTCGTCGCGAACCGCAATCCGGAGCATCCCCTTGGCCGGATCGGCGACTTCGAGGCGCTCACCTTGCGGAAGCAGCGCCTCAGCATCGATCGCGCCTTCGCCGGCCAGTTCGGTGAGCCAGCCACCATCGACTCGCGACCGAACCCAGTAGAGCAACCCAACGGGCGCCGGCGCATCACGGGTGACGAGAAATGCCCGCCACTCGGGCGTCACCACCTCGATCCGCGCCGGCGTGTTCTTGAACCCCGGCTGACCGGAGAGCGGATCGACATCGGGCGCGGCCAGGCGGTTGCTCCGCCCTGCCCCGCTCATCGTGTCGGTCCAGTGCATCGGCACGAACACGTCGCCGCGGCGCTGGCCCGGCTCGATCTGGACGCGGTAGGTTGCCGCGCCGGAGGCGGTGACGACCCGCGCCAGCCCGTCCGCGGCAAGGCCGAGAGCGGCCGCGTCGTGCGGGTGGACCTCAACCAGCGGCTCGCGCCGATGCTGCGAGAGCGTCGGGCTCAGGCCCGTGCGGGTCATTGTGTGCCACTGGTCGCGGTAGCGCCCGGTGTTGAGCCGCAGCGGGAACGAGGGATCGTTGGCAGTCACGGGCGCCGTCACCGGCACCAGCCG
>JAEKKO010000028.1 GCA_019510335.1 Novosphingobium sp. | reverse complement strand
TTGCCTTTGCTCGCCTTGAGGTGCGGCAGGGCGGCCTGCGAGCAGTACATCGCCGCGCTGAGGTTGAGCTGGACGTCGCGGTCCCACTTGGCCGGGTCCATCTTCGCCAGAGGGACGTGGCCGTGGGCGCCGCCGGCGTTGTTGATCAGGATGTCGATACGGTCGAGCTCGGCGGCGACGCGCTCGATCAGCGCCCTGGCCTGCTCGACGTCGCGCACGTCGACCGACTCGGTCAGCGCGCGGCGGCCTTTGGCGCGGATTTCCTCGGCGGTCTTCTCGAGCGGCTCGCTGCGGCGGCCGGCGATCGCGACGTCGGCGCCGCGCTCGGACAGCAGCAACGCGGTCGCCCGGCCGATGCCGGTGCCGCCGCCGGTGATGATCGCCACTTGTCCGGTGAGGTCGAACTCCTTGAGCATCACCATCTCCTCCGCCGCTGGCAGGCGCGGACGCGCCGGCGCAATTCCTCGGCGCGTTGTTGTGGGGTCACCGTCGGCGTGTCGGCGGGCAGGTGCTCGCGCAATTCGGCCAGCTTCACCCGCTTGAGCGTCGGCGTCGGGCAGCTGTCGCAATCGTACCAGCGGCCGTAGATCGTCCCCTCGGTGAAGCCGGCCGGGTCGAGCCAGTTGGGCACGCAGGGATCGGTCAGCGAAATCACCGCGCGGAACCGGCCGTCGGAGCTGACCTGGGCGAAATGGCCGTTGGTGCTCGATAGCCGGTACACGTACTCGATGGCGTTGAAGTAGGGGTCGTTAAGCTGAAAATTCCAGTAGCGGCGGACTTGCGGCAGCTCGGTCTCGACGATCAGCGCCTCGTTTGGGGCGAACTCGAACACCGCCGGCAGATAGACCTGGCGGGTGAACGAGCCGCCGAGCTTGACCGGCTCGAATATGTTGACGCCGACGCGGTCGCGGATGCCGTTCTGCATCGCGTAGAACATCTGCTGGCAGCGCCGCGGCATCGCCGCCATGTGGCTGATCCGCTCGCGGATGTCCGGAATCGACAGCCGCGGCTTGGGGGGGGCCGGATCGAGGCACTCGATCGACATTTGCGGGTCGACCTCGTTCTCCCAGTCGTAGCTGCGGTAGCGGGTCATCAGCACCCGCGCGCCGGGGGCGATCTTGAGCCAGTTGCCGGTGTGGCCTTCCGGCCGCTCGCTGCTCAGCAGCAGCTCGAAGTTGCCGTCGGGCTCAACCTGCAGGTCACCGCTATCGATGTCGTTGTAATAGGCGCCGACGAGGTCGTTCTCCCACGGCATCCCCGAGAGGCTCAGTTGGGTGGTGAAGGTGACCATGAACACCGAGCCGCGCTTGCCGCTGATGCGGTAGCGGTAGTCGCTGCTGATCGGGCAGTAGAGGTAGATGTCGTCCGGGTTCGGCTGGAGCGTGAACACAGGGTTCCACAGCGGCGCCCAGTCGGGATGCGCGGCATCGGCGTGGAAGAATGCGAAGTAGCCGTACGACAGCTGCATCATGATCTGGCGGTAGACGTCGGCGCGGTACGCCGGATCGTCGGGGCGCCAGGTCTGGGCGATCTCGCCGGCGGCCTTGTCGAGGTCGCCGAGCAGGTCGAGCAGCGGGGGCAGATCTTCCGCCATCAGTGCCTCGGCACCGAATCGAAGAACGCCATCCCGGCCGGCTCGGGGAACAAGTACTCGAGATAATGGCCGAGCACCGGCACGTCGACGAAGCACGAGCGGATGAACCCGGGCGTGTCGTTGAGGTGGGGCACGGCGAAACCCTTGCGTTCGGCTTCGGCGAGCAGCGCGTCCCATTGGGCCTGATCGTGGATCAGGTAGCCGAGGTGATGGTGCTTGAGGGCGAAGCCACCGCCTTGCGGCAGACGGCTCATGGTGATTTGCGAGCCGGGGCCGCTGGCGATCATCAGTTCGTACATCACGGTTCCCACCCAGGCGAGCTCGATACGGATGTGACCGCCGGCCGGCAGTTCGCCTTCGAGACTGCGGAACTCGCGGATGCCGAGCTGTTCGGTGAAGATGGCGCAGGCGCGGTCGATGTCGTTGGTCGCATAGGCCACCTGGAAGTGCTCGGCCATGAGCACCCCGGCGGCGGGATCGTGCGCCACCGGCGGACGCGTCAGCAGTTGCGGCATGGACCCTCTCCGGCCAATTCGACTCGCAATTCGCTTGCGGCGATTTAGATAGTGTGCACTATCATTGTCCAGCCGTCAGGCGACTGGCAAGAGGGATTCAGCCGATGCCGAAAGAAAAAGCGCACAGCGGCGCAAGCTCGCGTCCCGCCGCGCGCCGGCCGCGGCGGACCAGCGCGGAAATCCACGACCGGCTGATTGACGCGGCGGGCGAGGAGTTCGAGGCCAACGGTTATGCCGGGGCGACCACGGCGGCGATCGCGCGCCGGGCCGAGGTCACCGAAGCGCAGTTGTTCCGCTGCTTCCCGTCGAAGGCCGAACTGTTCCGCGCGGCGATCTTCGAGCCGCTCAATCGCCATTTTGCCGCGTTCCAGGCGCGGATGCAGGCCGACGAGGGCGCGCCCTACCGCAAGGGCGCCGAGACCTACATCGCCGAGCTCGAGGACTTCATCGCGGGGCACTCGCGGATGCTGATGTCGCTGGTCGTGGCGCAATCGTACGATCCGGGGATGCGCGCGCGGGGCGAGACGATCGATGGCCTCGAGGCATACTTCGAGCGCGGCGCGGCGATGATGCGCAGCCGCCTCGCCGGCGAAGCGCGGGTCCCGCCCGAGCTGATGGTGCGGGTCTCGTTCGCGGCCGTGCTCGGCTGCCTGTTGTTCAGCGACTGGCTGTTCCCGGCCGGCCTCGCCGACGACCAGGCGATCCGCCGCGCCATCAGCGATTTCGTGATCGACGGCACCAACGCTAACAACCATGCCGCGAGAAACCTTCCGGAGAACCAGGCATCATGAGCACCCGCGATATCCTCGACCTCGACGGCAAAGTCGCGCTAGTCACCGGCGGCGGGCAGGGCGCCGGGCGCGCGATCGCGCTCATGCTCGCCGAGCACGGCGCGGCGGTCGCGGTCAACGACTACGTGATCGAGCGTGCCGAAGCCGTGGCCGGCGAGATCGCGGCCGCCGGCGGCAAGGCGCTCGCCGTCCAGGCCGACGTCAGCGACCTCGGCTCGGTGCGGGCGATGAGCGCGAAAGCCGCGGACGGGCTCGGCGCCGTGACGATCCTCGTCAACAACGCCGGGATGGCCGGGCCGACCGCGCAAATGCGCCCGCGCAGCGTGTTCTGGGAGGAGGACCCGGGCGAGTGGGGCAAGTACCTCGGCACCAACCTCTACGGCGTGTTCAACTGCTGCCATGCGCTGGTGCCGGGAATGGTCGCGGCCGGGCACGGGCGGATCGTCACGATCGTCTCCGACGCCGGGCGCGTTGGCGAGCCGCGCCAGGCGGTTTATTCGGCAGCCAAGGCCGGGGCGGCGGGTTTCGTCCGCTCGCTGGCGCGCGAGACCGGGCGCCACGGCGTGACCTGCAACGCGATTTCGCTGTCGTCGGTCAACACGATGATGAGCGACGAGCAGCTCGAGACGTTCATGGCCGGCGAGCAGGCCAAGGCCCAGTTCTCGCGTTACATCATCCGCCGCATGGGCCGCCCCGACGAAGTCGCCGCGCTGACCCTGTTCCTGTGCTCGGACGCGGCGAGCTGGATCAGCGGGCAGACCTATCCGTTGAATGGCGGGTATAGCGTGGCCGTGTGAGGGGGGTCTTCCCCCATCGAGGGGGAGGAAGGAGTCAGCCCGCCTGCGCCATCGCGGCCATCAGCGGGCCCATGATCTTCTGCTCAACCGGCCGCGGATCGGTGTGCTCGGCGAGCGTGGCGATCCGGCTGTCGCAGAACCCGAACATGAAGGCGTAGCGCGCCGCGAACTCCTCGCCGCTGGCCAGCACGCCATGCGAGCGGACCTCGGCGGCGCCGCGGTTGCCCTCGGCAATCGCCCAATCGAGGGTGTAGCGCAGCCCTTGCGGGAACAGCGACTGGAGCAGCCTGACGGCCCCCTGGTACTGCGCCTTGGGCGCCTCGGTTCCCGACGGGGTGGTCCAGACCATCAGGTCGTTGGTGAACAGGTCGTCGGGAAGATCGCCGCGCGACAATCCTTCGACGAACCGGCGGATCAGGTCATGCGGATCTGCGCTCACGGGCTGGGCTCCTCTCTAGGCCAGAAGCGATATGGTTGCCGCCGGCGCATGTCCAGAATAGCGTAGTAAGCGATGGTCGATCCGGCGGGCGAGTGGCGCGAAACGCAGGGGCTGCGGTGGCGGCCGCTGGCGCCGTTCGGGGCCGAGATCTACCGCGATCTGGCCGAGCCCCTGAGCGTCGATCAAGAGCGCGCGTTCGTGGAGCTGTTGTGGGCCCACGCGCTGCTGCTCGCCCGCGGTCAATCCCTGGCGATGGAACGCCAGCGCGCGCTGTGCGGCCTGGCCGGGCCGATCCTGCTGCGCGCCGGCGAGACCGGGATCATGACCAACGAAGGCGGCGGCCCGTCCGCGACCGAGCTCGCCTGGCATGCCGACGCTGCCTACACCGACGCGCCGTTCGATGCGCTTTCGCTGCATGCGCTCGATGTGGTCGACGAGGCTTCGTCGACCCGCTTCGTCCACGCCGGCCAGGCGCTGGCGAGGCTGCCGCCGGAGCTGCGGGCGCGGCTGGAACATGCGCGGGTCGAGATGATCTCGCCCGGCTACGATGCGCTTGGCGGCCGTACTTGCGATCGCCGGGATCCGCCGGCGCAGAAGCGCGGCGAGCAGCCGGCGATTCGGGTGAATCCGCACACTGGTGAGGAGGTGCTGTGGGTCGGCGAGCTGCAGGCGGCGCGAGTGCTCGGGATGGCGTGGGAGGAGAGCCGCGATCTGCTCCACGCCGTTTACGACCACCTTTACCAGCCCGGGCACGTCCACGAGCACCGCTGGCGCACCGGCGATCTGGTCATCTGGGACAACATCGCGCTTCAGCACATGCGCGGTGGCCTGGAGAATTGCGGACGGCGTGTGCTGCAGCGGGTGATCGTCGGGACCGAAGGAGTCGCCCCGCACATCCGCACGGTAGCGTGACCCGCGTCAGCCGCGATCGACCTCGATCGATTCGCCATTCTGCCAGCGACGCACGATCAGGTAACGGCCATGCAATGCGCCGCGGTCCTGAATGCCGAAGCCGAGCAGCGTGCCTTCGGCGCCTTCCGCGGCGGGGAGCCATTTGATCCGCTCGAGCCCCTGGCGGACGCCGGCGCGGGTCGGCTCGGAGGAGCGGGCGAGGGCTTCGGCGACGAGCCGGCCGAGGTCGTGGCCCTTGGCAGCGGCCAGTCGCCCGCGTTGCGGCAGGTCGGCCGCTTGGAGCAGCGCGGCGAGCGTGCGGTTGTCGTCGGCAATCATGTCGACGTAGTCCCAGCCGTCGATGACGCGAGCAAAGTCGCCGCGATAGCCGCGCAGGCCGGCGCTGTTCATGATGCGCGGGCCGCTCCAGCCGCGGGCGGTCAGCGCTTGGGCGACGGCGGGCGCGGACAGGCCGAGGCCGAGGTAGACGACCGCGTCGGGGGCTGCGGCGAGCAGCTGCGCCACTTCGGGCTCGGCCTCGGTCGCGAGCGGGAACAGCCACTCGGTCGCGGCGATCTCCTGCCCGAGCAGCGCCGCTTCGTCGGCGAGAAAGGCAAGATGCCGTTCGCCGATCGGCGACTTGTCGTAGGCGACGGCGAGGCGGCGTGCGCCCTGCGCGGCCAAATGGCGGGCGATGACCAGCGACTCGTCCTCGTGGCTGCCGACCTGGAGGTGGAACATCCATTCGCCGCGGGCGCGCTCGGCCCCGGCCCAGTTGAGCGTCGGCACCTGCGCGCGCTCGGCCAGCGGCGTTGCGATCAAGGCGTTGTCGCCGATCGCCGGGCCGACGATCAGGACGACGTCGGCCGCATCGAGCTCGGCGAAGGCGCGCTTGATCGCCGCGGCGCTGCCTTCGGGCAGCCCGAGTCCATAGGCGCGGACCAGCTCGACATCGGCGCTCAGACGCCCGGCTTTGCGCACGTGGGCGAGCTCGCGCTCGATCCATTCGCCCATGTCGCCGGGTGCGGGCGGCGCGTCGGCCATGTCGTTGAGCAGGCCGATGCGGATCGGAGCGGGCATCGCAAAAGTCTCCCGGCGGACCAGCGCGTCGGGACTTGCATCGCGGCGGCTTCCGGCGCAACCGCCCGGCATGAACGCTGTCCCCGCGAGAAACGGCAACATCGTCGCGGCCTTTCTCGCAGTCGCGGCCGAGATGGGCGACAAGCCGTTCCTGATCGAGGGCGATCGCCCGGTCGTGACCTTCGCCGCGCTCGAGCGCGAGACCCGTATACTGCTACAGAGCTTGCTTATTTCATCGGCGATGCCGAGCCGGCGGTGATCGTTTGCCGGCCTGAAGACGAAGGGTCCGTAAGGCCGCTGGCGGGCTCGGCCGCAGTTGTGACGCTCGGGATGCAGGGTGACGGCACTGTGCTCGAGTCACGCCCCGAAGCGCCCGCGCCGGTCGCGGTGCGCGGCGCGGACGAGCTGGCGGCGATCCTCTATACCTCGGGGACGACCGGGCGCTCGAAAGGGGCCATGCTCAGCCACGCCAACTTGCTCAGCAATGCGCTGACGCTGAAGGACTTGTGGCGCTGGTCGGCCGACGACGTGCTGATCCACGTGCTGCCAATCTATCACGTCCACGGGCTGTTCGTGGCCTTGCACGGGGCGCTGCTTGCCGGGGCGAGCGTGCTGTTCCACCGCGGCTTCGATCCCGAGGCGACGATCGCCGATTTCGCTCGCGCCACCGTGCTGATGGGCGTGCCGACGCATTATGCCCGCCTGCTCACCAGCGCGGGGCTGATTCCGGTGGATTGCTCGCCGATGCGGCTGTTCGTCTCCGGCTCGGCGCCGCTGCTGGCCGAAGCGCACGAGCGGTTCTTCGCTCGCACTGGCCACCGGATCCTCGAGCGCTACGGCATGACCGAAACCGGCATGATCACCTCGAACCCATACGACGGCGAGCGCATCGCCGGCACTGTCGGCTATCCGCTCCCTGGCGTCGAGGTGCGTATCCGCGATGCCGGCGGGAGCCTCGCCGGTTCGGACGAGCCGGGCGTGCTCGAGGTGCGTGGTCCAAACGTTTTCAAAGGCTACTGGCGCAATCCGGAGAAGACGGCGGAGGAATTCCGGAACGACGGGTTTTTCATCACCGGCGATGTCGCGACCCAGGCCGACGACGGGCGGGTAACGCTGGTCGGGCGGGCCAAGGACCTGATCATCTGCGGTGGCCTCAACGTCTATCCCAAGGAGATCGAGGAGGCGATCGATCCGCTGCCCGGCGTGGCCGAGTCGGCGGTGATCGGGGTGCCACACGCCGATCTCGGCGAAGCGGTGGTTGCGGTGGTTGCGCGGCAGGCCGGGGCGCAGCCGAGCGAGCCGGAGATCGTCGCCGCGCTGGCCGATCGGCTCGCCCGGTTCAAGCAGCCGCGGCGGGTGATCGTCGTCGATGAACTGCCGCGGAACGCGATGGGCAAAGTCCAGAAAGCCGCGCTGCGGGCCGAACATGCCGGCCTGTTCGCGGCGGCCGAGGCGAACTGAGGATACGAGCAATGGCCGGCAAGTGGTTCGACGAATTGGAGATTGGGCAGCGCTTCGAGCACGACATCCGGCGCACGGTGACCGAGACCGACAACCTGCTGTTCTCGGCACTGACTCATAATCCGGCGCTGCTGCACCTCGACGAAGAGTACATGAAGACGACCGAATACGGGACGCGGATCGTCAACAGCACGTTCACCCTCGGGCTGATGGTCGGGGTGTCGATCGCCGACACCACGCTCGGCACCGCGGTCGCCAACCTCGGCTGGGACGAAGTCCGCTTTCCCAAGCCGGTGTTCGTCGGAGATACCCTGAACATCGTCACCGAAGTGATTGATCTGCGGGATTCAAAGTCGCGTCCCGGCGCCGGGATCGTGACCTTCCGCCAAGAGGCGTGGAACCAGCGCGGCGAGCTCGTCGCGCACTGCAAGCGGACCGGGCTGCAGCGGCGCAAGCCGCAGGGGTGAGCGCCATGGATGCGGTGCTGGTGGAGCACGAAGGCCCGGTCACCTGGGTGACGCTCAACCGCCCGGAAGCGCGCAATGCCTTGACCGCGGAGATGCACATCACGCTCGCCGAAGCGTTCGATGCCTTCGCGGCAGACGACGCCCAGCAGATCTGCGTCGTGACCGGCGCCGGCGAGAAGGCGTTCTGCGCCGGTTCGGATATCAAGGGCGCGGCGCGGGACGGGCTATCGCGGCAATATCCGAAGAGCGGCTACGGCGGCCTCGCCGAGCGGTTCGATTGCGCCAAGCCGATCCTGGCCGCGGTCAACGGGCTGGCGCTCGGCGGCGGGTTCGAGCTGGCGCTGGCCTGCGACCTGATCATCGCCGCCGAGCACGCC
>JAEKKO010000027.1 GCA_019510335.1 Novosphingobium sp. | reverse complement strand
GAGGAGTTCGGGCTCAAGAAGATGTGGAAATCGCCCAATGGGACGATCCGCAACATCCTCGGCGGCGTGGTCTTCCGCGAGCCGATCGTGATCCACAACGTGCCGCGGCTGATCCCCGGGTGGACCGACCCGATCGTCGTCGGCCGCCACGCGTTCGGCGACCAGTACCGTGCGACCGACACGCTGATTCCCGGCCCCGGCACGCTGCGCCTGGTGTTCGACGGCGACGACGGCAAGACGCTCGACCTCGAGGTGTTCAAGTTCCCCAGCTCGGGTGTCGCGATGGCGATGTACAACCTCGACGACTCGATCCGCGACTTCGCCCGCGCCTCACTGACCTACGGCCTCGGGCTCGGCTGGCCGGTCTACCTCTCGACCAAGAACACGATTCTGAAGGCCTATGACGGCCGCTTCAAGGACCTGTTCCAGGAAGTGTACGAGAACGAGGGCTTCAAGGAGAAGTTCGCCGCCGCCGGGATAACTTACGAGCACCGCCTGATCGACGACATGGTCGCCTCGGCGCTGAAGTGGAGCGGCAAGTTCGTCTGGGCCTGCAAGAACTACGACGGCGATGTCCAGTCCGACCAGGTCGCGCAAGGCTTCGGCAGCCTCGGGCTGATGACCTCGGTGCTGATGACGCCCGACGGCAAGACGGTCGAGGCCGAGGCCGCGCACGGCACGGTCACTCGCCACTACCGCATGCACCAGCAGGGCAAGGCGACTTCGACCAATCCGATCGCCTCAATCTTCGCCTGGACCCGCGGCCTCGAGTACCGCGGCAAGTTCGACGATACCCCCGACGTGGTCCGCTTCGCCCAGACCCTCGAGCGGGTGTGCATCGAAACCGTCGAGAGCGGCAAGATGACAAAGGATCTGGCCATCCTGATCGGCCCCGATCAGCCGTGGCTGACCACCGAAGGGTTCTTTGAGGCGATCGTCGATAACCTCGAGATCGCGATGGCGAGCTGGAACCAGCCCGCTGCTACGGCTGCATCGCCGGCGCAGTGACGTGCTCGCGGCGTATCCCGAGGCCGATCAGCCGGCCCGGAATGCGCCGCAGCAGCGGCCAGCGGTCGAGCGCGCGCACGATCAACGGGGCCTTGCGGATCGGCTCGCCGGGTTCGAGCAGTCGTCCGATGACCTGGTCCTGCGCGAGTTTCTGCGCCGCCTGGATCAATCGCGTCGGCAAAAGCCGCCGCGCCTGAACCTTCCCGAGCAGGCGATCGACGTCCTCGCCACGAGCGAGCGGCCTAGCGAGGATGTTCGCCGCTGCCACAGCGTCCTGTATCGCCAGGTTGATGCCGATGCCGCCGATCGGGCTCATCGCGTGCGCCGCATCGCCGATCGCCAGCAGGCCGGGGCGATGCCAGCAGGTCAGCCGGTCGAGCGCGACGCTCAGCAGCTTGAGATCGTCGACGGTTTTCAATTCAGTGGTGTCGAGGTCCGGTGCGGCAGCGTGGATCGCTTCGCGAATCGGCTCGATGCCGCGCGCCTTCAGCGCCTCGCCCTGTCCCTTGCCGATGACCATGGCGCATTGCCAATAGTCCCCACGGTCGATCAGCACGAACAGCCGCCCCCGCTCGACACTGGCGCGCAGACCCGCCTTGCCGCCGTGCCTGGGGAGGCGGAACCAGAAGACGTCGATCGGCGCGCCGAGCGACTCCACCGGCAGTAGTGCGCCGCGGACCAGCGAGTCGCGCCCATCGGCAGCAATCACCAGCGTGGCCGCGCGCAATTCCTCGCCGTCCTCGAGCCGCACGCCGACGATGCGACCGCCCACTTGCAGAAAGCTCGCCACGGGCGCCTTCATCCGTAAAGCGAACCCGGGCCACACGCGGGCTTCCTTGCTGAGGAAATCGAGGAAGTCCCACTGCGGCATCATCGCGATGAACGGCGCCGGCGTGGCCAGGTGCGAGAGGTCGCCGATCCGCCAGTCGCGCCCGGCGAGGTGGATTTCGGCCCCGTCAACGCAGCTGTGCGGCCGCTGCAGGAAGCGCTCGAGCAGCCCCAGCTGTTGGAGGATCTCCATCGTCGAGGGGTGGACGGTGTCGCCGCGAAAATCGCGGAAGAAATCAGCGTGCTTCTCGAGGATGACGACGCTGACGCCGGCCCGGGCGAGCAGCAGCCCGGTCATCACCCCAGCGGGGCCGCCGCCGACGATGATCACATCGGGGATCGCTGAGGCTGCCGTGGCCATGCCGTGACAATGCGCGCCCGCTGCCATAGGCACAAGCCATGGACGGTCCTGGCTTTGCCCCGAATTCGCCGCTCGGCGATGCGCTGGTGATCCTCGGCGCGGCGGGGCTGGTGATCCCGGTATTCGCGCGCTTCCGCATCACCCCGGTCATCGGCTTCATCCTGGTCGGTCTGCTGGTCGGCCCCTACGGGCTCGGCCGGCAAGTCGCGGACCACCCGTGGCTCGCCTACCTGACCATCAGTGATCCTGCCGGGCTCCAGCCATTTGCCGAGTTCGGGATCGTCCTCCTGCTGTTCTCGGTCGGACTCGAGCTCTCGTTCGGGCGCCTGTGGCGAATGCGGCGCCAGGTGTTCGGCTTCGGCGCGTTGGAACTGCTCGTCTCGGGCGCCGTGCTCTCGGTCGCGATCGCCCTCACCGGTCAGGCCGGCCCGGGTGCGGTCGGGCTCGGCTTGGCGCTGGCGCTGTCGTCGACGGCGCTGGTCCTGCCGATCGCCGGGACCACGAGCCCGCTCGGCCGCGCCACGCTGGCGATGCTGCTGTTCGAGGACATCGCGCTGGTGCCGATCATCTTCCTGCTCGGCGCCCTCGCCCCGCACCCGGCCAGCAGCGGGGTCGCGGCGCTGGTGCGGACGCTGTGGCTCGGCGGCGTGGTGGTTGCATTGCTGCTGGTGCTCGGTCGGATTCTGCTGCCCAAGCTGTTTGCCCAGGCGGCGCGGACCAAGAGCCCGGAGCTGTTCCTTGCGGCCAGCCTGCTGGTCGTGATCGCCGCGGCCCTGGCGACCGCCGCTACCGGGCTCTCGGCAATTGTCGGTGCGTTGATCGCCGGCCTGCTGATCGCCGAGACCGAGTACAGCGCGGAAGTCGGCGGGATCACCGCGCCATTCAAGGGCCTTGCGTTGGGGGTGTTCCTGATCACCGTCGGCATGAGCATCGACCTGGCGACGGTCTGGGCTCGGCTCGGGCCGATCCTCGCCGCGACCGCCGGCGTGCTGGTGGTGAAGGCCGTCGTCACCGCGCTGGTGCTGCGATTGATGGGAATGCGCCGCGGAATGGCGACCGAGGCCGGAATCCTGATGGCGAGCCCGTCCGAAACGACGTTGATCGTGCTCGCGGCAGCGGCCAGCGCGCGGCTGATCGCCCCGGTCACTGCTGAGTTCTGGCAAATCGTCACGGCGCTCGGGCTCACCATCACGCCCGTGCTCGCCGCGATCGGCCGGCGCCTGGCGCAACGAGTCGACTATGCGGCGCCGGACGCGAGCGAGCACATTCGGCCCGAGGCGGGACGGGCGATCATCGTCGGCTTCGGTCGGGTCGGGCGGCTCGTCGCCGACATGCTGACGGTGCACGGCCAACGCTATGTGGCGATCGACAGCGACAGCGAGACGGTCGCGGCGGCGCTGCGCGACGGGTATTCGGTGGTCTACGGGAACGCCGCGTTTGGCGACACCCTGGCCCGCTTCGGCGTCGACAGCGCCTCTGCCGCGATCCTGACGATGGACGAACCGGTCTCGGCCCAGCGCCTCGTCAAGAAGCTCCGCGGCCAGCACCCGCAGCTGCCGATCATTGCCCGCGCCCGCGACCCGCAGCACGCCGCCGCGCTCTATCGCGCCGGGGCGACCCAGGCGGTTCCGGAGACGCTCGAAGCGTCGCTGCAGCTGTCCGAAGCGGTGCTCGTCGACCTCGGCGTGGCCATGGGCCCGGTAATTGTCTCGATTCATGAAAAGCGCGACGAGTTTCGCCGGCAGATCATGGAAGAAGGTGAACTCGACGCCGAGCCGAAGCTGCGCATCGGCTGACCGCAAACCCGCGGGAGCAGTGCAACCGATCCGTTCGCGCGTGCGTTCTCCTGGTCTCACTCAGGAGCACGTGACGATGACCAAGCGCAAGCCTTCGAGCGGCCACCCCGACTTCGATCCAGCCAAGCAGACCGGTGAAGAGCACGGCCGGATCAAGCAGCCCCAGCAGACCGATGCGACGATGGCCGAAACGGATCGCCCGCGTGGCAGCGAACCTCGAGCTCACGCTCGCCGCGGCTGACCAGTAAGCTGTAAGCTTTTGTAAGATAGGGAACAATCTGGCACTGGAGCGGGAACAAGTCTCGGCGTCATCCATTGCTGCCGAAGTCGCCCGGGGTGGCACGCCTGCGACGCTATGGAGCTTTATGCTGCGCTTCGGATTCGACGTGGCCGTGCCGGACGAGACTGCAACAGGAGTGGACATGCGGAAGTTGATGATCATTGCCGCGCTCGCCGGAGCCACGCTTGGCCTGGCCGCGTGCAAGTCGGGGACCAGCGACAACGCGGCAAGCGCCACGGATACGACCGCCGCCGACATGGGTGCGGCCGCAATGGCCACCGACACCGCGGCCGCGGCCATGGGTGCGGCTACCGACACCGGTACTGCCGCTGCCAACGGCGCGACCGCAATGACAGGTGCAACGACGAGCGCCACCCCAAGCGGAACCAGCGGGACCAGCGGGACCAAAGGGTATTAGGCGCTCGTAACTCGCCCCCGCGGATCCCCTTCGCCGCGGGGGCGAGATGATTCTACGATCAGCCGATGCGCATCAGGCGGCGATAGCCGCCTTGACCGCGGCGATGGCATCCGGCGCCTTGGCTGCGTCGGGCCCGCCTCCTTGCGCCATGTCCGGACGGCCGCCGCCGCCCTTGCCGCCGAGCACCGCGACACCGGTGCGGACCAGCTCAACGGCGCTGTACTTTCCCGTCAGATCGTCCGTCACTGCGACGGCGAGCGCCGCCCGGCCGTCGTTCACCGCCGCGATCGCCGCGACACCCGAACCGATCCGCTGCTTCGCCTGGTCAAGCAAGCCGCGCAGCTCCTTGGCGTCGAGGCCGTGGATCACCTGGCCGGAGAAGCGAACCCCGCCAACGTCTTCGTCGCCGGCTCCGCCCTGAGACATCCCGCTCCCACCGCCGGCGCCGCTCAGCGCCAGCGCCTTCTTCACGTCGGCGAGCTCACGTTCGAGCCGCCGCCGTTCATCGAGCAAGGCCGTGACCCGCGACTCGACTTCCTCGGGCGTGGTGCGGAGCAGGCTCGCCGTGCCCTTCAGCGCTTCGTCCCGGGCGACCAGCCACTGACGGGCACCCTCGCCGGTCAGCGCCTCGATGCGCCGGACACCGGCGCTGACCGCGCTCTCCGACACGATCCGGAACACGCCGATGTCGCCGGTCGCGGCGACGTGCGTGCCGCCGCACAACTCGACCGAGTAGCGTCGGCCGCCTTCGCCGCGGCCGCTGCGGCCCATCGTCAGGACCCGGACTTCATCGCCGTACTTTTCACCGAACAGCGCCATCGCGCCCGCTTCGATCGCTTCTTCAGGGGCCATCAGCCGGGTCGTGACCGGCTCGTTGGCGCGAATCTCCGCGTTCACCTCGGCCTCAATCACGGCGATGTCCTCGGCCGTGAGCGCGCTGGGGTGAGCGAAGTCGAAGCGCAGCCGGTCAGCCGCGACGAGCGAGCCCTTCTGCGTCACGTGCGCTCCCAGCCGGTCCCGCAGCGCCGCGTGTAACAGGTGCGTGGCCGAGTGGTTGGCGCGGATCGCGTCGCGCCGCGTGCTGTCGACAGTCAGGTGCACGGTCTCACCAACGCCGACGCGACCGCTTTCGACCCGCCCGTGATGGGCGTGGACCCGGCCGAGCGGCTTGGTCGTGTCGCTGACCGCGATCCTCAGCCCGCCGGGCCCGGTAATCGTCCCGGCATCGCCAACCTGGCCGCCGCTCTCGCCGTAGAACGGGGTCTGGTTGGTGACGATGGTGACCTCGTCGCCGGCCTCGGCGCTGGCCACTTCGGCGCCCCCCTTGAGCAACGCGACGACCTGCCCCTCGCCTTCGTCCGCAGTATAACCGGTGAATTCAGTGGCGCCTGCGTGATCCGCGATGTCGAACCAGATCTCGCCGGCGGCAGCCTCGCCCGAGCCCTTCCACGCCGCGCGCGCCGCGGCTTTCTGCTGCGCCATCGCCGCATCGAAGCCGTCGCGGTCGACTGTATAACCTCGCGAATGCATTTCGATCTCAGTGAGATCGAATGGGAATCCGTAGGTGTCGTACAATTTAAAGGCGACTTCCCCGGGAAGTTCGCGCTTCGGGGCTAAGGGGCTTTCTTGAGCATATTCGTACTCAAGTGGCACTTGTAGTCGCTGTTGGGCTTCGTCCCAAACCCGCTCGACTTTGGCGAGTTCCTCGTCAAGCAGCCGCAAGCCCTTCTCGAGCGTCTGGCGGAAACGCGTTTCCTCGCGCTCGAGCACTTCCTCGATCAGCGGCTGGGCGCGGCCCAGCTCGGGATAGGCGGCGCCCATCTCGGCGACGAGCGCCGGCACAAGGCGGTGCATCAGCGGCTCTTTGGCCCCGAGCAGATGAGCATGGCGCATCGCCCGACGCATGA
>JAEKKO010000340.1 GCA_019510335.1 Novosphingobium sp. | reverse complement strand
CAAAACACGAAAGGAGAAATCACCGGCTTGACCCACATCCCGCTCCGCGGGACATACCTTCAACCCGGGTCACTTCTCGATGAAAATCCCGGGTCAACTCTCAGCGGAAATCAACACACTCGAACCTGCTCAGTGGAAAGCAATTGGTAATGTCGGGCCAGAGATGGAGAACCTCTCTGTCTGGTCGGCAGCGTTCACCGTTGTCCCGCCTTAACCGCGAACGCTATCGGGGAGCTTTTAAGGGATCGCGCCCAATCCTCGGTGGAATCTGGGGCAAATCAAGCATCGGTGGCGGAGACGGAGGGATTCGAACCCTCGGTACCGGATTTACCAGTACGACGGTTTAGCAAACCGTTGGTTTCAGCCACTCACCCACGTCTCCGGATCGCAGCGGCGCGGGCGGGCTATAGCGATGGGCCGCGGGGCGGGCAAGGGGCCGTGGCGAACACCTATCGGGCGGCGCGCGCCGCTGGCGACTCGCTTTGGCGCAATTCGGACTCGGCTCATCGCCCATTCATTGCAGCCGCGCCACGCTTCGATTCTGCTGTGGGACGGAACGCGCCGGGGAAGCGCGTGGGGAAGGGAATCATGAGCCAGACCAGACCTTTCGTTGCCGGCGGCTGGCGCCGCGCCGCGCTCGGCCTCGGCGCCGTTGCGGCGATCGTCATCGGCGCAGCGCCGGGTGCGGCGCAAATCAAGGCGGTCGACCCGGACAAGGTGATCGATGCTGACCTCGCCAAAGCGCCGGCTCCGCCCGCCCGAACGGTTCCGGCGCCGCCGTCCGAGACGCCGGCCACCGCCACCTCGGCCATCGCAGCGGGCACCGAAACCGTACCGCCCCCGGCGGGCGCCATTCCCGGCTCGGCTGCCGCAACCGCGCCTGGAGCGGCCGACGCGACCTATCACAAGGACGATCTGATCGGCGCCGCCCAGGGCGTCTTCGGCAAAGGCGCCAAGGGCCTCGCCGGGATGATCGAGGGCATCCTCAAGAAGCAGGGCGAGCCCAACGCCTACATCGTCGGGCGCGAGGGTGGCGGGGCGATCGTGGTCGGGCTGCGCTACGGTTCGGGCACGCTGTTCCACAAGATCGAAGGGCAGCGGCCGGTCTACTGGACGGGGCCGTCGATCGGCTTCGACGCCGGGGCGAGCGCGGGCAACACCTTCGTCCTGGTCTACAACCTCTACGACAGCGGCGACCTTTATAAACGCTACGGCGCCGGCGAGGGCCAGGCCTACCTCGTCGGCGGCTTCCATGTCAGTTATTTGCGCCGCGGCCATGTTGTGCTGATCCCCGTGCGGATGGGCGTGGGGATGCGGCTCGGGGTCAATGCGGGCTATATGAAGTTTTCGCACAAGCAGCGCTGGCTGCCGTTCTGAACTGCGGACCGGTTCAGGCGAGCATCCGCCGCCGCAGCGCCGCGCGTTGGGCCGGGCCAACGCCGAGCTCGCGCCGCAAGTAGGCGTCGACCGAGCCGTAGTCGCGACGGATCTGGTCAAACGCGGCATCGAGGTAGGAGCCGTCGACGCCCGCTAGCAGCCGCGCCGATTCCGGTGGAAGGCTGGCGAGCGGCCCGCTCGTGGCATTCTGGGCGGCCGCGCGGTTGCTCAGCAGGAAGTCGTCGCGCACGGTCGCATAGGGCACGCCGAGCGCGGTGAGGACGAGCGCCACGCCGACGCCG
>JAEKKO010000339.1 GCA_019510335.1 Novosphingobium sp. | reverse complement strand
AACGCCGTGCCCATACTCAACCCGAACATGTTCGAGGAGGCGCAAGCCTCCGACCGGCGCCGCCGCCAGGGCAAGACGCTCGGCCCGCTCGACGGCATCCCCTACACCGCCAAGGACAGTTACAAGGCGAAGGGCCTGACGGTTGCGGCCGGCTCGCCGGCCTTCGAGCGTCTCGTCGCCACGCAAGACGCCTTCACCATCGCCCGGCTGCGCGCCGCGGGCGCGGTGCTGATCGGCCTCACCAACATGCCGCCGATGGCCAATGGCGGCATGCAGCGCGGCGTTTATGGCCGCGCCGAGAGCCCGTACAACAAGGATTTCCTCACCGCCGCCTTCGCCTCCGGCTCGTCCAACGGCTCGGGCACGGCGACCGCCGCGTCCTTCGCCGCCTTCGGGCTGGGCGAAGAGACCTGGTCGTCCGGGCGCGCGCCGGCATCCAACAACGCGCTGGTCGCCTACACGCCCTCGCGCGGCGTCATCTCGGCGCGCGGCAACTGGCCCCTGGTGCCGACCATGGACGTGGTGGTGCCGCATACGCGGACCGTTTCCGACATGCTGGAGCTGCTCGACGTGATCGTCGCCGACGATGACGAGACGCGCGGCGATTTCTGGCGCGTGCAGCCCTGGGTGCATATCCCGAAAGCCTCGGCGCTGAGGCCGGCGAGCTATACCGCGCTTCCGATGCAAGGCGCGCTGAGAGGAAAACGGCTCGGCGTGCCGAAACTATATATCGGCAAGGATGACGGCGCGAACCGGCCGATCGAGACCCGTGCCTCGGTGCTGGAGCTGTGGCGGCAGGCGGCGCGGGACCTGGAAGCGCTCGGCGCCGAGGTGGTCGAGGTCGATTTCCCCGTCGTCTCGAATTACGAGCGCGATCGTCCGGGCGCTCGCTCCATGGTCGATCGCGGCCTTGTGCCGGCGGAGTTTGCCGAGCGCGAAATCTGGGATCTGTCCATCTGGTCGTGGGACGACTTCCTGCGCGCCAATGCCGATCCCGCGATCCCCGATCTTGCTTCGGTCGACGGCCCGAAAATCTTCCCGCGTCCGCCGGGCGCGTTGCCAGACCGCTATGGCGATGCCGATTTCGATCTGGCGCAGTATGTCGAGCGGGCGAAGCAGGGCGTGGCGCCGCTCGCAACCATTCCAACCATCGAGGCGGGACTGAAAGGCCTGGAGGCAACGCGCCGCGTCGACTTCGAGGAGTGGCTCGACGCGAACCGCCTCGATGCCGTGGTGCTGCCGGCGGCCGCCGACGTCGGTCCTGCCGATGCCGATATCAACGAGGCCTCGGCCCTGCTTGCCTGGCGCAACGGCACCTGGGTCGCCAACGGCAATCTCGTCTGGCGCCATCTTGGCATCCCGACGGTGACGGTGCCGATGGGCACGATGGCCGATATCGGCATGCCCGTCGGCCTGACCTTCGCCGGCAAGGCCTATGATGACGTTGCGCTGCTGACGATCGCCGGCGACTACGAGCGCGCCACAAGGCGCCGCACCGTTCCGCCTCGCACGCCGGCGCTTGCCGATGATGTGTTCGAGGGCAGAGGCGCGGCGGGTCGCGTTGCCGGTGCCCCGCTCGCGCTGGCGCTTACCGCGCAGACGACGCGATCCGGCGACACCGACGAGATCGCGATCGTGTTGGAAATCGACACGGACGAGCCGGCCGAAGTGAAAGTCCACGTCAAC
>JAEKKO010000331.1 GCA_019510335.1 Novosphingobium sp. | reverse complement strand
GTCAAGCGATCGGCCCCTCAGGTCTTCCCCTCGGCATTCTTCCGCTTCATCGCATCGTAGAAGCGATCGGCCTAGCCGGGCTTGACCAGCTGTTCGGCCCGGACCATCCGCAGCTCGCCGTCGCCGACGTCGCGCGAGACCGCGCTGCCGGCGGCGACGATGGCGTCTGCGCCGATCCTGACCGGCGCGATCAGGGCGCTGTTCGAGCCGATGAAGGCGCGCTCGCCGATCACGGTGCGGTGCTTGAAATAGCCGTCGTAATTGCAGGTGATCGTGCCTGCGCCGATGTTGGCCCCGGCTCCGACGTCGGCGTCGCCGATGTAGGTCAGGTGATTGGCCTTGGCCCCGGCCCGCATCACCGCCTGCTTGATCTCGACGAAATTGCCGATCTTGCTGCCCTGCTCGAGCACCGCGCCGGGCCGCAGACGCGCGAATGGCCCAACCTCGACGCCGCCGGCGATCTTCGCGCCCTCGATGTGACAGAACGCACGGATCGTCGCGCCGTCGGCGATATGCACCCCCGGGCCGAACACGACGTTCGGCTCGATCGTCACGTCGCGGCCGAGCACGGTGTCCCAGGCGAACCATACCGTTTCCGGCGCAAGCAGCGACGCGCCCTCGTCCATCGCCCGGTAGCGGCGGCGCGCCTGCCACAGCGCTTCGGCGGCGGCGAGCTCGGCGCGGCTGTTGATACCGGCGACCTCGTCGGCGTCGCTCGTCGTCACGACCGCGCACGCGCGCCCATCGGCCAGCGCGATGTTGACGATGTCGGGCAGGTAGTACTCGCCTTGAGCATTGGCATTGCCGACGCGGGCGAGCAGCGCGACCAAGTCGTCGTTGCGGACAGCCATCAGCCCCGAGTTGCACAAGCGGCAGGCGCGCTCGTCATCGCTGGCGTCCTTGTGCTCGACCATTCGGGCGATCCGCCCATGCTCGGCGAGGACGCGGCCGTACTGGAGTGCATCGTCCGGCTCGAAGCCCAGCACCACCACCGCGGGCGCGTCGGGGGCATGGAGCCGGTCGAGCATGGCGCGCATCGTCTCGCCGCGGACGAACGGCACGTCGGCATAAAGGATCAGCACGTCGCCCGAAAAGCCAGCGAGCGCCGCCTCCGCCTGTTGGACCGCATGGGCCGTGCCGAGCTGCGGGTCCTGCACGGCGATCGCCGCGCGGTCGCCCAGCACCTTCTCGAGCTGCTCGCGGCCATGGCCGGCGACCACGATCTGGCGCTCGGGCGCAAGCTCGGCCGTGCTGGCCAGCAAATGCTCGAGCATCGGCCGGCCGGCGATCGGATGCAGCACCTTGTGAAGGTCGCTCTTCATCCGGGTGCCCTTGCCTGCAGCAAGGATCACGATAGCGAGGGGCGGAGTGTCGGCGGTCATCGTTCTCGGCTTTGCCAGCAAATGCTTGCCGATTCCACTAGGGCCCGCCATCGGCGACGGTGATGGCTGAGTTCCCATTCCCGATCGTCGGGTTCGATCTCGACGGCACCCTGCTCGATACCCACGCTGATCTCGGCGCGGCGGTCAATCACGCGCTGTCCCTTGCTGGCCGCGCGCCGGTCCCGATCGGAGAGATGCCGCGGCTGATCGGCGGCGGCACCCGGAAGATGCTCGGCCGAGCACTGGAGCGCAGCGGCGGGCGGCTCGACGAGGCGTCGTTCGATCGGCTCTACGCCGACCTGCTGGA
>JAEKKO010000341.1 GCA_019510335.1 Novosphingobium sp. | reverse complement strand
CACGTCGGCGTACTTGAGCGGCACGACCTCGAAGATCTCGCCGAAGCCGGCGATCAGGCCTGCCGAGGGCGGCTCGACGGCAACGCCGGCCTCGCTCGGAGCTGATGGGACAATATGGAACCAACTCGGTCCGAGCGCCCCCGGATCGGCGGAAGCCGTCGGGCCTGCGCATGCTGCGACCAGCGCGCTGACGACAGACGAGATGCGATAGGGCGCCATGGCAAACGGGGGCGATGGCGCGGCGCCGACGGTCTGGATCGGCGCCGCGGCCTTGCCGACTAGTTCGCCGGGACCCGTTGGCCCGTCACCCGCCCGCCGACGTGCCCCAGCGATGCGCCGGTGGTCGGGTCGTAGACGTCGATCGTGAACGGCCCGCTGTAGGATGCGCCCTTCGGATCGAGCGTCACGTCCTCCTTGATGTTGACCTTGGCGTCGAGGACGCCGGCTGAATTGTAGCTCAGCGCGAAGTGATTCAGATGATAGCTGAACGGACCGGTTTGCTGCCACACGCCCATGCAGAAGTTCTGCGTCCGGCGAAGAACTGCACAGACCACATCCCGACGATGGTCGGCGTGCTGCTGCTGACCACTTGCTGGAATAGGTCGCGGTTCGTGCCCTCGTGCCACGATGCGGGTTGGCGCGACGCCATGTCGCTGCATCCGGCCCACGCGGCCGGCGCCGCGGCAAGGCTGCTCAATGCCGTCAAGCTGGCGAGGAAGGTCTTGGTCATTCGGTGCATGGCCCGTTCTCCATGAAGTAGCCGGTGACCATCACCGGTTGCGCAGCTCGTAACAGCGCAGTCGGCCGTTCACGGTGAAGTCTCAGCGAAGTTTTCGTGAAGTCCGGCCAAAGAAGCGCTTAAGTGCCGGAGAGCTCGCGAACCTCAGCCGGGGAAGCGCAAGGTCAGGCCAACTCGGCGCCGATCGGCGAGGATCAGGTCCGTCGGGCGCGGCACGGTCGCGTAGAACCCCGGCTGGCGAGTCGCGGCGTCGCGCACGTACCGCGCATCGGTTAGGTTGGTGCCCCACAGCTCGGCCACGAAATGGCCGAGCGGGATGCTCAGTCGCGCCCCCAGCAAAGTGCGAGCGCCAAAGTAGAGGCCATCGATATTCTGGTCGTATTCATTGCCCTGATGCGTGACATCGACGTGCAGGCGCATGCTGCGGAAGTGAGCCAGGGGCGGTGCCAGCGTGAGCGCGGCGGACCAGCTTGTCCTAGCCACGCGCGAAACGAGATTGCCCGAAATATCCGGCACCAGCTGACCGGGACTGATCGTGCTCGGCCGGATCGTGCAGAAACTCGACACAGAGTTCACCACCGACAGCCCGCACGAGCCGGCGAAGCCGGGATCCTCGCTGCCCGCCTTGAAGCGCGGATCGGTGTAGCTCCAGGCCAAGTCGAGGGCCAGCCAGCCTGCGGGGACGATCTGGGCGGCGGCTTCGACACCGCGCGTGCGGATGCCGCTCGTGTTGCTGAAGATCAGCGACGGGAACCCCGGCGTGGCCGACACCGCGCGGATCTGGGTGTCACGCCAGTCGATGTCGTAAGCGGTGAGCTGGGCCGACCGGACGAGCCCGCCGCCGACATACTTGGCGCCGATCTCGGCCGTCCAATTGGACTCCGGTGCGTACGTCTGTTCGTCGGCCCGGAGGTTGGGAATGGCGTTGATTCCGCCGGAGCGGGTGCCTTTGGCGTATGACGCGAAGACCAGCAAATCCGCGTTGAGACGCCAATCGAGGCTGAATCGCGGGGTAATATCGTGGAAGTGCTGCGCGCCGAGTGAGGTCCCGAAGCTGGGCAGGAAGTTCGCCGTCCGGCTGTCGAGCGTCAAGCGCTCCCACGTCGCGCGCAGTTCGGCCCGCAGCCTCAGGGCTTGGGTCAATCGGTAATCGGCGGTGGCGAACAGCGCGATCGTGCGCCGCGCTTCCGTGCTGTCGTTGAACAGAATCTGCCGGGCCGCAGGGTTGTCGACGAGGGCGACGTTGAGCGCCGCCGGCGGGCCTACGCGCTGCAAGTCCGACAGCACCGGCGAGGACAGGAGTTCGGACCCTGCAAGCGCGCCGCGCTGAGCACCGAACGCGAGCGTCGAAGCCTCACGGGACCAGAATACGGTCGCCCCCACTTGCCAGGCGAAGCGCCGCTCGCCGGTGCTGCGGATGCGCAGTTCCTGAGTGAGCTCGCGCGCCGACGAGGTGCGGTGGAATACGACATTGACGCGCTGCAGCCGAACGACT
>JAEKKO010000026.1 GCA_019510335.1 Novosphingobium sp. | reverse complement strand
GCGGTGACCGCCCCGCCGACCATGATGTAATGGAAGTGGGCGACGACGAAGTACGTGTCGTGGACGTGAACGTCGATCGCCAGCATCGCCAGCATCAGCCCGGTCAGCCCGCCCATCACGAACAGGCCAATGAAGCCCATCGCGAACAGGAACGCGGCGTTGAGCGCAATCGCGCCTTTGTAGAGGGTCGCCGTCCAGTTGTAGACCTTGATCGCCGAGGGGACTGCGACGAGCAGCGAGAGGAATGAGAACACGCTGCTGGCGTACATGCTCTGCCCGGCGACGAACATGTGGTGGCCCCAGACGAGGAACCCGATGGTCGCGATCGCCAGCGACGAGTAGGCGACGAACCAATAGCCGAAGAGCTTCTTGTGCGCGGCGGCCGGGACCAGCTCGGACACGACCCCCATCGCCGGCAGGACCATGATGTAGACCGCCGGGTGGCTGTAGAACCAGAACAGATGCTGGAACAGCAGCGGGTCGCCGCCGAGCGCCGGGTTGAAGATCCCGAGGCCGAAGACGCGCTCGGCCGCGACCAGCAGCAGCGTCACGGTCAGCACCGGGGTCGCCAGAACCAGGATCAGCGCCGTCGCGTAATGGGTCCAGACGAACAGCGGCAGCCGCCCCCAGGTCATTCCTGGCGCGCGGAGCTTGTGGATCGTGACGATGAAGTTGAGCCCGGTGAGGATCGACGACCAGCCGGCGATGAACACCGCGGTCAGCGCGAGCACGACGTTGCCGTTGGCATAAGCGGTCGAGAGCGGGGTGTAGAACGTCCACCCGGTGTCGACGCCATCATCAGCGGGATGAGGAAATTGCCGAAGACGTTGGGAATCGACGGGATCAGGAAGAACCACACCATGATGATGCCGTGGAGAGTGAACGCGCGATTGTAGCCTTCGGCGCTGAGCAGGTCGGCCTGGGGCGTCAGCAGCTCGAGCCGCATCAGCCCGGCGGCGATCGCGGCGATGGCGAAGAAGCCGGTGATGGAGATCAGGTAAAGGATGGCGATGCGCTTGTGATCGGTGGTCAGCAGCCACGAGCTCAAGCTGTGCCCGGCATTGAGGTAGCTGCGCGCCTCGTCCGCCGTCTGCAGCGGGACCAGCTCTTCGCCAGGGGCATCGTGCAGGCCGGCCCCGGTCATTGCCGCCCTCCCGGCACGTTCTTGAGCTCGCGAATGCGGGCGACGAGCTTGAGCACGTCGTCCTCGCCGATCACGCCGCCGTAGGTCGGCATGATCGTGCGATAGCCGGCCACTGCCTGTGTGTTGGGGGTGACGATGGCGTCGTGGAGATACTGATCGTCGGCGACCACGCTGCGCCCGTCGGCGAGACGCACGCGCGAGCCGTAAAGCCCAGCGAGCGGCGGCGCGGCGACCGCGGCCCCGGCATCGTGGCAGGCGCCGCAGCTGAGCCGGCGGTAGAGCTCGGCCCCGGCGGTGGCGAGCGAGCCGCCGCTCGCCTGTCCCGAAAGCCAGCGGGCGTACTCATCGGGCCGCATCGCGACCAACCCGCCGCCCATCACGGCATGGTCGGTGCCGCAGAACTCGGCGCAGCGGATGGGATAGGTTCCGGGCTTCGTCGCGGTGAACCACATCTCGGTATAGCGCCGCGGCAGCAGGTCCTGCTTGAGGCGCAGGGCCGGGATGTAGAGGCTGTGGATCACGTCCTGGCTGGTCATCGTCAGCCGTACCGGTTGACCGGTCGGTACATGGAGCATGTTGATCTCGCCCTGACCCTCGGGGTGCTGGAACTTCCACATCCACTGCTTGGCGACGACGCTGATCGGCATCGCTCCGGCCGGCGGCTCATGGATTTCGTAGAACATTCGCGCGGCGACGATGAAGAACCCCAGGATCAGCAGAAACGGAATCACGCTCCACGATACTTCGAGCGCGACCTTGCGGTTCGGCGGGTGCGCGCGGTTGACCTCCTTGCCGCGGCGATAGCGGATCGCGAAGAAGAAGATCAGGACGATCACCGGGCCGCCGAGCAGCGCCAGCAGCACGGTGAACCAGGTCGTCAGCGCATCGAGCTGTGCCGCGTGCGCCGACGCCGCCGGCGGAGCGAGGCCGAGCAGCCTCAGCATCGCGTCACCGGCTCGCGGCGGCGGGCGAGCACGATGAAGAGCATCAGCGCGACGACAACGGCGAGGCCGCCGGCGCGCAGCAGCCAGTCGATCGCGACGCCATAGCGGCCGGTCGCCGGATCGTAATGGTAGCACAGCAGGATCAGCCGCCGCGTCCACCCCCCCGTCCGGCCGGCGCGGGCTTCGGCGAGCGCGGCGGTGAGGTCGGCCGGCTCGGGCGCGAGTCCGTAAAGCCAGCGGCTCAAGCGCCCGTCGGCGGTGAGCACCGCGGTCGCCGCGGCGTGGGCGACCTGGCCGATCCGCGGATCGTAGGCGAAGTGGTAGCCGAGGGGGCCGGTGATGGCGTGCACGGCCGCATCGCTGGCGATCGTCGCGTGGATCCGCCCGGCAAGCTCAGGATGGCGGCCTGTGAGCCGGGCAAGGTCGCCGCGGGCGTCGGCGGGGGTCTCCCTGGGATCGATGCCGAAGGCGATCACCGCCGCGTCGCGCCCGCTGTCGACCCGCGCCTGGCGCATCGCCGCGGCGAGCCCATCGAGGGTCACCCCGCACAAGTTGGGGCAATCGTGCAGCACCGGCACCAGCAGCAGCGGCCGCCCTCTGCCGAGACGGGCCAAAGTCGTCGACGCGCCGGCTTCGTCGGTCAGGGCGAGGCTCATCGGGACCTGCGCGCCGGGGTGCTCCTCGATGCGGGCGGCGCCGAACGGGTCGAACGGCGCGGCGGCGATCAGCAATGCCGCCATCAGCAGGAGCACCGCCCGCCTCATCGCCCCGCATCCCAGCCGTCGGCGACCGTGCGGCGCATCGCCTCGCCGATCGGCAGTCCGCCGTCGCGGCCTTCGAGGCGCGCCCGCGTCCGTGCTTCGATCGCGCGGCGATCGAGCCGTTCATCGGTCTGCAGCGGCGGCGCCGGCGCGGCGACTTGCGGCTGCGGCGGCGTGCCCTCGCGAATTCCGCCGAACAGCAGGAACAGCCCGGCGACGGCCAAGGCGACGAGCCACACCGTCCCGCCGAGGCCGGCAATCGCCAGCCCCGCGCCTTTCGCATCGAGATCCGCGGTTTCGTAGGCGCCGCGTGCTGGATCGTCGGCGCCGCGTTGGGTGTTGACCTCACCCGTCATCGCGGCGCCCTCCGCGCCACGCGCCACTCGAGCAACAGGGCTTGCGAGGCGAGGACGATCAGGCCCAGCGCGCACCCCGCGAGCGCGTAAAGCAGCACCGGACCGAGCCGCACCGGGCCGGCTTGCGGCAGGACCAGCCAGGCGGCCTCGAGGGCTTTGCCCACCACCATCGCGGCGGCAATCGCGCGCAGCACGAAAGCCGAGCCGCGCGCTTGCGGCGCTAGCAGGACGAGAAACGTCGCCAGTTCAACCAAGCTGCAAAGCAGATAGACGATCCCCCACCCGCCGGTCCCGCGCGCCTTGTACCAGCCGACCACCGAGGCGAGGTCGCCCGACCAGACGATGAAGTACGAGGTGAACGCCAGGTACATCCACAGCAGCGCGAACGTGATGACGAGCGCGGCCAGCGCGCCGGTCTGCTCCGGCTGCCGGCGAAGCAGCCCGCTCATCGCCACCATCCACGCGACGGTGAACTGGATCGCCATGCCGTAGAGCCCGAAGCCCGACGAATGGAACTCCGGGTCGAGCGAGACGATCCAGTCGACCAGCACCAGCGACAGCATCGGCGCGAGGAACAGCAGGCCGGCCGAGGACACGGCGACCGCCGATCCGCGGCGCGTGGTCAGCGCCCACAGCGCCAGGCCGAGACCGGCGAACAGCAGCACCGTCCGCAGCACGAACGGCAGCGGCGCCAGCCACGCGCCCTTGAACCCGTCCGCTCTTCGGCCGAACCACGGGTAGAGCAGCGCCATCCCGGCGAGCACCGGCACGATCGCCAGCGCCGCGATCGGCAGCGTCAGCGCGCCCGCCTCGAGCCACGGCTGGATCGCGTGGCCCCAGCGCCCGCCGACCAGACGAATGATCATCAGCAGCCCGAGCGAGCCGATCGGCACACCGCTCCACAGGAACGCCGCTGCCAACCACGCCCGCAGTGCGTCCGCCGGGGCAACGGCGACCAGCGCCAACGCCGCAATCGCCAGCAGCAACCCGATGACCAGCAATCGGCGCGCGGTCATGGCCGCCCCGTCCGCTGCAGCGCTTCGACATAGGCGGCGATTGCCCAGCGGTCCGGCGCGGAGACGCGGTCGCTGAAGCCGTACATCGTCCCGCGGCCATCGGAGATCGCCTGGAAGATGCGGCCGCTGCCGAGCGCCTTTTGCTCGGGCTCGCGGAAGTCGGCGGGGCGGGGGAAGCCGCGAGCGGTGACGGTCCCGTCGCCCGAGCCGTCGAGCCCGTGGCACATCGTGCAGTAGATAGCGTAGCGCTCCTGACCGCGTGCGAGCAGGGCCGGGGTGAGGGCCGGGCGCTGGGCTGCCGCGGCCCATTGCGGCGCGTCGCGGGCGATCGTCCCGTCGGGCGGGACTTGCAGCGCCTTGCCGTCGGGAAACAGCGGCGCTTCGCCATAGGCATCGTAACGCGGCTGGCGCACCATGTTGTCGCACCCGGCGAGCAGCAGCAGGGCGAGCGCCAACAGCCTCATCGCGGCACCGCATCGATGCTCAGCGGCTCGCGCGCTTCGAGCCATGCGCGCCGCTGCCGCAGCGCTTCCTCGTCGGGCGTCGGCAAGTAGAGGAAAAAGCCGTCGCGGGTCGCGCGCTCGAAGCGCTTCACCCAGAACAGCGGCTGGTGGTAGCGCGGCAGGCGGTTGAAGACGAAGAACGCGGCGACCATGAACCCGACCGCGCACAGCACCAGCAACTCGAAGCCGATCAGCGCGAAGGCCTGGGGCGCGACCAACGGACGGCCGCCGATCCAGATCGGATAATTGCCGTTGGTGCCGATCTGCAGGGCGTAAGCGCCGACCAGCCCGAAGGTCCCGCCGATCACCCCGGTCCAGCCGATCCGGTGATCCTCGATCCCGAGCACTTCGTTGAGCTCGTCGACCGGGAAGGGCGTGAACGCGTCGATCCCGAGCAGTCCCTCGGCCTTCGCCGCGCGCGCGGCGGCGACCAGCCGCTCGGGGCTGGGGAACTGCGCGAGCAGTCCGAGGGCGGGCGCCTCAGCCATGCTCGGCCGCCTCGTCGTGCTCTTCCTCTTTCGTCTCGGCAGCGGAGATCACGGGCAAGAAACGCACGAACAGCAGGAACGGGACGAGGAACACGCCGCCCATCCCGGCATAGAGCGCCCAATCCCAGAAGCTCGGAGTGTAGTGGCCGTAGGACGAGACCAGCCAGTCGCGATAGAGCGAGGTCACGACGAGCATGAACCGCTCCATCCACATGCCGATCGCGACCGACAGGCTGATCGCGAACAGCACCCACGGGTTGCGGCGCATGGCGCGGGACCATAGCAGCTGCAGCGGGACGAAGTTGAGGATGACCGCGCCCCAATAGCTCCAGGCGTATTGCCCATGCAGCCGGTCGCCGAGCGTCGCCAGCTCCTCGCCGCCCGCATAAAGGGCGTCGAACACCTCGGAAAAGTAGCCGTACGCGGTCATCAGCCCGGTCGCGAGCAGGGCGAGGCCGAGCATGTCGAGGTGCCACGGCGTGACCAGCGCCTTCAGCGGCAGCGCCGCGCGCATGCCGATCGCGATCATCGCGACCACGGCGAATCCCGAAAACGCCGCGCCGAGGACGAAATAGGGCGGGAACACCGTGCTGTTCCAGCCCGGGATCGGTCCGGCCGCGAACAGCAGCGAAATCTCTGAGTGGACCGAGACGACCAGCGGCACGGCGATCGCCGCGGTGATCGCGTAGACCTGCCGCCAGCGCGCCCAGTGCGAGGCCTGGCCGCGCCAGCCGAGCGACACCAGCCCGAAGAACACCTGGTAACCGCGGCTGGTCGCACGGTCGCGCGCCGAGGCGAGGTCGGGGAGAATGCCGAGATACCAGAACAGCAGCGAGACCAGCAGGTAGGTGAGCACCGCGAAGAAGTCCCAGCTCAGCGGGCTCTTGAATTGCGGCCAGACGTGCATCGAGTTGAAGTACGGCGCCATCCAGTAGAAGAACCATGGCCGGCCGAGGTGGATGATTGGGTACAGCCCGGCGCAGACCACCGCGCACAGCGTCATCGCTTCGGCAAAGCGGTTGAGCGAATTGCGCCAGTTGCGATCGGCGATCAGCAGCAGCGCCGAGATCAGCGTGCCGGCGTGGCCGATGCCGAGGAACCACACGTAGTTGATGATCGGCATGCCCCAGTTGACCGGGATCGAGTTGCCCCAGACGCCGACGCCCCTGGCGAACACGACGGACACCGAGACGAACCACAACGCGAGCAAGCCGAGTGCGCCGGAGAAGCACAGCCACCAGCCGCGCGTTGCCGGAAACGCCAGCGGCAGTTCGACCGTCTCGCGCTCGACGGCGCGGTACTCGCGGCGCAGATCCTGGGAATCAGCCATCGCCGCGCTCGCTGCGGATGCGGGCGCGATACGTGGTCCGTGGCCGCGTGTTGACTTCCTCGAGCAGCGCGTAGTCGCGCGGGCTCGCCTTGCGGCGGACGACTTCCGCCTCGGGATCGGCGATGTCGCCGAAGCTGATCGCCCCGGTCGGGCAGACCTGCTGGCAAGCGGTCTTGACCGCGCCGTCGGGGATCGGACGGTCGGCGATCTTGGCGTCGATCCGCGCCGACGAGATGCGCTGGATGCAGTAAGTGCACTTCTCCATCACCCCCCGGGCGCGGACGGTGACGTTGGGGTTGCGCTGCGCCTTGACGCTCTCCGCCGCCCCGCCGGTGTAGTCGAACCAGTTGAAGCGCCGCACTTTGTACGGGCAGAATGACGAGCAGGTGCGGGTCCCGATGCAGCGGTTGTAGACTTGCAGGTTGAGCCCTTCCGGGCTGTGCACAGCGGCGTTGACCGGGCAGCCCATCTCGCACGGGGCGTCCTCGCAATGCATGCACGGCACCGGCTGGACGTGGATCGCGGGTGCGGCGGGATCGCCCTCGTAATAGCGGTCGACCCGCAGCCAATGCATTCGCCGTCCGTCCGAGACGCCCTCGCGCCCGACCATCGGAATGTTGTTCTCGGCGATGCAGGCGGTGACGCAGGCGCCGCAGCCGGTGCACAAGTCGAGATCGATCGACATGCCCCAGCTCGGGCGGGTGCGCGGCAGCTCCTTCCAGTAGGTCGGCTGCCGTGACTCGGACCGCTTCGGTGCGGTGTCGAGCACGTCGACGACGCGCACGAGGTCCTTGCCGTCGATCGCTCGCCTGCGCCTCCTGAGCATTGGCAAGGGTGCGGCGCCGCCCGGTCGGGGTGAGCGTGACCCGGTCGTGGCCGATCAGCGGGGTCGCATCGAATCCGGCGCCTTTTGCGACCTCGCCGAAACGCCGGCCATAGCCGCGATGGACCAGCACTGTGCTGCGGTCCTGCCCGGGCATCACCCACGCCGCGCCGATCACCGATGCGCCGCCACTGCTCAGCTTGACCTCGTCGCCGTCGCGCAGGCCGTGCTCGGCGGCGAAGTCGGGAGCGATCAGCACGGCGTTGTCCCAAGTCAGCGTCGTCACCGGCTTGGGATTTTCCTGCGCCCACGGATTGTTGGCGAGGCGCCCGTCCCACACCGTCGGATCGGGACGGACCAGCAGCTCGAGGCCGCCGGATTGGGCCGCGGCCATGGCTTGCGGCTTCTGCACCGGAGGTGGCGCGATCGGCGCCCGCGCCGGCTCCGGCGCGACGCCCTTGAGCAGCGCCTGGTCCCAGTTCGGCTGGAGCGCGCCCCATGTCGCCGTCCAGGTCTGCTGGACCAGCGCATGGTCGTCCGCCGCGAAGTCGCCGCCGATCGCCGCAACCAGCTTGTGCAGCGGACG
>JAEKKO010000345.1 GCA_019510335.1 Novosphingobium sp. | reverse complement strand
TTCCGTTCCCGCTGTCCCAGACCGGGCCCACTGCCCGGCCAATCGGAGAGCGAACGGATGAAGAAATTGGTCGCAAGCCTTGTGGTCGGCACCGTTGCCCTGGCGAGCAGTCAGGCGATGGCGCAGCAGACCACATCGACCCAGACCCAAGCCAGCCAGGGCCTCGGAAGCGAGGCGAGCACGGCGGCACAGGACCAGAGCGCGAGCGCCGGCGCGAGCGAGGGGATCGGAACCCAGGTCCGAACGATGGCGCGGCACCACGGCCGCGATCACAACACCACGTCCAGCAGCACCGGAGCAGCGACGTCCTCGACGAGCACGACGGAGACTGGCGCGGCGGCGGCCAGCCTGTCGGGCGGCACAAGCGTCGGCGCGGGGCCGTCCGCGGGGGCAGCTTCCACGTCCCTCGGCGCCGGTGTGCAGGGGCACGTGAACGGCGCCCTCGGCCGGCACTGAGCCACTCAAGCCGCATCGAGCAGGGCGGGCGCGCGCAAGCGGCCCGCCCTGTGCACGTCCGCGGTCGCCGCCGGGGTCAAGCCGTGCTGCGCCTGCCATGATCGTCGCGGCGGCGTTTCGGTGCTATCGGGCGGAATGGCTACGAAACCGGCGCTGCGGCCCGTATTCCTCGACGACAAGTACCTGGCGACCGGCGAGCGGGTCTACCTGACCGGGTCCCAGGCGCTGGTCCGGCTGCCGCTGGAGCAGGCGCGGCGCGACGCCGCGGCGGGGCTCAACACCGCCGGCTTCATCTCCGGCTACCGCGGGTCGCCCCTCGGGATCTACGACACCGCGCTGTGGGCGGCCGAGCCGATCTTGCGCGAGCACCGCATCCATTTCGAGCCGGGCGTCAATGAGGACCTGGCCGCTGCCGCTGTGTGGGGCACCCAGCAGGTGCCGCTGCTAAGCGAAGCCCGGTACGACGGCGTGTTCGCGCTGTGGTACGGCAAAGGCCCGGGCGTCGACCGCAGCGCCGACGTGCTCAAGCACGGCAATTACGCTGGGACGAGCCCGCTCGGCGGAGTGCTGGCGCTGTGCGGCGACGATCACGCTGCCCGCTCGTCGACGACCGCCCACCAGAGCGATCAGGCGCTGATCCACTGCGGGATGCCGGTGCTCAACCCCGCCGACATCCAGGACTACATCGACCTTGGCCTGATCGGCTTCGCCCTGTCGCGCTTCGCCGGCGTGTGGGCTGGGTTCAAGTGCGTGACCGAAATCGTCGACGGCTCGGCCTCGATCCGCGTCGGCGCCGGCCGCACCGTGGTGCTGCCGGAGGATTATGAGTTCCCGCCGGGTGGGTTGTCGATCCGCCGCGAGTTCGCCGCGCTCGCACAGGAGGCGCGGCTCTACGAGGAACGGCTGATCGCGGCGCAGGCGTTCGCGCGGGCCAATGCGATCGACCGCCAGGTGATCGGCGGCGGTGGGCGCAAGCGGCTGGGGATCGTCGCCAGCGGCAAGAGCCTCGGCGACGCCGGCGAGGCGCTGGCGCGGCTCGGGATCGACGAGGCCCGCGCCGCCGAGCTCGGCATTGCGCTGTTCAAGGTCGGCATGGTCTGGCCGCTCGAGCCGCAGCGGATCGCCGCGTTCGCCGCCGGGTGCGACGAAGTGCTGCTGATCGAGGAGAAACGGCCGCTGATCGAGGAGCAGCTCGCGCACCTGCTCTACAACCTGCCGGCTGAGCGCCGCCCGCGCCTTTCGGGCAAGCGCGATCCCGA
>JAEKKO010000344.1 GCA_019510335.1 Novosphingobium sp. | reverse complement strand
AGTCGACCTTCACCCGCCTCGGCCGCTGCGATCGCGGGCTGTCGTGCGCCCACTCGATCTACACCGCCGACTATGCGGCACTGATCGTCACCCGCAGCCGTTTCGAGGCCGGGCGCGGCGGGCACTACCTCAAGAGCCACGCCCGCCACGTCACCGTGCTCGACTCGAGCTTCGACGATTCGACCGGGCAGGCGACCAACTACATGATCGATCTCTCGGTCGGCTCGACCGGGCGGATCGCAGACAACTGGTTCGTGCAAGGGCGCGACAAGGAGAACTACTCGGCGTTCATCGCCATTGCCGCCGAGGGCCACAACCACTCGGCCGATGGGCTGGCGATCGAGCACAACGACGCCCGCTTCGCCCCGGGCGTCGACCGCCACAGCACCTTCGTCGCCGACTGGTCGGGCGACCGCCTTGCACTGGGACAGAACACGCTGGTTCGAGAGACGGTAAGCGCCTACAGCAGGTGCCCGGCGCGGTCGCGCTTGGTGGCGAGGTAGCGGACGTTGTGCGGGTTGGCGGGCAGGTGGTGCGGCACCCGCTCGGCGACGGTGATGCCCTCGGCCTCGAGCGCGGCGACTTTGGCCGGGTTGTTGGTCATCAGCCGGATAGCGTGAACCCCGAGCAGCGCCAGCATCCGCGCCGCCACCGGGAAGTCGCGCGCCTCGACCGGCAGGCCGAGCCGGGTGTTGGCATCGACCGTGTCGAAGCCCTGGTCCTGCAGGCGGTAGGCGCGCAGCTTGTTGATCAGGCCGATCCCGCGGCCCTCCTGGCGCAAGTACAGCAGCACCCCCCAGCCGCCGCCGCGCGCCTCGTCGGCCATCGCCGCGAGCGAGGCGTCGAGCTGCGGCCCGCAATCGCACTTGAGGCTGCCGAGGATGTCGCCGGTCAGGCACTCGGAGTGGAGCCGGACCAGCGGCGCCCGCTCGCCGTCCTGGGCGCCGACGATCAGCGCGACATGCTCGCGCAAGTCGTCGGCGGAACGGAAGGCGACGATCTCGGCGTCCTCGCTGGCGGCGATCGGCAGCCGCGCCCGAGCCGCGACGATCAGCCGGTCGGGCGCGCGAAAGGCGGCAAGGTCCGCGGCGGCGAGGCAATGGACTTCGCCCGGCGGCTGCAGCTCCACCAGGAAGGCGGGGAGTATGCCGGCGAGGCGGGCGAGCTCCATCGCCACTTGCGCTTCGTCGAGCCACGGCAGCGGCTCGGCCAGGAATGGGCCCTTGAGCGGGTAGCGCAAATCGAGCGCGGGATCGGCGAGGACCCGCGCGAAATCGAGATCGAATGGATCGGCGCCGCGGATCAGCACCGGCGCATGCGGATCGGCGGCGGCGCGCTGGTTGGTCAGCTTGAGGGTGCCGGCGCGGGCCGACGAGATCAGCATCCGCGGCGCGCGCGCCTCGGACGCGAACCCGGTTTCGGCCGGCAGCAGCGCCGGCGTCTCGCCGATCCGGATCGGCCAGCCGTGACGCAGCGCGTCGAGCGCCAGCGCGACCCGGCGCGCCGGGTCGGTCACCGCGGCCGGCTCACAGCTCGAACTCGGTGATCAGCGGCACATGGTCCGAGGGCTGGTCCCACTCGCGGGTCTCCTCGACCACACGGTGCGCGCGGGCCTGGGCCGCGAGCGCGGGCGAGGCCCACATGTGGTCGAGCCGGCGGCCCTGGTCCTTGCGCCGCCACCACGCGCGATAGCTCCACCAGCTGTAGTTGCGCTCGGGCGCGGGGATGAAGCGGCGGCCGAGGTCCTCCCAGCCATGCGAATCGCGCAAGTCCCCCAGCGTCGCGCACTCGAGCGGGGTGTGGCTGACGACCTTGAGCAGCGCCTTGTGATCGTAGACGTCGCAGTCGAGCGGGGCGACGTTGAAGTCGCCGACCAGCAGCGTCGGCCGGTGAAGCGCTTCGGCCCAGCGGGTCATCCGCCCGATGAAGTCGAGCTTCTGGGCGAACTTGGGGTTGGCGTCACGGTCGGGCACGTCGCCGCCGGCCGGGATATAGACGTTCTCGATGACGAGATCGTGGCCGAGCAGCTCGACCCCGACGTGGCGCGCCTCGCCATTGTCCTGCCAGTCATGGCGCCCGGCTTCGCGCAGCGGAATGCGGCTGACGGTGGCGACGCCGTGGTAGCCCTTCTGGCCATGGACGACGCGATGGGTGTAG
>JAEKKO010000343.1 GCA_019510335.1 Novosphingobium sp. | reverse complement strand
CCGCCCTGGCGGCATAGGCCAGCGCCTCGTCCAGCCCGCCGAACTGATCGACGAGGCCGTTCTGCCGCGCCGTGCCGCCGTCCCAGACGCGCCCTTGGCCGATCGCATCGACCTGCTCGGGCGTGCGGTGGCGCGACGCGCCGACGAGGCCCAGGAAATTGGCATAGCTGTGCTCGACATTGAGCTGGAGCATGGCGGAAATCTCGGGTGAAAGGCCGCTGATCAGGTCGGGCTGGCCCGACAGCGGCGTGGTCTTCACCCCGTCGGTAGTGACGCCCCATTGCGAGAGTGCCCGCTCGAAGCTCGGCACGATGGCGAATACGCCGATCGAGCCGGTGATCGTGCCCGGCTCGGCGAAGATGCGATCGGCCGGTGTCGAGACCCAATAGCCGCCGCTCGCCGCGAGATTGGCCATCGAGACGACAACCGGGATATGCTTCGCCTTGTAGCGCGCGATAGCAGCCCTGATCTGCTCGGATCCGCTGATCGAGCCGCCAGGCGAATCGACTCGCACCACCAACGCCGACAAGTTCTTGGCCTGGGCATCGTCGAGCAGCTTGGCAATCCGGTCGCCGCCGGCAACGCCGGGGCCGGCTTCGCCATCGACGATCTCGCCGGCGATCGTCACGACCCCGATCGCTTTACCCGGCTCCGAAGGCTTGTTCGCGGCGAGCCAGGTCTTGAGCGGGGTGTGCGCGAAGCTGCCGGGGCCCGGATCGATCCTGTTAGGGCCGACCAGCTGGGCCACGCGATTGCCGAACGCGACCTCGTCGCCGAGCCGGTCGACCAGGCCCGCGCCTTGCGCTGCCTTGGCCGCATCGCCGCCCGCCGCCTTCAGCCAGCCGACCGGATCGCTGCCGACCAGGGCGATGTTGGCCTTGGGCCGCGCCTTGGCGACGTCCTGCTTCCAATTCTCCCAGAGCGCGCCGTAGAGTGCCGTGCTCGCCTCGCGCGAGGCGGGCGAGAGGTCGTTGCGGATATAGGGCTCGACCGCGCTTTTGTAGGTGCCGACGCGGAAGACGTGCGCGGTGACCTTGAGCTTGTCGAGCAGCCCGCCGTAAAACAGATGGTTGCCGCCCGGCCCGAGCACGAAAGCGCCGCCCAGCGGATTGACCCAGGCCTCGCTCGAATGCGCGGCGATCTGGATGCCATCGTCGCTGTAGAGCGCGGCATAGGTCAACACCGGCTTCCCGGCCGCGCGGACGGCGTCCATCGCCTGGCCGATCTCCTGCAGGTGGACGAAACCGGCGCCGGTGAAGTGCGAAAGATCGAACACCACCGCCGTGACCCGGTCGTCCGTCGCCGCAAGGCGCAGCGCGCGGACCACGTCGCGAGCGCGATATTCGCCCATCGGGGCTTGCCGCGAGAGCAGCGTCGCGATCGGATCGATGGCCGAGGGCTCCTCGACGATTCCTCCATCGAGCCGCAGCAGCAGCGCCCCCTTCTGCACCGAGGCGACGTTGGGCCGCGCCGTCAGCGCGGCATAGAGCAGCCCGAAAAACAGCAGCAGCAACAGCAGCGCGAGCCCGTCCTTGATCGCGACCAGCAGCTTCCAGACCTTGCGTTCCTCATGCGTTTCGCAGCCTTTCTAAGGATTGGGGACAGATTGTCCAAGCACACTTGAGCCCTCGCCCCCAGCGCTCTAAGGCGCTGTCTTCAATGACATCGGCAGAACCACCCCCCCCGGCCTCTTGGGCGGGCCGCTATCCGGCGGGCTCGATGGCCTTTCCGCATCGCGGGCTGCTCGGCATCGCCGGCCTCGCCCCGCACGAGATCCTGTTCCTGCTCGACGAGGCGGAGCAATGGGTGGAGCTCAACCGGCAGCCCCAAAAGCGCGCCGAGTGCCTCGCCGGGCTGACCATCATCAACGCCTTCTTCGAGAACTCGACACGCACGCTGCTGAGCTTCGAGATCGCCGGCAAGCGGCTCGGCGCCGACGTCGTCAACATGGCCGTGGCGCAGTCGAGCGTGAAGAAGGGCGAGACGCTGATCGACACGGCGATGACGCTGAACGCGATGCACGCGGACGCCATGGTGATCCGGCACGGCAGCTCGGGCGCCGTGCGGCTGATCGCCGACAAGGTCGATTGCCCGGTGCTCAACGCCGGCGACGGCCAGCACGAGCATCCGACCCAGGGCC
>JAEKKO010000025.1 GCA_019510335.1 Novosphingobium sp. | reverse complement strand
GCGAGACCACCACGCAGGTGCCCGGCAGGACCACCGCCGGGAGCTGGTAGCACAGCGACTTGCCGGCCCCGGTCGGCATCACCGCCAGCGTCGATTCGCCGGCGAGGACGCGGCGGATGACGTCCTCCTGGACTCCGCGAAAGCCGGCGAAGCCGAACGTGGCATGGAGCGCGTCGGCCAGGCTCGGCGTCGAAGGTACCGAAGTTACCGCCACTCTAGAAATTCCCTCGATCACCGGATGCCGTTCTGATCGGTTCTGGCGATGAGGGACGACGGGCGGCGGGAATCATCGCCGGCGGCTATGGCAGATCGGATCGATGTAGGACAACGCTGCGTGGGCGGCCTTGCCCGATCGCTGCGAGAGGGTTCCCCCGCGCCCCGATCCGCGCCATCTTCCGCGGATAGATGATCTCCAGGGAGCGGCATGGACCGTGGGCGCTGATCGTCGGCTGGTCGGAGGGGGACCGCCGCGGCGTCAGCCGTGGGGGTGGAGGGGTCGGGATGGAGGTTGAAACGAGTTCAGCGTGACGGTTGTCGTGTTGTAACGTGCGACCCGCACGAACGGAGGACAACATGCCCCAAGACAGCGAAACCGGTGACGCGCTGCGCACGGCGGCCGAGCGGGTGGTGGAGCTCGAGTCGGAGCTCGAGGCGGCCGGCGAGGCGACGCTCGAGGGCGCGGCGATGGCGCGGATGCGCGAGATCCTCCACCGCTGGGTCGATTCGGTCAGCGGCGTGGTCTGTTCGCCGGGTGTCGGTCGGGTCACCCTGATCCATCGTGACGGCGCCGAATCCAAGATCGCCTCGCCCAACCTGCCGTTCCTGCTGAGCGAGCCGGTGAGTTGGGCGACGCCGGCCGAGGCGGGGCCCGCCGACGGCTGAGCGATGCCGCGCCGTTTGCAGACCGCTGCGAATTGCGCGATCCTGCTCGCATTGGGCCGAGCGCGAGTCCGTTCCGGCCCAACGGAAAGGAACCGGATCATGGCCACCGCCATCATCGACGTGAACCACGAGGTCGAGGCCGAGCCGCGCGTCGCCGAGTTCGTCATCGACGCCGACGTTCACGTCACCCCGCCACCGACATTCTGGGCCGAATACCTCTCGCCCCAGTTCCGCGAGCTCGCCCCCAAGATCGAGAGCGAGGGCGACTACGACTACATCGTGTTCGAGGGCACCCGCCGCGCGGTCAACCTGATGCAGTCGCAAGCCGGGCGCACGTTCGACCAGTACAAGAACGCGGGCAAGCTTTCCGACATGCGGGTCGGCGGGTGGATGCCGCAGCAGCGCCTCCACGACATGGACCGCGACGGCATCGACAAGGGCGTGGTGTTCGGCGGCGGGCCGCTCTCGACCGGCAACCTCGAGCTCTACCTCGACAGTTTTCAGGCGTTCAACCGCTGGCAATCGGACTTCTGCGCGGATTCGAACGGGCGGCTGTTCGCTTGCGCGTTCCTCACCACCGTTGATGTCGACCAGACCATCAAGGGCTTGCGCGAGGCCAAGGCGCGCGGTGACGTCGCGGTCAACCTGCCGGCGTTCCCGCAGTCGCTCGCGCAGTTCAGCAAGGAAGGCTCGGTGTGGCAGGCGATGACCGGCGAGCCCAACGGCACGCGCCAGTACCGCGACCCCGAGTTCGACCCGCTGTGGGCGACCGCAGTCGAGCTCGACATTGCGCTGACCTTCCATCTCGGCGCGCGGGTCTCGCGCTACAAGGACAAGACCAACTTCCTCCCCGACATCGTCATGGGCAAGCCGGCAATGCTCGAGCCGCCGGCGATCATGATCTATGGCGGCGTGTTCGACCGCTTCCCGGCGCTGCGGATCGGCCTGATCGAGGCGGGCGTCGGCTGGATTCCGTGGGCCTGTGAGTACATGGACCGGACCTGGTACATGCAGCGCCACTGGACCGGGTGCGAGATCAAGCACCCGCCGAGCCATTACTTCGACCAGAACATCTACGCTTCGTTCATCTCCGACCGGATCGGCGTCGAGCTGCGCCACAAGCCCGGCGGCCACAACATCATGTGGTCGTCCGACTATCCCCACTCGGAGACGACGTTCCCGCACTCGCACAAGGTCATCGCCGACAATTTCGCGGGCGTGCCGAAGCCGGAGATGGACTGGATCGTCGGGGGATGCGCGAAGGAGTTCTACCGGCTGCCGTAAGGCGGCGGCGCTCTCACATCGCTACTTCGCCGCGGACGGTCGCGCCCTGGCCGAGCGGATGGGCGGGGATCAGGACGTTGATCACCCGGCAGGTCTCGGCGCCGTCGTTGCGCCAGGCGTGGACCGCGCCGCGGTCGACCAGCACGTCGCCGCCGCGCAGCGTGGTCTCGCCGCTCTCGGTTATGAAAACGATCTCGCCCGAAACCACGACGATGTAGTCGATGGTGTCGGTCGCGTGGATCGGGCTGCCGCCGCCGGGCGGGAAATCATGGCAAACGAACAGGCTGCCGCTCTCCGGGAAGCGGAACGGCCCGCCGCCGGCATCATCGTTCGAGCCGTTGTCGGCCGGGGTCGCCTCGGTCGACCAGATGACGTTTGTCGCGGGGCCGTCGATTAGGATGGTCGAGCGGCCGTCGCCATCGAGGCCGGTGATCACCCGCCGCAGCGGCGGCAGCGCGCCGCCGCTCATTCGAACCGTCCCGCGTGGGGCTGGTCGGCATAGTAGTCGGCGGCGTTCTTCTGGCCGACACCGTGGACCATGCGGACGATCTCGCGCTGACGCGCGGTCAACGCCCGCCACCGCTCCTCGGAGAGGTACAGCGACGGATCGGTCTGAAAGCGCATCCACGCGCCAACGCGGTAGTGGCCGAACACCGCGCGACGGCGCCCGGCGCTGCGGTTGGCACCGCCGCCGTGCCAGCACTGGCCGTTGAAGATCAACACGCTGCCGGCAGGGCCGGTCGGCGCCACCACATGGGGGACCGCCAAGCCCTTGGGCGGGGCCGAGGCGGCGGCGCGGTGCGAGCCCGGGACCAGCCGGGTTGCGCCGTTGTCGCTCGTGAAGCCGTCGATCATCCACACCGCCTGGAGCATGATCGGATGGCCGGTCTGGCGACGGTGGACCGCAGGGATGTCGCTGTGCAGGCCTTGCTCGGGATCGCCGGGGCGGACGATCCGCGCGTTCATGCTGCCGAGCACGATCTCGCGCCCGAGCACCGCCTCGATGACCGGCAGCACGCCCGGGTGGTCGATCAGCTTGAGGAAGCGGTCGTCGAGCGCCGGGGCGCAGGGCACGAGCCGGGCATAGGCTTCCTCGTAGACGTATTCGACGCCCATGGTCTCGTCGGCGCGGTCGAGCAGGGCGGCGAGCTCGGTCGCCTCTGCGCGGTTCAGCACTTCAGGC
Organism: Novosphingobium sp.; assembly: GCA_019510335.1. Taxonomy (GTDB): domain Bacteria; phylum Pseudomonadota; class Alphaproteobacteria; order Sphingomonadales; family Sphingomonadaceae; genus Novosphingobium. The sequence continues at coordinate 4,315 of JAEKKO010000025.1, read as the reverse complement.
AGCACGGTGAAGCCGTAGAGATCGAGCTCGAACAGCGCCTGCTCGGTCGAGACGGCGGGCACCGTTTCGGGCGGGGCGCTCAGCTCGGCGCTGGATGCCATCGGAGCCTTCTCCTCTCACGTTTCGCGCAGCCTACCATTGCCGCCGCGCCGAAGGAAAGCGTGGCGAATCGTCCCGGATTGTGAGCCGCCAACCCTTGCCACGCGCGCGGCGCAAAGGCACTCTTGGACCGCCCATGAAGCGTGCCCTGATCATCCGGCATGTGCCTTATGAAGGCGTCGCGGGGTTCCGCGCGCCGATCGAGGCGGCCGGCTATACGATCGAGCGGATCGACGTGGACGACGATCACTTTCCCCACCACGACCTGACCGAGCCTGACCTGCTGATCATGATGGGCGGGCCGATGGGGGTCTACGAGCAGGACCAGCACCCGTGGATCGCCTGCCAGCTGCGCCGCCTCGCCCGGCGGCTGGCGCTCGACAAGCCGACGCTTGGGGTGTGCCTCGGCGCGCAGATGATCGCCGCGGCCTTGGGTGCCGAAGTCTATCCCGGCCCGGCCAAGGAGATCGGCTTCGCGCCGGTGACGATGACGGCACCCGGCGAGGCTGGGCCGCTGCGGCATCTCATCGGCTTGCCGCTGCTGCACTGGCACGGCGACACCTTCGCCCTGCCTGAGGGGGCGACGATCCTTGCTCGCACCGATCTCTATGCGCACCAGGCGTTCACCTCCGGGCGCAACGTGCTCGGGCTGCAGTTCCACGCCGAGATGGGCGAGGACCCGCGGCTCGAAGCCTGGCTCGCCGACAGTGACGCCGATCTGGCCGCCGCCGGCACCAGCGCCGCGGCGATCCGCGCCGACAACGCCGCGCTCGGCCCCGCCGCGGTCCGCGCCGGGCGGCGGATGCTCGGCGAATGGCTCGAGGGGATCGAGCAGCGCCAGGCGCTGGCGGCGTGAGGGCCGCAACTTAGTCGAGGTTCGGCCTCAACCACCTCTCCGCCGTCGCCAGATCGACCCCGCGCCGCGTGGCATAATCCTCGAGCTGGTCGCGGCCGATCCGGGCGACGCCGAAATACTGGCTCTCCGGGTGGGCGAAATAGAAGCCGCTGACCGCGGCGGTCGGCAGCATCGCGAAGTTCTCGGTCAGCGTCAGGCCGGCGGTGTTGCTGGCGTCGAGCAAGTCGAACAGGATCGGCTTGAGGCTGTGGTCGGGGCACGCCGGGTAGCCCGGCGCCGGGCGGATGCCGCGGTACTGCTCCTTGATCAGCGCCTGGTTGGTCAGCTGCTCGCCCGGCGCATAGCCCCACAGCGTGGTGCGGACGTGCTGGTGGAGCCGCTCGGCGAATGCCTCGGCGAAGCGGTCGGAGAGCGCCTTGAGCAGGATGTCGGAATAGTCGTCGTGCTGGGCGCGGAACCGCTCGAGGTGCGGCTCGGCGCCGTGGATGCCGACCGCGAAGCCGCCGATCCAGTCGCCGTCGGGGTCGATGAAGTCGGCCAGACAGAAGTTCGCGCGGTCGCGGCTCTTGCGGATTTGCTGACGCAGGAACGGCAGATGGATCGGCGGCACCGGCCCTTCGAGGTGGAGGACGACGTCGTCCTCGACCCGCGCGCACGGCCAGAAGCCGCAGACCCCTTTCGCGGTCAGCCATTTCTCCGCGACGATCTTCTCGAGCATCGCCTTGGCATCGGCGAACAAGGAGCGGGCGCTCTCGCCGACGACGGCGTCGTCGAGGATCGAGGGATAGGTGCCGGCGAGCTCCCAGGCGCGGAAGAACGGAGTCCAGTCGAAGCATTCGACGAGGTCGGCGAGGTCCCAATCGGGAAAGCTGTGCAAGCCCGGCTGCAGCGGCGGCGGCGGCTTGTCGCTCATGTCGGCCTTGAAGCCATTGGCGCGGGCATCGGCCAGGCTGAGCAGGACCGAAGGATCCTTGCCGGCGCGGACGTCGCGGATGTGCTGGTACTCGGCGGCGGTGTCGGCCTTGATCCCCTCGGCCTGGGTGTCCGACAGCAGCTGCGAGGCGACGCCGACGGCGCGGCTGGCGTCGACTACGTGGAGCACCGGCCCATCGTAAGCCGGATCGATCCGCAGCGCGGTGTGGACCTTGCTGGTCGTCGCACCGCCGATCAGCAAAGGAATGGTGAAGCCGGCGCGCTTCATCTCCTCGGCGACGGTGACCATCTCGTCGAGCGAGGGGGTGATCAGCCCCGACAGGCCGATCATGTCGACGCCCTCCTTCCGGGCGGTCTCGAGGATCGTCGCCCACGGCACCATCACCCCGAGGTCGATCACCTCGTAGCCGTTGCACTGGAGCACGACGCCGACGATGTTCTTGCCGATGTCGTGGACGTCGCCCTTGACCGTGGCCATCACGATGCGGCCCTTGGCGCGCTGGTCCGCGGCGCCGAGCATGGCCTTTTCCGCCTCGATGAACGGGATCAGGTGGGCGACGGCCTTCTTCATCACCCGCGCCGACTTGACCACCTGGGGGAGGAACATCTTGCCCGAGCCGAATAAGTCGCCGACCGTGTTCATGCCCTCCATCAGCGGGCCTTCGATCACTTCGATCGGGCGCCCGCCGGCCGCGGCGATGCGCTGGCGCGCCTCCTCGGTGTCATCGACGATGTGGGCGTCGATGCCGCGGACCAGGGCGTGCTCAATGCGCAGCGGCACCTCCCACGAGCGCCATTCCTCGGCCGCCTTCTCGGCCGCCTGGTCCTTGCCCTTGTAGCTTTCGGCGAGCGCGATCAGCCGCTCGGTGGCGGTCTCGAAGCCGCTGCCCGCGGGCGGCTTGCGCATCAGGATCACGTCCTCGCAGGCTTCGCGCAGCATCGGGTCGATCTGGTCGTAGACGTCGAGCTGGCCGGCGTTGACGATCGCCATGTCGAGCCCGGCGGGGATCGCGTGGTAGAGAAACACCGAGTGCATCGCCCGGCGCACGGTCTCGTTGCCGCGGAAGCTGAACGAGAGGTTCGACAGGCCGCCCGAAAAGTGGACGTGCGGGCAGCGCCGGCGGATCTCGGCGACCGCCTCGATGAAGTCGAGCGCGTAGCGGTCGTGCTCCTCGATCCCGGTGGCGACGGCGAAGACGTTGGCGTCGAAGATAATGTCCTCGGGGGGGAAGCCAATTCCGGTGAGCAGCTTGTAGGCGCGCTCGCAGATCGCGACCTTGCGCTCCTTGCTGTCGGCCTGGCCTTTCAGTTGACGATCGGCTTGCCCGAGACGCACTTCAGGCCGGCCTCGATCACCTCCCACTTCGAGCTGTCGATCATGATCGGCACGCGGGCGATGTCGGGCTCGGCGGCGATCAGCTTGAGGAACGTGGTCATCGCCTCGACGGCGTCGAGCAGGCCCTCGTCCATGTTGACGTCGATCACTTGCGCGCCGTTCTCGACCTGCTGGCGTGCGACTTCGACCGCCTTGGCGTAATCGCCGGCGAGGATCAGCTTCTTGAACGCCGCGCTGCCGGTGACGTTGGTGCGCTCGCCGATGTTGACGAAGCGGGTGGAGGTGAGGGTCTGGGTCATGTTCAAATCTCTCCCCTCCAGTTTGCGGGAGGGGTTGGGGGAGGGTCTGTCGGGGCAAGTTGGGAGGGAACACGCCCTTCCCCTAGCCCCTCCCAAGCGGGAGGGGAATTCAAGCGGCCATGGTGAACGGCTCCAGCCCGGCGAGCCGGGTGATCGGCGGCGCGCTCGGCAGCTTGCGCGGGGGCAGGCCGGCGACCGCCTTGGCCATCGCCGCGATGTGCTGCGGGGTCGAGCCGCAGCAGCCGCCGAGGATGTTGACCTGGCCGGCCTCGGCCCACTCGTGGACCAGGCTGGCGGTGGTCTCGGGCAGCTCGTCATAGGCGCCGAGCTCGTTCGGCAGGCCGGCGTTGGGATAGACCATGATCAGGGTGTCGGCGATCTCGGCCAGCGCCTTGACGTGCGGCCGCAGCTGGGTCGCCCCGAAGCTGCAGTTGAGCCCGACGGTCAGCGGCTTTGCATGGCGCACCGCGTGCCAGAACGCCTCGACCGTGTGGCCCGAGAGGTTGCGCCCGGAGAGGTCGGTCAGGGTCATCGACAGCATCAGCGGGACGTCGCGGCCGAGGTGGCGCTCGAGCCGCTTGACCGCCATGATCCCGGCCTTGGCGTTGAGGGTGTCGAACACCGTCTCGATCAGGATGAAGTCGGCCCCGCCTTCGGCCAGCGCCGCGGCCTGCTCGTGGCAGACATCGACGAGGAAGTCCCAGTCGATCTCGCGGAAGCCGGGATCGTTGACGTCCGGCGAGAGTGAAAGGGTCTTGTTGGTCGGCCCGATCGCCCCGGCCACGAACCGCC
>JAEKKO010000024.1 GCA_019510335.1 Novosphingobium sp. | reverse complement strand
CGCGCCGGGCGCGACGAGCCGGCGCGATTCCCCGCGCGGCGCGGGCTCACCCCCAGCTGCGCAAGCCGTCGGTGCGGACGTGCACCTCGAAGCGTTTGACGCCGTTCGACGGCAGCGCGAGGGTTCCGCCGTAGCGGGCGAGCAGGCGGCGGACGAGATCGAGGCCGAACCCCTGCTCGGCATCCTCGTCCTCTTCGGCGGCGAGCATGAAAGGCGTGCCGTCGTCTTCGATGGTGAGGGCGATTTCGCCGTCCGCCGGGCAGTTCAGCTCGATCGCAATGTGCCCGGCCGCCTTGCCGTTGAGGGCACCTGTGGCTGAACCGTTGCCCGAACCATTGCCCGAACCATTGAACGCATGCTTGATCGCGTTGGTGGCGAGCTCGTTGACGGCGAGCGCCAGCGTCGTGATCAGCCCGTCCGGCACAGGCCCCGGATCGCAGTCGACGCCGAACGCGATCTCTACTCCGCGCGGTTCGGCCAGCACCTGCAGCGCGCCGACGACGTCGTCGAGGGTTGCCGTCAGAGTGCGGCTCTCTTCACGGACGAGCGCGCGCCGCGCCTCGGACACCACCTGGATGCGGTTGGCGGTCTCGAGCAGGACATCACGGGTTTCGGGGTTGTTGGTGCGGCGGCTGGCGAGGGTCAGGAGACCGATCACCAGTTGCAAGTCGTTGGTGCAGCGGTGGTTCGTCTCGCGAACCAGATCGTTATCCATAACGCGCCCTTCTCTTTCGCCCGGCTCCTTGGTTCCCAAGCCGAGGAGGGCATCGGTCCGCTATAGCATAAGTTACGCGGGGGGGGGGGACTGTCTGAAAAGTTACAATTCGGACCGTAATTCAACGATTATCTTTTTGTTCGCCATCGCACTTAGTTCGAAATCATACCAAGACATTGCCCAGGAACAGGTGTAGACTCCGGTCATCGCTCGCCGATCGCTCAGGGCGCGAGCGGCCGAAAGATGTCGCGCTTTCGCCCCAGCTTGGTCCGCGAAGTGCCGCAAGAACCCTTCCCCACGAAGAACCTCCTGCTCAGCGCGCTTGGCGCGGACGATCTCGCGTTGCTGGCGCCGTCGCTGAAGCGGGTCCGCCTCCACCGCGAACAGCAGCTGATCGGCCCGGGCGAGAGGATCGATGAGGTCCACTTTCTCGAAGGCGGCGTCGGCTCGGTCACTGCCGGCGGCGGAGAGACGCAAACCGAGATCGGGGTGATCGGCTCGGAAGGGATGACCGGCGTGCCGCTGCTGCTCGGCAGCGACCGTTCGCTCCACAAGACCTTCATGCAGATCGATGGCGGCACCGCGCTGACCCTCGGCGCCGCGCCCCTCGCCGATGCGATGCGGCGCAGCGAAAGCTTGCGCGCTCACCTGTTGCGCTACGCGCACTGCTACATGATCCAGCTGGCATCCGGTTCGGTCGCCAACGCCCGCTACCGCATGGAAGCGCGGCTCGCGCGGTGGCTGCTGATGTGCCACGACCGCATGCCGGACGACGACATTCCGCTGACGCACGAGTTCATGTCGCTGATGATCGCGGCCCAGCGCTCGGGGGTGACGATCACCCTCCACGTCCTCGAAGGCGCCGGGATGATCCGCTCGACCCGCGGCCTCGTCACGATCCTCGATCGGGCCAAGCTCGAGGAGCTGGCCGAGGAGACTTACGGCGAGTCCGAATCCGAGTACCGCCGGCTGATCGCTCCGTTCGGAAAGCCCGCGGGCGGTCACGCCGAGCACGCGCGCGAGGCTCAGGCAGCGAATTAGAGCTCAGGCACTTTACTTCAAAGTCTTGCGTCATTGCGAGCCCTTCGGCTGCCTTGCAGGCGCTCAGGATAAACTGCGCGAAGCAATCCAGGGCGGCAAGTGGGGCTCTGGATCGCCGCTGGCCTTCGGCCCTCGCAATGACGAGTCCATCTATAGCCATCCCGCATCCCGGCGGAAGCGCTGATTGGCGCAGCATCCTGTCCGAGACTCCCTCGACAAGGATGTTCAGCCGAAGCCGCGTTCGAGGAACCGTTCGGCCAGCCCCGCCAGCATCGCCGCGCCGCGCGGCATTGCGTTTTCGTCGAGCATCATCTTCGTCGAGTGAATGCCGCAGCACGCGGCCCAGTCGCTGCCCTGCGCCGCCACCCCGATGAAGAACATCGCGCCCGGCACTTTCTCCAGCACGTAGGAGAAATCCTCGGCGCCCATGATCGGCGCCTCCAGCGGCAGGAACGCCGCGGGGCCGAACAGCTCGCGGGCGACTTGCGAGCCGAGCGCGACGGCGCGCGGATCGCAGATCGTCGGCGGGTAGCCTTCCTCGATCCGCACCTCGGCCGTCAGCCCGTGGGCCCCGGCGATGCCCGCGGCGAGCAGGCGAACTGATTCCTGCAGCCGCTCGCGATGGCCGGGCGACAGCGTGCGCAGCGTGCCCCTGAGCACCGCCCGATCGGGAATGACGTTGTGTGCGGTGCCGGCATCGAGCTGCGTCACCGTCACCACCACCGGGTCGTGCGCGTCGAACTGGCGGGTGACCAGCGTTTGCAAGGCCAGCACGATCTCGCAGGCGACCGGCACGGGATCGCGGGTCTGGTGCGGCATCGAGGCGTGGCCGCCGCTGCCCTCGACGACGATCTCGAGCTGGTCGGCCGCGGCGAGCAGCGCCCCGGCGCGGCCGGCGAGGATCCCGAACGGGGCGTTGGGCATGACGTGAAGGGCGAACGCGGCGTCGGGCAGCGGGTCGAGCAGCCCGTCGTCGAGCATGTACCGTGCGCCGTGCCAGCCCTCCTCGCCGGGCTGGAACATGAAGCGGACTTCGCCGCGCAAGTGATCGCGCCGCGCACACAGCAGCTCGGCGGCGCCGGCGAGCATCGCGACGTGGGCGTCATGCCCGCAAGCGTGCATCGTTCCGGGGGTGGTCGAGGCGAACGCCAGTCCGGTCTCTTCGGGCATCGGCAGCGCGTCCATGTCGCCGCGCAGCAGCACGCTCCGGCCATCGCCGGCGCGGCCCCTGAGCAGCGCGACGACGCCGGTGGTCGACGGCCCTTCCGACCATTCGAGCGGCAGGTCGGCGAGGGCGGCACGGATCTTGTCGCGGGTCCGCGGCGTGTCGAGCCCGAGCTCGGGTTCGGCGTGGATCGCCCGGCGCAGCCGGGTCAGCTTGTCGCCGAGCGCATCGGCGTCGCCGCGCAGCGCCTCAAGCGTCACCGGCGCCGTCCTGCCGCAGCGCATCGATGTCCGCCGCCATCCGCCGCGCGGCCGCGTTGTGGACCACGACCGAGGCGACCAGCAGCAGGTTGAGCGCGACCGACTGGTAAAGGAAGTACCACACCGGGCTGCCGGCGAGCATCGACGCGCCGAGGACGATCGCTCGCGGATTGGGCCCGAGGAACTTCAGCAGCAGGATCAGCGGCCCGGCGTGGCAACGGACGATCGCGCGGATGCGCTCGAGCCGCGCCGGGTCGCCGGCGGCGGCTTCGACCGCGGCGTCGATCCGCAGCGCATAGGGGGTCAGCCCGGAGGCCAGCGCGAGGTATGCGGCGGCGATGGTGGCGACGATGCCGCGCCGCGTCTCGGCGTCGGCCATGCCATGCGTATGGCGCAGCCACGGCGTGCCATAGACCCAGTACTGGTACGAGCGGCGCTGCACCTCGACGTGGTTCGACTGGACGATGTGGCTGAGCCCGGCGAACGTCGTCAGGCCCCACGCCGCCGCCGGGTCCATCTGCGCGGCAAGCACAGTCGCCAAGACCAGGTACAGCACGATGTGGCTGACATAATCGCAGATCCCGTCGATCATCTCGCCGAGGGCACTGGTGCGGCCGGTGATCCGGGCGAGATCGCCGTCCGCCCCGTCGACGACGTGCCAGCTCATGTGCAGCGCGAGGCCGAGCAGCGCCGCCGCCTCTCCCCAGGGCTGGGCGTAAGCGATGGCCGCGCAGACCACCAGCAGCCCGCCGAACACCGAAACCATGTTGGGGGTGATCGGCGTGCGCGCGAGGCGCAGCGCCAATTGCCACGACAGCGGATGATAAAGGTAGAAGTTGAGCGGGTCCTGCAGCTCGCGCGGGCGGAGCGGCCGCGTCGGCAGGCTTCGCCTTGGGGCTCGCGCCGTCGTTGCCGTACCCGCCACCCTGATCTCCCCGGTTCCGCAGGTTGCGCCGGAACCCCATGACCTTATAGAGGTTTGATTGCGCAGGGCCATAGTTGTCGCGGCCAGAGCCGCGGACAAACGACAATGCTAAAGGGGGGACGCCGTCATCGTCAGCGCAGTCGTGGTGAGTTTCGCCAGCGCCGAGACGGCGGGGCACAACGTTTCAGGACTTCCCGCCGCGGCTCGCGCGCTGCGCGAAGCGGCTCTGGCCGGGGTGCAGGTTTGCTGGTTGCGGGCCGGCGGCTACGGCTGGGCGCCGTCGCCCTCAACCCGCGCCGAAATGCTCCGCGCGGCCGGGGCGATGGAGGTCCGCGGGCTCGATGCAGCCGACGATTGCCCCCCCGCCGACGATGGTCCGGTGCTGGTGATCGTCGGCGAGGCGCTGGTCGAAGCGGCGGCGATCCGCGCGACGCTAGCCCGCGGTTCGCCCGCCCACCCGGCGCTGGTCCTGGCCGAAACTGGGGATAACCTGCCGGCCGTCGCCGCGAGCGAAGGTCGCGCCGCGCTCGACGCCGCCGGCCGAGCCATTCTCGCCGCCACCGGCAAGGCCGGCGACGGGATCGTCTCGCGCAATCTCAACCGCCCGATCTCGCGCCGGATTTCCGCGGCGATGCTGCGCCTGCCCTGGGTCCGCCCCGATCACGTGACCTTTGCCACGGCGCTGCTCGGCGTGGCGATGTTCGCCTGCCTCGCCTTCCTCGCCGGCCGGGCCGGCCTCGTCGCCGGCGCCGTGCTGTTCCAGGTGGCCTCGGTGATCGATGGCGTCGATGGCGAGATCGCCCGCGCCACCTTCCGCAGCACCGCCCGCGGCGCGCTGTTCGACAGCCTCGTCGATGCCGCGACCAACCTCGGCTTCGTCGCCGGCGTGGTTATCCACGTCTATCGCGCCGGCGACCTCACGAGCGCCGCGATCGGCGGCGCCGGGCTCGGCCTGCTGGCGCTCGGGCTGACGGTGATCGGCCACCGCTCGCGCATAGAGGGTGGTCCCTTCAGCTTCGATGCGCTCAAGGACCGCTATCGCCGCAAGGACGCGCCGTGGCTGAACTTGCTGGTGTGGCTGACCATGCGGGATTTCGCCGCGCTGCTCGCCGTCGCGCTCGTGGTGCTCGGCCAGACGCCGGCGATGGTGACGATCTTTGCCGTGATCGTCGCCGGCTGGCTGGCTGTCGTTCTTGCCACTCCGGCACGGGTCACGGTCTGAGCAGCCGCCAAAGTTCTTGCTTTTGGCGACCCAGTTCACAATGACGCTGGTTTGCTGTAGGCACAAAGTGTCACTGAAGGGATCGAGTTTACAATGAAGCCAATCAAAGTCGCCGTTGTTGGCGTCGGGAACTGTGCCAGTTCGCTCGTCCAGGGGGTCGCCTATTACCGGACGAACAACGGCTCGCAGGGCCTGATCCATGACCGCATCGGTGGCTACGGCGCCGGCGACGTCAGCTTCGTCATGGCCGTGGACGTCGATGCCCGCAAGGTCGGGAAGGACATTGCCGAAGCCATTTTCGCCGCCCCGAACTGCACCGCGGTGTTCCACGAGGACGTGCCGAAGACCGGCGCCAAGGTGATGATGGGCAAAGTGCTCGACGGCGTCGCCGAGCACATGCTCGGCAACGGCGACCGCGGCTTCGAGGTCGCCGACGCACCCGAGCCGAGCAAGGCCGAGATGATCGCCGCGCTCAAGGATAGCGGCGCCGAAGTGCTGCTGAATTTCCTCCCGGTCGGCTCGCAGGAGGCGACCGAGTTCTACATCGAATGCGCGCTCGAGGCGGGCGTCGGCGTGGTCAACTGCATGCCGGTGTTCATCGCCAGCCGGCCCGAGTGGGAAGCTCGCTTCCGCGAGAAGCGGCTGCCGATCGTCGGCGACGACATCAAGGCCCAGCTCGGCGCGACGATCGTTCACCGCGTCCTCGCCACCCTGTTCGGCGCCCGTGGCGTCAATGTCGAGCGGACCTACCAGCTCAACACCGGCGGCAACACCGACTTCATGAACATGCTCGACCGCCAACGGCTCGGCAGCAAGAAAACGTCGAAAACCGAAGCGGTCCAGTCGATGCTGGCCGAGCGCCTGGCCGACGAGAACATCCACGTCGGGCCGTCCGACTATGTGCCGTGGCAGAAGGACAACAAGCTCTGCTTCCTGCGCATGGAAGGCAATCTCTGGGGCAACGTGCCGATGAACCTCGAGCTGCGCCTCTCGGTCGAGGACAGCCCGAACTCGGCGGCGGTGGTGATGGACGCGATCCGCTGCTGCAAGGTCGCGCTCGAGCGCGGCGAAGGCGGCGCGCTGATCGGGCCGTCGGCCTATTTCTGCAAGCATCCGCCGCAACAGTTCAACGACGACACCGCGGCGCAGATGGTCGAGGAATACATCGCCGACGCTGCGCTGGCTGCCGAGTAATAAGCCGCAGTTCCGCAAGCGGAGCAAAGGTGGTGACGTCGATCCGCCGGTCAGCGCCAAAGCTGGCCGGCGTTGTCGTATCGAATGGGGTCGCATGGACGCGTTGATCATCGCCGCCGGTTACGGCAGCCGCCTCGCCGGGATTTCGCGCTCGAAGCCGTTGACGCCGGTCGCCGGCATTCCCTTGCTCGAGCTCGGTGTGCGCCAGGCGGCCGCGGCCGGGGTGCGGCGGGTGGTCGTCGTCACCGGCCATTGCGCCGATGAG
>JAEKKO010000332.1 GCA_019510335.1 Novosphingobium sp. | reverse complement strand
AGGCGATCGCACGCGAGTTCAGCGAGGACGTGTGGGTGGTCGCCCCGGCCGAGGAGCAGTCGGGCGCCGGGCACTCGTTGACCCTGACCCGCCCGGTGCGCCTGCGCCGCCACGATGCCCGCCGCTTCTCGATCAGCGGCACGCCGACCGACGCGGTGACGATGGCGCTCAAGAAGCTGCTCGACGCGCCGCCCGACCTGATCCTGTCGGGCGTCAATCGCGGCGCCAACCTCGGGGATGACGTGACTTACTCGGGCACCGTCTCGGCGGCGTTCGAGGGGGCGCTCGCGGGCATCCGTTCGGTCGCGCTGAGCCAGGTCTACGCGAGCGAGGGACTGGGCGACCGGGTCCCGTTCGAGGCCGCCGCGAAATGGGGATCCAAAGTCCTCGCCCCCCTGCTCGACGCGCCGTTCGCCCCGCGCACGCTGGTCAACGTCAACTTCCCGCCGCTCGCCGCCGACGCGGTCAAGGGCATCCGCATCGTCCGCCAAGGGTTCCACGATTACGCCCGCGGCTCGGTGGTCGAGGGGACCGACCCGCGCGGCTACCCCTACTACTGGTTCGGCCTCCACGGGATCGAGCACACGCCCGGCCATGCCACCGACCTCGAGGCGATCGCCGACGGCTACGTCGCGGTCACCCCGCTTCAGCTCGACTTCACCCATCATGCGTCGCTCGGGCCTTTGGGCGAACGGTTCGAGCAATGACGGCGAGGCGCTGGGCGGCGCTGGCGCTGTTGCTGACGACAGCGGCGAAGCCGCACGCGTCGGCGCAGCACCATCCGGCCAAACCCCCTGCCCACCCGGCCAAGCCTACCAAACCCGAGGCCACAGAGTCCCCGGCCGCGGCGCGTCCGGAGGAGGAGTCGGAGCACGTCGTGCAGCCCGGCGAGACCCTGCTCGGGATTGCTCATCGGGCCAAAGTGCCGCGGGTGCTGATCATCGAAGCCAACGGGCTGACCCCGCCATACAAGGTCGAGACCGGCGAGCGGCTGGTGATCCCGCGCACGCGCCATCACACTGTGGCCAAGGGCGAAACCGGGTTCGCCATTGCTTATCGCTACGGCGTCTCGTGGCAGGCGATCGCCGTCGCCAACGGGCTCGATTCCGACAAGCCGCTCAAGCCTGGGCAGAAGCTGCTGATCCCGACGCTGATCAAGCCCGAGGCTGTTACTCAGGAGCCGGAGCCCGCTGCGGCTCCCCCGCCCTCTCCGGCCGCCGAGGCGCCGACGGCGCGGTTCGCCTGGCCCCTCGAAGGCGACATGGTCCAGGCTTTCACCCGCCACGGCAAGCCCGCTCACGACGGCGTCGACATCGCCGCGCGCGAAGGCGATCCGGTCCGCGCCGCTGCCGCCGGACGCGTGATCTTCGCCGGGCGCGAGCCGCAGCGCTACGGCAACCTCGTGGTGATCGACCATGGCGACGGCTGGACCTCGGCCTATGGGCACCTCCAGCGGACCACCGTCCGCGAGGGCGAGCGGGTCCGCAGCGGCGAGCGCATCGGCCTGGCCGGGCACAGCGGCCGTGCGACGCGCGATGCGGTGCACTTCGAGCTTAGGCGCAACAACCGCCCAGTCGATCCCACGGCCGAGCTGCCCGAGCACGACTCAGCGCCCGATGTGCAGGCCACCGAACCCGACAAGCGCGCCGCAGGGCACCCGCAGGTGCGTCACCCCAAGGCCCAGAAGACCAGGCCCATCGCCAGGTAGGCGACGATCCAGAAGGCGGCGTCGACCAGCCGC
>JAEKKO010000023.1 GCA_019510335.1 Novosphingobium sp. | reverse complement strand
GGCCCTCGAAATCGCGCGCGTTGCGGGTCAACCCCGGCAGGCAGAGGACGGGCGGGCGGTCCGCCGGGCCCGCGTACTCGCGGTAATGCAGGCGCAAGCCGTCCTGGCTGCTCCAGTAGGCGTCGGTGAAATCGGTCATGGCCCCCGCGGCGATCCTTGCCCTGCCGGCGCTGCCCCTATCCGCTTGTGCTGCGGCCCGCCGGCACCCACTATCGTCCGATGCGCGCCGAACCGCAAGCGGGCCCCTATCGCCCCGATCCGCTCATCCTGCCACTGGCGGACTGGCTTGCCGATCCGGTCGAGCCGGCGGTCTTTCCCATGCACGAGCTGCGTTTCCGCAACCAGCGGTGGGCCGCCGCCGTGGGGCTCGACGACTTGTCGGAGCCGCAATGGATCGATCACTGCGTCCGTTTCCTGCCGCTGCCCGGCAATCTCGAGCAGCCGCTCGCGCTGCGCTATCACGGCCACCAGTTCCGCGTGTACAATCCCGACATCGGCGACGGCCGGGGCTTCCTGTTCGCGCAAATACGGGATTCGGCCGAGCGCCTGCTCGATCTCGGCACCAAGGGCTCGGGCCAGACCCCGTACAGCCGTTTCGGCGACGGCCGGCTGACGCTGAAGGGCGCGGTGCGCGAGATCCTTGCGACCGAGATGCTCGAAGCGCTCGGCGTGAACACCAGCAAGACCTTCTCGGTGGTCGAGACCGGCGAGGCACTGGTGCGCGGCGACGAGCCCTCGCCGACCCGCTCGGCCGTGCTCGTGCGGCTCAGCCACGGTCATATCCGCATCGGCACGTTCCAGCGGCTCGCGGTGCTCGACGAGCCCGAGCACATGCGGAGCTTGATCGACTACTGCCTCGAGACGTTCCCCGGCCCTCCCCCGCCCGACGATGCTCCCGGCCGGAATGAACCGGCGGCGATCCTGCTCCACCAAGTGGTCGAACGCCTGGCCGACCTCGCCGCCGCGTACATGGCCGCGGGGTTCGTCCACGGCGTGCTCAATTCCGACAACATGAACATTTCGGGGGAAAGCTTCGATTACGGACCGTGGCGCTGGCTGCCGCGATGGGACGCCGAGTTCACCGCGGCGTACTTCGACCATACCGGGCTCTACAGCTTCGGGCGGCAGCCCCAGGCGATCCACTGGAACTGCGCGCAGCTGGCGATCGCGCTGCGGTTGATCGCCGACGCCCCGCCGCTGATCGCCGCGCTCGATCGTTTCGCGCCGCTTTATCAGCAAGCCCTAGCCCGTAGATTGCTGTGGCGGCTCGGCGTGGTGTCGCGCGGCTCCGAAGAAGATTCTGCGCTGATCGCCGCAGCCGAACAGCAGATGCGCGACGAAGGGATCGCCCCCGACCAATTCTTCTTCCGCCACCGTGGCGGTCGCAACGCCGCCGCTGCCGACGAGTTCGGCGAGCTGCTGTCCGCTCACGCCGCGACCGGAGAGAATGCCGACCCGCTGTGGGCTGAGCCGTCGGCCCCGTCACTGGTCATCGACAATGTCGAGGCGCTGTGGGCGGCAATCGACCAGGGCGACGACTGGCGGCCATTGCATGCAGCGATCCATGAAATCCGCCGTCTCGGCGGCGCCTTGGGCAAACCGCCGCCGCCGGCCGGCCATGGTGCGCAAGCATTTGGTAACCATACCTGAGTATCGAGGCTTCAGTGCCCGGCGCGAGCCGGCTAAGACGGGAGCCGCTTTGTGACCGCCGCCCTGCTCGAACGGAGAAGCGTGAGCGCTGCCGAGATCATCTCCTGCGAGCCGGCAACCGGCGCCGAGGTCTGGCGCGGCGTTCCCGGCGACGTCGAGGAAACGGTCGCCCGCGCCCGCCGCGCATGGCCGGCCTGGGCGGCCCAGCCGCTGTCGAACCGGATCGAGGCGGTCCGCCGCTTCACCAACGAAGTCCGCAAGGAGAGCGAGGCGCTGGCGAACCTGATCGCCCGCGAGACCGGCAAGCCGCTGTGGGAAGCGAATGCCGAAGTCGAGAGCGTCATCGCCAAAGTCGAGATCTCGGTCCGCGCCTATGCCGAGCGCACGGCCCAGCGCCGGCTCGACAACGCCATGCAGGGGACGACCGCGCTGCGGCACAAGCCGCACGGCGTGATGGCCGTGCTCGGGCCCTACAACTTCCCCGCGCACCTCCCCAACGGCCACATCATCCCGGCGCTGATCGCCGGCAACGCCGTGGTGTTCAAGCCGAGTGAGAAGACCCCGGCAACCGCCGAGCTGCTGGTCCAGTGCTTTCACCGCGCGGGGATTCCGGCGACGGTCGTGCAGCTGCTGATTGGCGGACCCGACACCGGGCAGGAGCTCGTCGCCCACCCCGGGATCGACGGCGTGCTGTTCACCGGCTCGGCGCACGCCGGCCTCGCGATCAACCGCAAGCTCGCCGCGCGGCCCGACAAGATCGTCGCGCTCGAAATGGGCGGCAACAATCCGCTGGTGGTGTGGGACACCCCGAAAGTCGCCGATGCCGCCGTGCTGGTGATCCAGTCGGCGTTCGCGACGGCCGGCCAGCGCTGCACCGCGGCGCGGCGGCTGATCGTCAAAGCGACGCTGTATGACGAGGTCGTCGCCGAGGTGAAGCGCCTCGCCGACCGGTTGATCATCGGCGCCCCGTTCGACGATCCGGCGCCGTTCATGGGCCCTGTGATCGACACTCGCTCGGCCGACGGACTGACCGAGAGCTTCCTCTACCTGCTCAGCAACGGCGGCCGCGCGATCAAGCACATGGTTCGCCCGCGCGGTGAGCTGCCGTTCGTCTCACCGGCGATCATCGACACCACCGGGGTCAAGGACCGGCCCGACGTCGAACTGTTCGGGCCGCTGCTGCAAGTGATCAAAGTCGACGACTTCGACGAGGCGATCGCCGAGGCCAACAACACCCGTTATGGCCTGTCGGCGGCGCTGATCGGCGGCAACCCCCAGGAATACAACCGCTTCTGGGCCCATATCCGCGCCGGCGTGGTCAACTGGAACCGCCCGACCACGGGCGCCTCCTCGGCCGCGCCGTTCGGGGGCATCGGCCTGTCCGGCAACCACCGCCCGAGCGCATTCTACGCCGCCGACTATTGCGCGTACCCCGTTGCTTCGTCCGAGATGGAACAGCCGCGCGCGACGATCGGGATTGGCTTGCGCGAGGAATAGGGGTCCTCTGAACTGTCGGCGTGAAGCAGAACGTTGATTTCGCGCAGAGGCGCGGAGAAGGGCCGTTGGAGCGCCGCAGGCTCTCTCCACTGACGGCTGTAATTTGAGGCCAGTGCCGCCACGCGCGCGACCTGTCTGCTCCTCTACGCGAACACTTTTACCTTCTCCGCGCCTCCGCGTCTCCGCGTGAAAACCAATTCACTCGCCGCTGGTGACGAGGTCGACTTCGCTCAAGCCGCCCTCGAACGGGCGCGCGTAGACGACGTAAGCCGCCCCGCCCCTGGCCCCACCGAGGACGTCGTCGTTGCCCTCGCGCCGATGCTCGGCCGCGAAGCCGGCGGCGCGAGCGCGGGTGTAGTAGAAATCGATCACGTCCTTGACCGCGACGGCCGTGCGGTAGTTGACGACGCGGAGCTTGCACCCGTCGGCGTCAGTCCCTGCCGCTTCCTGGACGTGGCCGCGCGGGTAAACCGGGAACGCCCCGGGCAGCCGCGCCGCCCACGCCATCGTGTATTCGACCTTGCCGGCGCAAGCTCCGCCGCCTGCCGGTCCGGCGGCGCGGGCCCGCTCGGCGGCGGTGATCAGTTCCGCACTCAGGCCGGACTGGGCTGGCGACGAATGCGTCGGGGGCGCCGAGGCGATGTGGCCGCCGGCGATCCGCGCGGCCTCGGTGCGCGCCACGGCCGCCGCGTCGGGACCGCTCGGCTCGAGCGGCACTTCGGCCACGGCCGGCCCGCCACCGGTGAGCGCCGCCTGGTTGCGGTCGTTGCCGACGAGGTCGGGATCGACCATGATCTGGCTCGCCAGCGCCGCGCTCTCCGCCGGGTCCTGCTCGACCGGCTTGGCCGCAGGCGGCTTGCTCGTGCCGCACGCGCCGAGCGCCAGGGCGAGCGCCAGCGGTGCCAGACGACGGCAGCTCACGCGCGATGTCATTTGCCGAGAAATCCCCTGCGAGCGGATCAGCAGGCATCGCCGATTACGGTAAAGGAACGGTTACTCCCCCGAACGGGTGCCTCCGGCCAGTGGCCGGAGACACCCTGCGCCGGATCCAGGACTGCGACCCGATCCGGCGCTCGGCGCGGCCGCTCGGGCGCCGCGCCGATTGGAACTAGTCAGCGGCAGCGCGCGGCGCTGCGCTCCACCTCGCGCCCGAGCAGCGCGCCGCCGATCGCGCCGAGGATCGCCCCCAACGTGCGATCGCCCCGGCGGCCGGCGATCCCGGTACCGATCGCGCCGCCCGCGGCACCGCCGATCAGCAGTCCGGTCGTGCCATCGCGGTGGCGGCAGTAGGTGCGTCCGTCGTCGCCGCGCCAGACGCGGGTGCTGCGCGAGACCGGCTCGTCGTAGCCCGGCTCGCCGTAGTAGCTGCGCCCGGTGAAGCCGCGCTCGCGGTAGAAATCGTCGTCGCCAGGGGTGCGGTGCGGAGCGCGACCTTCGTCGCCGGCATCCACGTGCGCGACGACGGTCGTGGCCCTGGTCCGTGCCATCGGCTGAACGTCCGCGCCCGCGCCCGACGATGTGGCGACGGCAAACAGCCCCGGAAGGGCCAACGCCGAAACCGCAGCAATCAGAACGGTCCTCATGACGGCAGCCCAGCTTTCAGCCGCGATTCGGCGTGGCCCTCAAGCGGATACAGCGAATTACCTGAATTCATCGCAACAGGGCTGTCAGGAAAGGATTATTCCGGAGCTTGTGCCGCACCGGCGCGATCCCTACCGAGGCGGACCCGCCGGAGCGCCGGCGGCAACGGAGCGGCCGCGCCAATGACCCAGCCCGATCCCGAGCGCCACGGCGGGTTGCCATACGCGCTCGGCGCCCACCTGATCTGGGGCCTGCTGCCGCTCTACTTGCGGCTGATGCACGGCGTCCCGCCGTTAGCGTTCGTCGGCTGGCGGGTGGTGCTGACGGTGCCGATCTGCCTGGCGATCATCGTCCTGCGACGCCACGGGGGCGAGCTTCGCGCGGCGTTGCGCGACCGGCGGCTGGTGGCGACGCTGATGCTCAGCGCGCTGCTGATCGGCGGCAACTGGCTGGTCTACATCGCCGCGGTCCTCGCCGGGCACGTCTTCGCCACCAGCATCGGCTACTACGTCAATCCCCTGGTCAACGTTCTGCTCGGAACCCTTTTCCTCGGCGAACGCTTGAGTCGGGCGCAATGGCTGGCGGTGGCGATCGCCGCGATCGGCATTGCCCCGCTCGCCTGGGCGGGGCGAGACACGTTGTGGATCAGCCTGGCGCTGGCGGGGAGCTTTTCGCTCTACGGCCTCGTCCGCAAGCTGGCGCCCGTCGGCGCGCTCGCCGGACTGACGATCGAATCGGTGCTCCTGCTGCTGCCCGCGGTGGCGATCGTCGGGATCGAAGCGCAAGGGCCGCATGGCTCGAGCTTCGGCCGCGATGCCCAGACCAGCCTGCTGCTGGCCAGCTCCGGAGTGATCACGGCGGTGCCACTGCTGCTGTTCGCCGCGGCGGCGCGGCGGATGGACTACTCGAGCCTCGGCTTCGTCCAATTCCTCTCGCCGACGCTGGTGTTCTTCCTCAGTCTGTTCGTGTTCCACGAGCCGCTGCGGCCGGTGCAGCTGGTCAGCTTCGTGCTGATCTGGACCGCGCTGGCGGTGTTCTGCTGGGACTTGCTGGCGCGGCGCCGGGGCTCAGCCGGCGACGAGGAACTCGTGGCGGGCCCCATAGAAATCGTCGGGTTCGATCGCGAACCCGGCTGAGACGCAGGCCTCCTGCGTCAGCCGCAGCTGGCACTTGTCGGTGAAGTGCGCGCCCGCCCGCTCGGCATCCTCGACCTGCCAGACGAGGGCGTAGATGCCGTTCTGCTGTTTTCGGAGGAATGCGCCGAGCGGGCCCGAGCCGGTATCGTCGGGCTGGAGGAAGGCGACGTGGGTGTCGCCGATCCGCACCAGAACGCGCCGCGCGGATTGCGGCAGCTCGGTCCGCGCGTCGGCGACGACCTCGCCGTCGCACGAGCCGGTGAAGAAGCGCAGCGCGGCCTCCACGTCGGCGGTGACGCAGGCGATGTGATCGAGCCGCAGCACGCCGCTGGCGTGGCCCTGCCCGACCTCCGGGCCCCAGCCGCGGCGATCGTAGGGATCGTTCGGCATCGGCACTTCGCAGACTTCGAGCAGCACCCCGCCGGTCGACTCGGGGCGAACGAAGAAGAAGAACCCGTAGTCGCTGGCGGTCTTGGCGCCGGCGTCGCGGAACGCCTGGCTCGCGGCCTTGCCGTCGGCGACCTTGATCTCGAACGAGTGGAACGCCTGGCCGATCTTCGCCGTCATCCGCGCGAACGGCTTGTCCAGGTTGGCCGGATCGCGCGGCGCCATCGGCTCGACCATGTGGTTGGTGACGTAAAGCAGCGCGGCGTCGCGGTCCTCGGCGGGGAAGTAGTTCTCGGCGAACACCAGCCCGCCGAGCGCATGCTGGTAGAGCAGCCGGCAGCCGTAGATGTCGGTCGTCGCGTGGATCGTGTGGATGATGCGCGAGACGGCGATGCGATCGGGCATCTGACTCTCCACCGGTCGGCAAAGCATCGCCAGACCGGCCTAGCGATGGGTTTAGCGCCACCCCCCTTTTGCGGCCGGTCCCTCTCCCCAAGACGAGCTCGGGGGGAAGCGGGACAGCTCAGGCGGCTTCTTCGGTCTTGTCGCCCTTGAGCACCTGGACCGGGTCCTTG
>JAEKKO010000022.1 GCA_019510335.1 Novosphingobium sp. | reverse complement strand
GCCTTCGCGGTCGATCGTGCGGCCGCCCTTCCCGGGTGGAGGCGGTCCGCCGTGGGCGATCACGGCCGCGCGGAGCGGAGCGAGGCTGACCGCGGTCTCGACTGCAGCGACGATCGACGCCTCGTCCATGATGTCGGTGCGGACGTAAGTCGCGCCGCCGCCGAGTTCCGCCGCGAGCGCCTGGCCCCGCTCGTCCGCGACATCGGCGAGCACGACCTTTGCGCCGAGCTTGGCGAGCCGCCGTGCGGTCGCCCCGCCGAAGCCACCGGCGCCTCCAGTGATCAGGACCGAGCACTCAGAAATGTCCATGAATCGTCTCCTCTCTCAGTTGACCGACTGAACCTGACCGCCGTCGATCCGGTAATTGGCGCCGTTGGCGAACCCGGCCAGCGGGCTCGCGAGGAACGCCACCAGCGTGCCGATCTCTTCCGGCCGGCCGTAGAGCTCGGACGAGCAGGCGAAGAGCCCGAGATCCATGAACGCCTGCTCGCGGGCATCGAGGTCCGCCGGCCAACCCTTGGCCTCGGCGAGCCGGGCGAGGGTTCGCTGCTCGAAACCTTCGGTGCGCGTAGTTCCCGGGCTGACGGTGTTGACCGTGACCCCGCTGCGGGCGAGCTCGATCGAGAGGCTCACCGTCAGGTTGATGACCGCCGCCTTGGCCGCGCAATAAGCGGCGGCTTGCGGAACCGGCTGGCTGCCCCCGGCGCTGGCAATGTTGATGACCCGGCCCCAACCGCGCTCGCGCATCGCCGGGACGAAGGCATGGATCATCCGAACCGGCGCGACCAGGTTCTGCTGCATCGTCCCAGTCCAGACGTCGGGCGTATCGTTGAACCAGCCGTTGAGGCCGCCACCGGCGGACTCGTTGCCGCCGATGTTGTTGACCAGGATGTCGACGCCGCCGAGCCCCTCTCGCACTGCCCCGATCACGGCCTCAGCTCCTTCGTCGGTGGCCAGGTTGCCAATGACTACGTGCGCAGTTCCACCCCCGGCGCCGATCATGCGAGCCGTTTCCCGGGTGCGCTCGATACTGCGGCCATGCACGGCAACGGTCACGCCCTCACGCGCCAGCACTTGCGCGATCGCTCGCCCGATCCCGGCGCTGCTCCCGGTGACGAGGGCGCGCTTGCCCTTGAGCTGAAGGTCCATTTGTTGCCTCTCCCTCGCAGCTACTTTTTTCGGAACGCGGCCACTCGCTGGGGGTAATCGGGCGCGTATCCGGGATAATGTTCCCCCTCCCAGGCGAGCGCTTGTGCCAGCGACCGCCCTTCGGTCTCGCGCATGATCCGCTTGGTGTGAAAATTGGTATGCCAGCTGTTGGCGAGAAGTTCGCCGGCGAGCTGCGAAACGGCGGCATCCAGCTCATCGTCCGCAGCGAGCACGTCGATTAGCCCGAGCTCTCTGGCCTCGGCCGAATCGATCACGCGCGCGGTCAACATCATTCGCTTGGCCGCCGCTCGCCCGATCCGCCGCGGCAGCCGCTGGATCATGCCCCAGGCGCCAACCAGTCCCCACTTACCGTGGGTATCGGCGAAACGGGCGGTCGGATCGGCCACCAGGAAGTCGCAGGCCAGCGCCAGCTCGAGCGCGCCGGTGAAGCAGGCGCCGTGAATCGCGGCGATCGTCGGCTGCGGCAGATCGGCAAGTCGGTCGATCACCTTGGGTTTGAAGCTCACCGTCGCGGCGGCGATGCTGTTGAGGTCCGCGCCGGCACAGAACGCCCGGCCGGCGCCGCGCAAGACGACGCAGCCGATCCGGTCCTGCTCCTGCTCCAGCGCGGCGAGGTGGGCGTCGAGGACCTCGAACGTCTCGGTGTCGAGCGCATTGAGCTTTTCCGCGCGGTTGAGCGTCAGGGTGCAGAGCCCGTCGGCATCGGTACGGAGGACGCGGCTGCTCATTGCAGCTCTCCGATCGCAAGCCGCGCCGCCTCGGCCATATCGGGGACGGCACAGGCGGCGAGGTATTCGCGCTGCAGCCGCTCGACGAGTTCGGCGACGCTCGGGACGTCATGAATCAGGCCGATGCCCTGCCCACCGCTCCAGATGTCGCGCCACGGCGTCTTGCCCGGCGGCAGGTGCTTGGTCGAGCGCCCTTCGGGGATGACCAAGTTGTCTGGATCGAGGCCGCTAGCGCGCAGCGAGGCCTTGAGCCAGCTCGCCGGCAGCCCGTTGACGCCGCGGGTGTAGATCACGTCGGTGACGCCGCCCTCGATCAACATCGCCTTGTACCGTTCCGGCGCGGCGGACTCCCGGCTGGCGATGAGGCGCGTGCCGACATAGGCGAGGTCGGCGCCGAGGACCTCGGCGGCGCGGATCACCGCCCCAGTCGAGACCGCCCCGGCCATCACCACGATGCCGTCGAACATTGCCCGGACCTGGGGGATGAAGGCGAGGTGGCTGATCGTTCCGGCATGGCCGCCGCCGCCCGCGCCGATGCAGACGATCCCGTCCGCGCCCGCCGCCGCCGCCTTTTCGGCGAAGCGGATGGTCGTCGCATCGTGGAAGTGGAGCAGACCGTGTTCCTGCACGAGCGGCGCGTTCTGGGTCGGATCGCCGACCGAGGTGACGATGATCCGCACGCCGTAGTGGCGGCAAACCGCGAGATGGTCGCGGAACTCCTCGGTGCTGAAGGTCGGTGAGATGTTCACCGCCAAGGGACCGATCCTCCGCCGCGGATGCGTCTCGGCAAAGCGCGCGAGCGCCTCCGTCACCGTCTTCAGCTGCTGCTCCAGCTCGGCGAGGTCGCGGCAGTGATTGCGAGTCAAGGAGCCGACGATCCCGGCCTGACAGCAGGCGATCGCCAGGTCCGTGCCGCTGACCAGGAACATCGGCGCGGCGAAGGCCGGCAGCGTCAGGCGAGCGCGAATGTCGGGCGGGAGAGGCATCGGACGTCACAGGACCTTGCTCGAGAAAGTCGCTTCAGATCGACCGCCGCGCTTGCATCGTCAACGCTCCCGCGCAAATCCGTCCACATGGTGGACGAGAAGATGGCTCGCAGGACAGTGGCGGGAACGCAGGCGATTCGACGCTCGGTCGAGGTGTTGCGCACGATCGCGCAGCTTCAGAGGACGGGCGCGACGGCTGGGCGGGTCTCGCGGGCGACCGGGCTGAGCCGGCCGACGGTGTTCCGTATCTTGCAAGCGCTCGAAGCGGAACGCCTGTTGGACTTCGATGAGGGCGAGCGGAGCTACTGGCTCGGCCCGCTCGCGTTTGAACTTGGCCTCGCCGCACGGCCGAAGACAGAGCGACGAGGCCAATGGCAGGCGGCAGTCGAGCAGGTCGCAGCGCGCACGCGCCTGACCAGCTATCTGATCGGCCGGTCCGGCGATGAAGCCGTATGCCTGATCAGTGTCCAAGGCGCCGCGCCAATTCGGGCGATGCCGATCGAAGTTGGGCAACGCGTGCCGCTTGGACTGGGAGCGGGCAGTCTCGCGATCCTCGCCTCGCTCGAGGATCGCGACGTGACCCGCATTGTTGGCCATCATAAGTCGCGATTGGATGTCTTTCCCGGTGGAGCCGGCGCGCTCGATGGTGTGCTCAACCGGGTGCAGCGCACGAGACAAGCAGGCTACGCCGTGAGCAGCGGGACGGTCGCCAAAGGTGTCTCCGGTGTTGGGGTGCTGATCCCTGGAAGACCTCCTTCGGAGCGCCTCGCCATCACCGTGTCAGCCGTGGCGGATACGATGCTCGAGCCCGACGCCAGGAAACTGGCGGAGGAAATATCGCGGGCGATCGCGAGCGCCGGCTAGGAAATCAACGGCTGGGAGGAGGCGTGCTCCACCGACGCTGGCTTGGCTATGCGTCCCAGCCGATGACGCGATGGCGCTGGCGCCCCAGCCCGGCGATGCCGAGCTCGACCACGTCGCCCTCGTTCAGCCAGACTTGCGGGTTCATCCCCATCCCGACCCCTGGCGGAGTGCCGGTGGTGATGATGTCGCCCGGCAGCAGCACCATGAATTCGCTGACGTAGCTGACCAGCGTCGCGCAATCGAAGATCATCGTGCGGGTGTTGCCGGTCTGCATCCGCTTGCCGTTGACGTCGAGCCACATGTCTAGGTTCTGGACGTCGCCGATCTCGTCCTTGGTCACGAGCCACGGGCCTACCGGGCCGAACGTCTCGCAGCCTTTGCCCCGGTCCCAGGTCTGCCCCCGTTCCATCTGGAACGCCCGCTCGGAGAGGTCGTCACACACCACGTATCCGGCGACGTGGTCGAGCGCGCGGTCCTTCTCGACGTAGCGGGCGCGCGTGCCGATGACGATGCCGAGCTCGACTTCCCAATCCATCTTCGTGGCGAGGCGCGGCTTGCGGACGTCATCATCGGGCCCTTGAATGCACGAGACCGCCTTGGTGAAGATGATCGGCTCCGACGGCGGAGCTTGGCCGGTCTCGGCCGCGTGATCGGCAAAGTTGAGGCCGATGGCGATGAACTGGCGGGTGCCGGCAACTGGCGGCCCGAAGCGGACGGGACCTTCGACGCGCGGGAGCGAAGTAAGATCGAGGCTTGCCAGGCGCGCCAGCGTGTCGGGCGCCAGCACCTCGCCGGCAATGTCGGGGACGACCGAGCTGAGGTCGCGAACGTCGCCTGCGGCATCAATCATGCCGGGCTTTTCGGCTCCGCTCGGGCCAAATCTGACGAGCTTCATCGTGGTTCCTCTTCAATACGTGGCGCGACCGCCGGAGATGTCGAACGTCGCGGCCGTCGAGAAGCTGCATTCGTCGCTCAGCAGCCAGCAGACCAGCGCCGCCACTTCCTCGACCTCGCCGACGCGGCCCATCGGTATCTTGGCGATCATGTAGTCGATTTGGCTTTGCGGCATCTGCTCGAGCAGCGACGTCCTGAACACGGCCGGCGTCACCGCATTGACCAGAATGCCGCTGGTGGCGAGCTCTTTGCCGAGCGCCTTGGTGAAACCGAGAATGCCTGCCTTCGATGCAGCGTACGCGGCGGCGTTCGGATTGCCCTCCTTGCCGCCGATCGAGGACATGTTGACGATCCGGCCATAGCCGTTCGCCCGCATGAACGGGATCACCGCGCGGCAGGCGTGGAACACGCCAGTGAGGTTAGTGTCGATCACCCTCGACCACTCGTCGAGCGCGTATTCGGCGACCGGCGCGGTGGCGCCGGTCACGCCGGCAGAGCACATCAGCAGGTCGAGGCGGCCGAGCGTCTCGTTCACGGCCGCTGCCGCGTCAGCGACACTATTGCCGTCGGTCACGTCCACACACCGGGTCAATGCGGCACGGGTCTGCTGCTGAGCGGCTGCGAGCGCCGTTTCGTCCATGTCCCACAACACGACCGCCGCGCCCTCGGCCGCCAGCCGCGCCGCAACCGCCTTGCCGGCGCCCGACGCCGCGCCGGTGATGACAGCCACACGGCCGGAGAATCGTCCATCGCTCATCGTCAGCTGCACTCCGGTCGATGGATCCTGCAAAAGGTCAGACAGCACATTCACGCGGTCAAACGTTCGCTGCTCCGGCCTCGGACCAAGCCGTATTGACGCGTCAACGAATTATCAGACAATTGGCGGGCGTCAACGGCTGCGAGAGCCGCTCCCGACGAGGTCGAGCTATGGCCTATGCGGTAGCAGTCCGTTGACGTAGGGCCGACCCAGCTCGGCCAATGCGGAAACGGAGGACGCTTGAACAGCGCATCACAAGCAAACGCAGGCGGAGCGCGCAAACTGCACGACAAGGTCGCGGTCGAGCTCGGCACGGCCATCGCCAACGGCAGGATCCCCGAGGGCAGTCTCTTGCCGACCGAGCAGGAAGGGGTTCAGCGGTTCGGGGTTTCGCGCGCGACTTATCGCGAGGCGATCAGGGCTCTGTCGAGCAAGGGACTGGTCACGAGCCGGGCAAAGACCGGGACCCGCGTCAATCCGCGGCACCAGTGGGCCGTGCTCGATCCCGAGGTCATCACCTGGATGTTTTCGGCCAAGCCGACGACGCAAGCCGTCCGTTCGTTGTTCGAGCTGCGGATGATCATCGAGCCCGCAGCCTCGGCCCTGGCGGCCGAGCGCAGAACCGCCGAGCAACTCCTCGTCATCGGCCACGCTTACGAAGAGATGGCCCGGCATGGCTACCGGTCCGAGCAGGGCCAAGCCGCAGACGCGAGGTTCCACGAACTGATCCTCACCGCCACCGACAACGACTTCCTCATTGGCCTGACGGAATCGATCGCAACGGCCGTGCGGTGGACGACCATCCTCAAGGCGACCGCATCCAAGACGCCGCGCGATCCAATCCCGCTCCACTTCGAGCTCTATCGCGCCATCGCGGACCGCAATCCCGAGAGGGCTCGCGAGGCGGCTCTAACGCTCCTCGAGGTAGCGCGGGAGGACACCGAAGCCTTGCTGCGGTAATTTCCAGGTAGGGCGCGGCCATCGGGCGCGTGGCGTTCGCGGACAGCGCCGATTTTTCTCGACCTCCAAAAAAACACGTTGACGGCAGACCGATATCTTGTCTGATAATTGGCGGGCCTGCGCACCCGCCGCGAACCGGCGGAGACGATGAGGCACCTGTGGCAGTCGAGAGGGAGCGGCCATGAAGCGCGCCAAAGTCCATCGCATGCGGGGTCGAGCGAGCAAGACTGCCACGATCCTTGGCGGCCTGCTTCTCCTCTCCGCCGGGAGCGTTTCGGCCACGGCGGTGGCGCAGCCGCGCGATTATTCGCGCGATGTCATCGCGCCAGTCGCCGAGCCCGGCGCAATTCCGCTTTATGGCGACAGGACGCCGGGGAAGAAGAGCACCGAGATCTGGTTCAAGTGGTTCGAAGGCCACGTCGTCTCCGTCCGCAACGTCACTTACCCGACGCTCACGCCAGTGCTGCCGG
>JAEKKO010000021.1 GCA_019510335.1 Novosphingobium sp. | reverse complement strand
GGGCGCGGTCGCGAGCCTTGTTCAGCTCGAACTTGGTGCGCCGGGTGATCACCTCCTCGCGGAAGGCGATGAATGCCTGGATGATGTCGCGCAGGCTGAGGATCTCGGGCCGGCCGCCGCGGATCGCCAGCATGTTGGCGGCAAAGCTCGCCTGCGCCGGGGTATGTCGCCACAACTGGTTGAGCACGACTTCCGGGGTCGCATCGCGCTTGAGGTCGATCACCACGCGGACGCCGAGCCGGCTCGATTCGTCGCGGATGTCGGACACACCCTCGATCCGCTTGTCCTTGGCGGCCTCGGCGATCCGCTCGACCAGGGTCGACTTGCCGACCTGATAGGGAATGGCGGTGAGGACGATCGAGCGGCGGTCGCCGCGGCCCTGCTCAATCTCGTGGCGCGCGCGCATGATGATCGAGCCGCGCCCGGTGTTGTAGGCCGACCGCGCGCCCGCCCCACCGAGGATCAGCGGTGCGGTGGGGAAGTCCGGCGCGGGAATGATCTCGATCAGCTGTTCAGTGGTGATCGCCGGATTCTCGATGAACGCCAGGCAGCCGTCGATCACCTCGCCCAGGTTATGCGGCGGAATGTTCGTCGCCATGCCGACGGCAATGCCGCCGGCGCCGTTGACGAGAAGGTTGGGAAAGCGCGCGGGGAGAACTTGCGGCTCCTGCCGGGAGCCGTCGTAGTTCTCCTGGAAGTTGACGGTGTCCTTGTCGAGGTCGTCGAGCAAGGCGTTGGCGACCCGTGCCAGCCGTGCCTCGGTGTAGCGCATCGAGGCGGGCGGGTCGGGGTCCATCGATCCGAAGTTGCCCTGGCCATCGATCAGCGGCAGACGCATCGACCAGCTTTGCGTCATGCGCGCCAGCGCATCGTAAATCGCGGAGTCGCCGTGCGGGTGATAGTTGCCCATCACGTCGCCGACGATCTTGGCCGACTTGCGGTACGGTCGGCCCGCGACGAACCCGCCCTCCTGGCTGGCGAACAGGATCCGCCGGTGGACCGGCTTGAGCCCGTCGCGCACGTCGGGGAGCGCACGGCTGACGATCACGCTCATCGCGTAATCGAGATAGCTCGCCTTCATCTCGTCGACGATGTCGACGCGGGGGTACTCGCCAGAAGGCGGCGGGGAATCGATAATGTCGCTGTCGTCGCTCACGCGGGAAAGATCATCGCTTTTGAGGGGGGAGGGGATCGGCCCCAAGCCCTAGGGGATCGATCCGGGAAAAGCCAGCAGGGCGCGCCTCGACGCCACGGCAGTGGAGGTTTTTCCACATTTGTCGGCAGCGTTTCTGAACGCATGTGCGATCACGCATTCAAACCGGGTTCACCGCTTCGACTGTAGCAGGCGCGGCCATTGCCAAGCCGGCGTTTCGACGCCAGTAGCGAGGCGGAAGGTTTTGACTCCGGCCAATTCCCTCGATCGGCCGGACGGACGAGGAGACGATTTGCCATGAAGCTCGAAGTATTGAAGCGCCGCGCGCTTTCGGCGCGGCCGCTGCTCGGCGCCACAGTTGCGCTCGGTGCCGCCGTAGCCTTGAACGCCGGCCCGGCGTTGGCCGCTCCGGCCAAGCCCGCACCTGCCGCCGCGGCGGCCACCAAGGTGGTGCCGTCGAAGGGCTTCGCCCCCACCGCCCTCGCAGCGCAGAAGGCGATCAACGACGCCAAGGCCAATCCCGCCGTCGCGCCCGCGGCGCGGCAGGCGCTCGATGCCGCGTTTGCGGCTGCAACGACGCCCGACGACAAGTTCATTGCCGGCCAGTTCGCCGTCGCGCTCGGTGGTGAGATGAAAGATTCGGCGCTCCAGCGCCGCGGTCTCGCCTCGATGCTCGAGAGCGGAAAAGTCCCCGCCGCCGAGGCGCCGAAGTACAATTTTTACCTCGGTTCGATGGCCTACGATGCGAAAGACTATGGCGCGGCGCGCGCCGCACTCCAGGCCGCCGTCCAGGCGGGCTATCATGACAATGACGCCGATGCGCTGCTCGCCGAGGCCTACATGCAGGACAACCAGACGGCCCAAGGGCTGTCGATGCTGCAGCAGGCGATCTCCCAGCGCGCCGCCGCCGGCAATCCTGCGCCGCAGAGCTGGTACCGCCGCGGCCTCGGCGCCGCGTACAAGGCCAAGCTGCTCCCTCAGGCCGCCGGCTTCAGCATTGGCCTGGTCAAGGCTTATCCGACGGCCGAGAACTGGGCCGGTGCGATCACCGTCGTGCGCGAAGTCGCCCACTACCCGGCGCAGGAGGAGCTCGACCTGATGCGGCTGATGGATCGCACCAACAGCTACGCCGAAGGGCGCGACTATGTCGAGTACATCCAGTCCGCCGATGCGCGGCGGCTGCCCGGCGAAGTCCTGACGGTCATCAACAAGGGCATCGCGTCGGGCAAGATCACGGCCAACGACCCGTTCGTCGCTGAAGCGCGCGGAATCGCCAATGGCCGCATCGCCGCCGACAAGGCGTCACTTCCTGGCTTGGAGCGCGATGCCCGCGGAGCGAGCGCCACGGCCGCCACCGCCAGCGCGGCGGGCGACGCGTTCCTCAGCTACGGCGACACGGCGCGCGCGATCGAGCTCTACACGCTGGCGCTCGGCAAGCCCGGGGTCGATCGAGATCGGGTGCTGACCCGTCTCGGCATCGCCCAGGTCGACAAGGGCGATTATGCCGGCGCGCAGGCGACGTTCGCCAAAGTCGGCGGCCCGCGTAAGCCGATGGCCGACTTGTGGGCCATCTATGCCCAGCAGAAGGCCGGCGGCCACGCCTGAGGCGGAGCACCGCAGAATTTGAGGGGCGGCAGGCAACTGCCGCCCCTTTCTGTTCGGGCAAGCTACTCGGCGGGCGAGAAATTTCCGGCTGCCTCGTCGAGCAAGTGCAGGACGCCGTCCGATACGGCGAAGAACGCGCCGCGCAACGACAGCGCGCCTGCGCGCTCCTCGCGGCGAATGCACGGGAACGTGCGCAGGTTGGCGAGGCTGACGCGCACGCCGGCGTGCTCCATCGCCCGCTCGGCGGTTCGCCCGTGAGTGCCGTATTCCGCGGCTACGTGATCGCGGGCGTCGTCGAGCAGCTTGATCCAGTTGGCGATGAAGCCGCCTTCGCCGGGTTCGGCGCCATGCAGCTCCTGCGTCAACGCGGCCTTGCAGCCACCGCACATGCCGTGGCCGAGGACCACGATCTCCTTGACCTTGAGCACTTGCACCGCGAACTCGAGCGCCGCCGACACGCCGTGCAGGCCAGGCGTGGTTTCGAACGGGGGGACCATCGCCGCGACGTTGCGGACGATGAACGCCTCGCCCGGGGCGAAGTCGAAGATCGTCGCGGGATCGACCCGGCTGTCGGAGCAGGCGATGACCATGATCTCGGGTTCCTGCCCCTCGCGCAGGGCGGCCCAGCGCTCGCGATTCTCGGTCCAGCCGTGGGCGCGGAAGCGGTGATAACCGGCGAGCAGGCGGTCGAGCGGAGTCAGGCGATCGGGCATGGGCTGCTCCATGGCGGCGGCGATTGCCTCTGGCAAGGGGCCGGCGATCGTCCTATCTGGCGCCGGATGAGCGACCTTTCCCCGACCGCGCTTGGCGAAACCCGCCCCGAACGCCAGCGCAAGCCCGAGTGGATCCGGGTCAAGGCGCCGACCACCAAAGCCTATGGCGAGACGCGCCAGCTGATGCGCGACCTTGGGCTCAACACCGTCTGCGAAGAGGCGGCATGCCCGAACATCGGCGAGTGCTGGACCAAGAAGCACGCGACGGTGATGATCCTCGGCGATGTCTGCACGCGGGCTTGCGCCTTCTGCAACGTCAAGACCGGGATGCCGCGCGCGGTCGACGCGCATGAACCCGAGCACGTCGCCGAAGCGGCCGCCAAGCTCGGGCTCGAGCACATCGTCGTCACCTCGGTCGATCGCGACGACTTGCCCGACGGCGGCGCCGGGCAGTTCGTCAAGGTCATCCAGGCGCTGCGCCGGACGACCCCGTCGACGACGATCGAGATCCTCACGCCGGACTTTCGCGGCAAGATGCAGGCCGCGGTCGAAGCAATCGTCGCCGCCGGTCCCGACGTCTACAACCACAATCTCGAGACGGTGCCGCGGCTCTATCCGACGATCCGACCCGGCGCCCGCTACTATGCCTCGCTGCGGCTGCTCGAGGAGGTCAAGCGCCAGGACCAGCGGCTGTTCACCAAGTCGGGGATCATGCTCGGACTCGGTGAGGAACGGCTCGAGGTCCACCAGGTGATGGACGACATGCGCTGCGCCGGGATCGATTTCCTGACCATGGGCCAGTACCTTCAACCGACGCCAAAGCACGCGCGGGTGGTCGAGTTCGTCCCGCCCAAAGGGTTCGAGGCTTATGGCGCGATCGCCCGGGCCAAGGGCTTCCTCCAGGTCGCCTCGAGCCCGCTGACACGGTCGAGCTACCACGCCGGCGACGATTTTCGGCAGATGCGGGCCGCTCGCGAGGCGCAGTTGGCGAAGCTGGCGCGGTAGGCGATGCCAGGTATCCATGAAGTCCGGCGGCTGCCCTACAGCGCCGAGCAGATGTTCAACATGGTTGCCGACGTCGCCCGCTACGGCGAGTTCCTGCCATGGGTCGTCGCCACGCGGGTGCGCTCCAACAGCGACAGCGAAATGATCGCCGACATGCTGGTCGGCTTCAACGCCCTGCGCGAGAAATTCACCTCCCGGGTCGAGAAGCACCGCCCGGACTGGATTCGTGTTCATTACATCGATGGGCCGATGCGCGACCTCGACAACATCTGGCGGTTTACGCCGGTCGACGGGCATTCGTGCGAAGTCGACTTCTGCGTCGAGTTCACCTTCCGCAATGCCCTGTTCGAAAAGCTCGCAGGGCAGTACTTCGACCGCGCCTTTCGCAAGATGGTCGCCGCGTTCGAGACGCGCGCGGCGGAGCTTTACGGCAGTAGCAGCTCGAGCGCGATCAACGCCGCCTGACGGCGCACCGCGTCGCGGCTCGAGCCATCGAGCCGGTGCTCTTCCGCTTCGTGCTCCTCGCTGCCGCGGATGGCCCGGGCGATGACGACGGTGCCGACAGGCTTGTTCTCGGTACCGCCTTCGGGGCCGGCGATGCCGCTGATCGCAACGGCGACATCGGCACGGCTGCGAACCAGCGCTCCTTGCGCCATCGCCCAGGCGCAGGCGGCCGAGACCGCGCCGAAGGTGTCGATGATCTCCTCGCGAACGCCGAGCAGCTCCTGCTTGGATTCATTGGAGTACGTCACGAAGCCGCGGTCGAGCACCGCCGACGAGCCGGGAATCTCCGTCAGCGCCGCGGCGACGAGCCCGCCGGTGCAGCTTTCGGCGATGGCCAGTGTGCGTCCGGCCGATGCATTCTGTTCGACGACCTTGCGGGCGAGAGCGACGATGTCCTCGGGCAGCAGCACGCCGGTCAGGCCGAACAGACCGAGAGCTTGCCCAGCTTGCCGTGGCCCGAGCGCGCTTCGAGGCCGATCGCGAGCGCGATCAGCCCCGCGGTGTTCTCGGGAGGCAGCGGGGCGAGCAACTGGACCGCGCGATCAATCGAGGCGCAGCGGTCGGTCGGGATCTTGTCGCTGATCGCGCTGGTGATCATGGTATCGGCGATTTGCTGCAGAGCGTCGTCGGGCATTGAGCGGATCGCTCCGGCAATGTCTTCCTTTGACGCCGGGGCGAGCTTGATCAACGCCGCCTTGGCGGCAGGCCAGGCGCCCGGCCGGGCCGCGGCGTAGCGCGATGCGAGCTGCGGGCCGTCATGGCGCAGGAAGGCGCTCGTCGGCAGGGTGGTCGCGCAGCGTTGCCCGACGCCCGAAATGAGGCTGGGCAGGGCGTAGGTCGCGAGCGAGGTGAACTCGGTCGTCGTCAGGCACGGCGGTTCAGCGGCCTGGGTGAGGGCCGGGAGCGCTGCGACGGCAGTAGCGGCAAGGGTGATCAGCAAACGCATGGGCGAGTCTCCGAAACCGACAGACTAAGCCAAGAGGACGAGCGAAGCCACGGCTTGCGCAGCGATTCCTTCGCCGCGTCCGGTGAAGCCGAGGCGCTCGGTGGTGGTCGCCTTGACGCTGACCGCCGCTGGAGCGGTCCCGAGCAGCTCGGCGAGGCGGGCGCGCATCGCGGCACGGTGGGGTCCGATCTTCGGCGCTTCGCAAATCAGCGTGAGGTCGACGTTGGCGATCGCGTAACCCGCCTCTGCGACGAGCTTGAGCGCATGCGCCACGAACTGGCCCGAAGCAGCGCCGCGCCATTGCGGGTCGGTCGGCGGGAAATGCTCGCCGATGTCGCCGGCGCCGATCGCCCCGAGCAGCGCGTCGACCACGGCATGGAGCGCGACATCGGCGTCGCTGTGCCCGGCAAGCCCGCGCGGATGCTCGATCCGCACCCCGCACAGCCACAGTTCGCCGCCCTCGGCGAAACGATGGACATCGAACCCGCTGCCGACCCGCACCGGCGGGGCGGCAAAAGTGCCGCTGACGGCGAAGTCTTGCGGCGTGGTCAGCTTGAGCAGGCGTTCGTCTCCTTCGACCAGCGCGACCTCCAGCCCTGCCGCACGGGCGACTTGCGCGTCATCGCCGGCGCTGACCGTACCGCGCCAGGCCCGGTGTGCCGCGAGGATGGGAGCGAAGGCGAACGCCTGAGGCGTCTGCACCCGGCGCAGCGCGCCACGGTCGGCCGGATCGCCCATCAGCTCGCCGTCGGCGCGCGCCAGGCTGTCGATCACTGGCAGGACGGGGATGGCTGCGGGGTGAACGGTGAGCGCCGCCAGCAGGCGATCGATGATGGCGCGTGGCAGGTCCGGCCGTGCCGGGTCGTGGATCAGAACGTTGAGCGGAGCCTCTACGGCCAACGCCTCAAGTCCGGCGCGCACCGATTCCTGGCGGGTCGCGCCGCCGCTTATGAAGCGCAAGCCCAGT
>JAEKKO010000020.1 GCA_019510335.1 Novosphingobium sp. | reverse complement strand
CCTCGATACGCTTTTGGCGTATACTCACTTTCCAGGCGAGCGCCTTCGACCACTCGGCCACCGCTCCGCATGCCTGGGATCGGCGCCGCCCTAGCCGGAGGCGGGGCCTTCCGCAAGGCGCGCAGCGGGCGGGTAGCGCGTGGTGCTGGATCGAATGGCGGCTTGGCGCATTGGCCGGAACGATGCAGCTGGAAATCTCGGCCCGACTTGCGCTCGAACTGCCCGGACCGGCCGATTTCCTGCTTCAGATCGAAGCGGCGGCAATCCCCGAGCAGTCCATCGTCGCGGCAGATCTCGAGCTGTCGCCGAGCGAGCACTGCGCGCGCGTGCCGGCGCAGGACGGGATCGGCGAGCGCATCTGGCTGCGCGCCAGCGGGCGGTTCGAGGCGCGCTACCAGGCCACCGTGCGGATCGAGCGACAGCTTGCCGAGATCGCCACGCTAGCGGCGCTGCCGCCGCACCTGCTGCCCGGCGGCACCGTGCCGTACCTGCTGGATTCGCGCTACTGCCCGGGCGCGCGCTTCCAGGCCTTGGCCGAAGCCGAATTCGGCGGCACCGCCGGGGGCGCGCGGATCGCGGCGATCCGCGAGTGGATCGCCGGCCATCTCGACTACGCTCCCGGGAGCAGCGGCACCGCCACCACCGCGCTCGACAGCTTCGTCGAGCGGCGGGGCGTCTGCCGCGATTACGCCCACCTGCTGATCGCCCTGGCGCGGGCGAGCGCGATTCCCGCGCGCTACGTCAGCGGCTATGCCCCGCGGGTCGAGCCGCAGGACTTCCATGCCGTCGCCGAAGTGTTCCTGGCCGAGCCGGACAACCACGGCGGAAGCTGGCATCTGGTCGACGCGACGGGGATGAGCAGGGCCGGCGAGCTGGTCAAGATCGGCATCGGCCGCGATGCCGCCGACGTCAGCTTCCTCACCACGTTCGGCGCTTCGGCTCTGGCCGAAAAGGTCATATCGGTTAAGCGGGCATGAGCTTCAGCGGCCGCGGTTGCGATCGGGCTGGCAGCGGCGCCGTGGCGCTGCTAACCGGATGCGGGTCGCTGCATTGCAGCATGTCCGGGCTGCAGGAGAACGAGAAGTGGCACGCGACGGAGCCGACCCGCGATGAGCTTCACCGCCGACCGGCTGCTGCTGTTCGGGGCGACCGGCGACCTTGCCCAGCGCATGCTGCTGCCGTCGTTGTGCGCGCTCGATGCCGACCGTCTCGTCGCCGACGACTTGCGGATCATCGGCACCGCCCGCTCCGAGCACAGCGACGAAAGCTATCGCGCTTTCGCCCGCGCCGCCCTCGACGAGTACTTGCCCGAGCACCGCAAGCCGGCGATCGAGGGTTTCCTGCCGCGGTTGTTCTACCAGCCGCTCGACGCCACCGACACCAGCCATTTCACCCTGCTCGCCGAGAAGGTCTGCCCGATCGGCCAAGGGCTGGCGATCTTCGCTCGTCGCCGGGGGCCTCGCTTGCGAGAAGACGCGGATCGGTCTGGAAAAGCCGCTCGGCACCGATCTGCGGTCGAGCTGCCACATCAACGACGCCGTCGCCAAGGCCTTCCCCGAGGAGCGGATCTTCCGGATCGACCACTATCTGGGCAAGGAAACCGTCCAGAACCTGCTGGCGCTACGCTTCGCCAACATCCTGTTCGAGCCGCTGTGGAACGCCGCACACATCGATCACGTGCAGATCACCGTCGCCGAAACCGTGGGGCTCGAAGGCCGCGCCGGCTTCTACGAGGGCACGGGTGCGCTCCGCGACATGGTCCAGAACCATATCCTGCAACTGCTGGCGCTGGTCGCAATGGAGCCGCCGGCGAGCTACGACGCGACCGCGATCCGCGACGAGAAGGTCAAAGTGCTGCGCGCGCTGCGGCTGATCGCTCCCGAAGAGAGCGTGACCGGCCAGTACACCGCGGGCGCGATCGCCGGCCAGGCGGTGCCCGGCTATGCCGACGAGCTCGGCCACTCGTCGCCCACCGAGACGTTCGTCGCGATCAAGGCGCACCTCGACAACTGGCGATGGAAGGGCGTGCCGTTCTACTTGCGCAGCGGCAAGCGAATGCCCGAGCGGGTGACCGAGATCATCGTTCAGTTCCACCGCGTGCCGCACTCGATTTTCGCCGCGCGGGGGGCGCGGACCGAGCCCAATCGCCTCGTCATCGGCATCCAGCCCGAGGAGAACATCACGCTGTCGCTGATGGCAAAAGTGCCAGGGCTCGACCGGGACGGGCTGCGCCTGCGCCCAGTCCCGCTCGATATCCGCATGGCCGATGCGTTCGCCGGTTCGACCCGGCGGATCGCCTACGAACGCCTGCTGCTCGACCTGATCGAGGGTGACCAGACGCTGTTCGTCCGCCGCGACGAGGTCGAGGCGCAGTGGGACTGGATTGACGGGATTCGCGCCAGCTGGGCCGATCACGGGGTGACGCCGAAGGCCTACACCGCCGGCAGCTGGGGCCCGAGCGCGGCGATCGCCCTGGCTGAACGCGATGGAGTGACCTGGCATGAGTGAGGCGGCCACCAAGACTTTCGCGGAGGCTTTTGCATGACCAATGTGCACCCCACCGTCGCGCGCGTCACCTCGCGGATCGTCGAACGCTCACGCGACAGCCGGCGGCGCTATCTCGAGCTGATCGAGCGCGAGGGCGAGCGCCACTCCGATCGCGCGTTCCTGTCGTGCTCGAACCTCGCCCACGGCTTCGCCGCCGCGCTCGAGGACAAGCCGAGCATTGCCCAGGGGCGGGGACCGAACCTCGCCATCGTTACTTCCTACAACGACATGCTTTCGGCGCATCAGCCCTACGGCCGCTATCCCGAGGCGATGAAGCTCTACGCGCGCGAAGTCGGCGCGACGGCCCAAGTCGCCGGCGGCGTGCCGGCGATGTGCGATGGCGTAACTCAAGGCCAGCTCGGGATGGAGCTGTCGCTGTTCAGCCGCGACACGATCGCGCTGGCGACGGCGGTCGCGCTCAGCCACGCAATGTTCGACGGGATGGCGTTGCTCGGGATCTGCGACAAGATCGTTCCGGGACTGGTGATCGGCGCGCTGCGCTTCGGCCACTTGCCGGCGGTGTTCGTCCCCGGGGGGCCGATGCCCTCGGGGATCGGCAATCGCGAAAAGCAGAAGGTCCGCCAGCTTTACGCCGAGGGCAAAGTCGGCCGACCTGAGCTCCTCGCAAGCGAGAGCGCCAGCTATCACGCGCCGGGCACCTGCACGTTTTACGGCACCGCCAACTCCAACCAGATGATGATGGAGCTGATGGGCCTGCACGTCCCCGGCGCGGCGTTCGTGCGCCCGAACACCCCGTTGCGCTCCGCCCTGACCCGCGCCGCAGTCCATCGCCTCGCCGCGATCGGGAACAAGGGCAACGATTACCGGCCGATGGGCCGGGTCGTCGACGAGAAGGCGATCGTCAACGCCTGCGTTGGCCTGCTCGCCACCGGCGGCTCGACCAACCATGCGATCCACCTGCCGGCAATGGCGCGGGCGGCGGGGATCGTGCTCGACTGGGAGGACTTCGACGAGCTCTCGGGCGCGGTGCCGATGATCGCCCGGATTTACCCAAACGGCGCGGGCGACGTGAACGCGTTCCATGCGGCCGGCGGGATTGGTTTCGTCACCCGCGAGCTGCTCGACGCCGGGCTGATCCACGGCGATACGCTGACGATCGCCGATGGCGGCCTCGCCGCTTATGCCGAAGAGCCGTTCCTTGATGGGCAAACGCTCGCCTGGCGCCCTGCGCCCGCAGAAACCGGCGACGATGCCATTCTACGCCGCGTCGCCACTCCCTTTCTGTCCGATGGCGGCATGCGGCTGGTCTCGGGCAATCTCGGACGGGCGATCTTCAAGACCAGCGCGGTCGACCCCTCGCGCTGGACCGTTGAGGCGCCGTGCCGCGTGTTCGAGACCCAGGAAGTGGTCAACGAGGCGTTCAAGAGCGGCGAGCTCGACCGCGACGTGGTCGTGGTGGTCCGTTTCCAGGGGCCCCGCGCCAACGGCATGCCCGAGCTGCACAAGCTGACCCCGGCTCTCGGGGTGCTTCAGGACAGGGGTCACCGGGTTGCGCTGGTCACCGACGGACGGATGTCGGGCGCGTCGGGCAAAGTCCCGGCGGCGATCCACGTTACACCCGAGGCACTCGGCGGAGGACCGCTGGCGCTGCTGCGTGATGGCGACCTGGTCCGCCTGTCGGCCGAGACCGGCGTGCTCGAAACCGGTGCCGACCTCGCCAGCCGCACTCCGGTCGTCCCGGCCGAGGCCGAGCTCGGCTTCGGCCGGGAGCTGTTCGCGATGTTCCGCGCCGGCGCAGACAGCGCCGAGCGTGGGGCCTCGGCAATGCTGGCGGTCGCGGGACTGTGACGATGGGCCTGGCGCGGCGTGTCTCGACTTCGCTCGACACGAGCGGAATTCGTGAGCGATCCGGCCTCCGTCCGCTCGTCCCGAGCGAAGTCGAGGGACGCCGCTCGGTGCAGCAACCATGACCGAGCTCGTCGCGGTCGACATCGGCGGGACTCACGCCCGGTTTGCGCTCGCCCGGGTCGACGGCGCGATCACCCTTTCCGATCCGGTGACGCTGCACACCGCGGATTACGCCAGCTTCGCCACCGCCTGGGAGGAATTCGCGCGGCGCCAGGGCGGGGGGCTGCCCGCGGCGGCGGCGATAGCGGTGGCTGGTCCGGTCAACGGCGAGGCGATGCGGTTGACCAACGCTCCGTGGATCCTTCGCCCCGCCGAATTCGCCGCCAGCCTCGGCATCGAGCGCCATGTCCTGGTCAATGACTTCGCCGCGGTCGGCCACGCCGTCGCCCGCGCCGGGCCCGAGCATTTCGTCCACCTGACGGGCCCCGATGTCCCCCTGCCGACTAGCGGAACGCTGAGCATCGTTGGCCCCGGCACCGGACTTGGCGTCGCTCACGTCTGGCGCGACGGACGCGGCGGTTACCGGGTCCAGCCGACCGAGGGCGGGCACATCGACTTTGCCCCACTCGACGCGCTCGAGGACCGCATTCTCGCCCGGCTGCGCCAGCGGCACCGCCGCGTCTCGGTCGAGCGAGTGGTCTCCGGACCAGCTATCGTCGATATTTACGAGACCCTCGCCGCGATCGAGGGCAAGCCGATCACGCCGATGGACGATACCGCCGTCTGGCAGCGCGGCATGGCGCGCGAGGACAGCCTTGCCGCCGCCGCGATCGATCGCTTCTGCCTCTCGCTCGGTTCCGTCGCTGGCGACATCGCCCTCGCCCAGGGAGCCACGGGCGTGGCCATCGCCGGCGGGCTCGGCTTGCGCTTGCGCGACAAGCTGCCGCGCTCGGGGTTTGCCGAGCGGTTCCGGGCCAAGGGACGGTTCGAGGGGATGATGGCGGCGCTGACGGTCAAGTTGATCGTTCACCCCCAGCCGGGCCTGTTTGGCGCGGCCGCCGCCTTTGCCATGGAGCACGCGCCTTGACCGACATCGAAACCGTGATGCGGACCGCGCCGGTGATCCCGGTGCTGGTCATCGAGGACGTCGCGCACGCCGTGCCGGTCGCCGAGGCGCTCGTCGCGGGCGGGCTGCCGGTGCTGGAAGTGACGCTGCGCACGCCTTGCGCATTCGAGGTCATGCGCGCGATGCGGCAGGTGCCCGGCGCACTGGTCGGCGCCGGCACGGTGCTCAACCCGCGCGACCTCGACCGGGCGCTCGAAGCCGGCGCCGAGTTCATCGTCTCCCCTGGCCTGACCGAGAGCCTCGGCCGGGCGGCGGTAGCCAGCGGCGTGCCGTTCCTGCCCGGCACCGCGAACGCCAGCGACATCATGGTCGGGCTCGACCTCGGACTGACCCGGTTCAAGTTCTTCCCGGCCGTGGCCTCGGGGGGAATTGCGGCGCTCAAGGCGATCGGTGGGCCCTTCGGGGGGGTGAAATTCTGCCCCACCGGCGGGATCACATTGCAGACCGCGCCCGAGTGGCTGGCGCTCGATAACGTGCTCTGCGTCGGCGGGAGCTGGCTGGTGCCCACAGGCCGTCCAGATCCGGCGGCGATCGAGACGGTGGCCCGCGCCGCTGCGGCATTGCGGCGATGACCGGCGTCGCCGATCTCAACCAGCGCCTGCAGGAGCTGCACGCCCGCACCGCGGAGACGCCCCTGTTCAACCCGGTGTTCCAGCTTGGGCTGGAGCTGTCGCGACGGATCGAGAGCGGAGCGCTGACCCTCGACGGTGTCGAAGCGCTGATCGCCGAGCTCGAGTGCGAGGGCCTGCTGGCCCGCGGCCGGCGCCTGGCGCGGCTGGTCGCGCCGGTCGAGCTCGAGGCCAACCGCGAGCGGATCGAAGTGCAGGAGGACGAAGCCGACTTCGCCGCCTTTGCCGCGCGGTGGTCGCACCCAGTTGCCCATATCGTGTTCACGGCGCATCCGACCTTCCTGCTCAGCCGCGCCCAAAGCGCCGCGGTTGCCGATGCAGCCTCGGCCGGCGAGCTGACCGAGGCTACGGTCTGCATTGCCCCGGCCGAGCGCGACACGATCACCCTCGATTACGAGCACGGCGCCGCGATGGCTGCGATTGCCCGCGCGCAGGACGCGCGCGATTCGATCAATTCGCTGCTGCTGGAGCACGCCGGCGTGCGCTGGCCTGGCGGCTGGCGCGGGCTGCGGCCATTGCCGTTCCGCTTTGCGACGTGGGTCGGCTACGACATGGACGGCCGCACCGACATCGGCTGGACCACCTCGCTCCGCTATCGCTTGATGGAAAAGGCCGAGCGGCTCGAGCGCTACGTCGAGGCACTGCGCGCCGATGCGCCCGCCATCGCCGATCGCCTCGCCCGCGCCGCCGCCCTGACCAGCGCAATGGCGGAGCGGTTCGCGGGCGATTTGTCCGATCCCCAGGCCCTGTCCGAGGCCGCCAATGCGTTCACCGCCGAGCATTCCGACAAGTTGATCAGCCTTGCTTCGATCGTTGCCGAGCTCGAGGGCCTTGCCGACCAGGCGCCGGAGGAGACTGCCCGACGACTGCTCATCGTCGCCGCGGGGATGCGGGCCGACGGGCTGGGCATGGGCTGGATTCACTTCCGGGTGAATTCGTCGCAGCTCCACAATGCCATCCGCCGACGGATCGATCCCGAGGGCAAGCTAGACCTTGCGAGCCAGGCCGCGCTGGTGCGGATGCGCGAGCTGCTCGCCGAAGCCAGGCCGCTGCGCGCCAACTTCGCCGCGCTGGCGATCGAGAGCAGCACAGCAATCCGCCAGTTCCTGACAATGGTGCAGATCCTCCGCCACATCGATGCCGACGCGCCGATCCGGATGCTCGTCGCCGAATGCGAACAGCCCGCCACCGTGCTCGCGGCGCTGTACTTTGCGCGGCTGTTCGGGATCGAGGACAAGGTCGACGTCTCCCCGCTGATGGAGACCGAGAGCGCGCTCGAACACGGCGGCCGCTTCCTCGACGCGCTGCTCCAGGAGCCCGCCTATCGCGACTATGCGCGCACCCGCGGGCGGGTTTCGATCGAGACTGGCTTTTCCGATGCCGGGCGGTTCGTCGGCCAGATTCCCGCGGCGCTGGCGATCGAGCGGCTGCAGGGCCGGCTGGCCGAGGCGATGGTCGCGAACGGCTTGACCGACGTCGCCGCGCTGATCTTCAACACTCACGGCGAGAGCATGGGCCGCGGCGCGCATCCGGCCAGCTTCGCCGATCGCCTGTCGTGGCCGCTCAGCCCGTGGGCGCGCCGCCGCTATTCCCGCGCCGGGATCAGGCTCGAGCCCGAGGTCAGCTTTCAAGGCGGCGACGGCTACTTGTTCTTCGGCACTCCGGAACTAGCCCTGGCGACGCTGACCCGCTTCGCCGAATTGCCGCCGGGGACGACCGATCCCGCCGCGCCGACCGATCCGTTCTACCGCCGCACCGATCTCAGCCTCGACTTCTATCGCGCGATCCGCCGCTTCCAGCATGATCTCCTGGTCAGCGCGACCTATTCGCGGGCGGTGACGGCATTTGGGCTCGGCCTGCTCAACGACACCGGCAGCCGCAAGTCGCGCCGGCAGTCGGACCTCGCCGCCGATCGGCAGATGAGCTTGCGCCAGATCCGCGCCATCCCGCACAACGCCATCCTCCAGCAGCTCGGCTATCCGGTGAACGTCATCGGCGGCTTCGGCACGGCTGCCGAGGGCAACGTCGAAGCCAGCGCCGGGCTGCTGCGGGAATCGGCGCGCGGACAGCAACTCGTGCGGCTGCTCCGCGCCGCCAACTCCTATGCCAGCATCAAGACGGTCGCGGCCTTCGGCGAGCTGTTCAACTCCGCCTACTGGGCCAGCCGGCCCTACCGCGGCGACGAGCAGGGAATCGCCGACGGCTGCCTTGCCCTCGCCGAGTACCTGACCAAGGACGACC
>JAEKKO010000019.1 GCA_019510335.1 Novosphingobium sp. | reverse complement strand
ATCAAGATGCCGCGGATGGATGGGCTCGAGCTGCTCCAGCGGCTGCGCGAGAAGAGCTCGCTGCCGGTGATCTTCCTGACCTCCAAGGACGAAGAGCTCGATGAAGCACTCGGCCTCGCCCTCGGCGCGGACGACTACATCGCCAAGCCGTTCAGCCAGCGCCTGCTGATCGCCCGGATCAGGGCGATCCTGCGGCGCAGCGATGTTGGCCGGAGCGACCCTGCTGCCGCCGCGAGCGAGCCCTCGGCCGAGCCGATCCGCCGCGGACGCCTGACGATGGATCCGCAGCGCCACCAGGTCACGTGGGACGGCAAGCCGGTCTCGCTGACCGTGACCGAGTTCCTGATCCTCGAGGCGCTGGCGATGCGGCCGGGGGTGATCAAGAGCCGCAACCAGCTGATGGACGCCGCCTACAGCGACGACGTGTTCGTCGATGACCGCACGATCGACAGCCACATCAAGCGGCTGCGGCGAAAGTTCCGCGCGGTCGACCCGCGGTTTGCGGGTATCGAGACCCTGTATGGCGCCGGCTATTCCTTTGCCGAATCCTGAAGCGGTCGCCCGAACCGTCGGGGGGCGGCTGTTCTGGACCCGGCGGACCTCGCTCACCGCCCGTATTCTGGCGGTCAACATCTTCGCCGTGGCGCTGCTCGCCGGAAGCTTGTTCTACCTCGACAGCTACCGCAACCAGTTGCTCGCGGCGCGGTTCAAGCAGGCGAGCAGCGAGGCCGAGATCGTCGCCGACGCGCTGCGTAGCGCCGGCCCGGCACAGCGCCGCTCAGTCCTGGCCGCGATCGGCAAGGCGCAACGACTGCGGCTGCGGCTGTACAGCCCGAAAGGGCGCCTGCTCGCCGACAGCTTCGCGCTTGCCCCACCGTCGTTCCAGTTCCGCGATCCGACGCGCCAGCCTTGGCTCGAACATGCCGCGCAGGAACTCGACAAAGGCATGGACGCGCTGTTCGGCGCACCGTCGGTGCCGCCTTACCGCGAGCGCACCGGCACGTCCGCTGACTTCCCCGAGATCGCCGAAGCGCGCGACAACGACCGCAGCGTCGTGGTCCAGCGCTATGCCGCGGACCGCACCCCGGTGATCACCGCGGCCACCCCGGTCGGCGAGGACGGGTTGATCCTGCTGTCGCTGCGCAATGCGCCCGACATCACCCAGAGCGTCCGGGATGCGCGCCAGACATTGGCGATCATCGTCGCCATTGCGCTGCTGTTCTCGATCCTGCTGTCGCTGTTCCTCGCGCGGACGATCGTCCAGCCGCTGCGCGCGCTGGTCCGGGCCGCGGTGCGAGTCCGCCTCGGCCGCGACCGCGAGGTGGTGGTCCCGCGCCTGCCCGAGCGGCGCGACGAGATCGGGCTGCTCGCCCGCGCCTTCTCCGACATGACCACCGCGCTGCGCCAGCGGATCGACGCGGTCGAGAGCTTTGCCGCCGATGTCGCGCACGAGATCAAGAACCCGCTGGCGAGCTTGCGCAGCGCGCTCGAGTCCCTCGAAAAAGTCGAGGATCCCGAGTTGCGCCACCGGCTCACCGCGATCGCCGCTCATGACGTGCGGCGGATCGACCGTCTCGTCACCGAAATCGCAGACGCCAGCCGGATCGATGCCGAGCTCAGCCGGACAGCATTCGAGCCAGTCGACCTCCCCGCCCTGATCGAGGCGGTGGTCCACGGGCGCGAGCAGCGTGGCGCCAACCGCGACTGCCCGATCGAGGTGCGCCGCGAGGGCCACGGCGCCTGCCGCGTCGCCGGCGATCCGGCGCGGCTCGAACGGGTGCTCGAGAACCTGCTCGACAATGCCGTGTCGTTCTCGCCGCCGCGTTCGCCGATCGAAGTGGCCGTTTGCGAGTACGACGGTCTGGTCGAAGCCGACGTGTCCGACCACGGCCCCGGCATTGCCCCCGATGCGCGCGAGAAAGTGTTCGAGCGGTTCCATTCGCTGCGCCCGGCCGACGAAGACTTCGGGAGCCACAGCGGTCTCGGCCTGGCGATTGCGCGGACCATCGTCGAAGCCCACGACGGCACCCTCGCGGTGCACGACCGCAGCGACGGCACGGCAGGAGCGCGGCTGGTGATCACATTGCCGGCGCTCGGCGAATGAGCGGCCAGGTCCACCAGGCGACCTGCGTTGCGCTTGGCGGCCGAGCGCTGTTGATCGAGGGACCGCCGGGAGCCGGCAAGTCGAGCTTGGCTCTAAGCCTGCTCGACCGCGGTGCCGAGCTGATCGGCGACGACGGCGTGGTGCTCGAGCGGCGCGGCGACGTCGTGTGGGCGAGCCCGCCACCCAACACCGCAGGCGTGCTCGAAGTGCGCAACGTCGGCCTGCTGCCGTGGCCAACCGTGGCGGAGGCGCCGGTCGCGCTGGTGCTGCGGCTCGATCCCGCATCGCCGCGCTTCGTCGATGCGCCGGAGCAGGTGGCGCGCGCCGGCATCACGCTGCCGCTGATCCGCCTCGCACCCGACAGTCCGGTGCTCGCGCTACGCGCCGAACAGGCGCTCGTCCGCCACGGCCTGCCGGTGGACAATGCCGGGAATCACGCGCAAAGCGACGAGCGATGAGCGCGCATCCCCCGGAGGAACCCGCGGGCGAAAACCGGCAACGGCTGCTGCTGGTCACTGGCCTGCTCGGGGCCGGCAAAACCACCGCCCTGCACGTGCTCGAAGACTTGGGCTGGGAGACCATCGACAACTTCCCGGTCCGGCTGCTCGAGCGGCTGCTCGATTCGCCCGAGCGGCGCACCGCCGAGGAGCAGCCGCCGCTGGCCATCGGCTTCGATTCGCGCACCCGCGGGTTCAACCCGC
Organism: Novosphingobium sp.; assembly: GCA_019510335.1. GTDB lineage: Bacteria > Pseudomonadota > Alphaproteobacteria > Sphingomonadales > Sphingomonadaceae > Novosphingobium. Next base: position 6,919 of record JAEKKO010000019.1, on the reverse strand, counting down.
ACACGGTGATCGAGCTGGTCAAACGGCTGACCAAGCGTGAAGATCTGCAGCTGACGACGCTGTTCCTCGACTGCTCGAGCGAGGAGCTCGAGCGCCGCTACAACGAGACCCGACGCCGCCACCCCCTCGCCAGCGACATGCCGGCCGCCGCCGGGATCGCCGCCGAGCGCGAGTTGACCGATCCGCTGCGGCGCTGGGCCGACGTCGTCATCACCACCACCGATTTCACCGCCAACACCCTCAGCCAGGCGATCCGCGAACAGTTCGCACCGGAATCGACGGGCGGCATGACCGTGACGGTGATGAGCTTCGGGTTCGCCCGCGGCATGCCGCCGATCGCCGACCTGGTGTTTGACATGCGCTTCCTCGACAATCCCCACTGGGATGCCGAGCTGCGGCCGCAGACCGGGCGCGATCTCGCGGTTGCCGACCACATCCGCGGCGATCCGGCCTATTCCGAGGCGTTCGAGCGGATCCGCGACCTGCTGCTGCTGTTGCTTCCGCGCTATGAGGCGCAAGGGAAGCCCTACGTCACGGTCGCCTTCGGCTGTACCGGCGGGAGACACCGCTCGGTGTTCTTCGCCGAGGAAATTGCCGCGGCCTTGCGCACGGCAGGTTTTTCGCCCACATTGCTGCACCGCAACCTGGGCTCGCGCGCCGCCGACCTCGTCGAAGGAGGAACGGCGCGATGAGCGACCGGGCGACCCGGCGGCCGCCGAAGCGCAGAGACGGCGCGGCCCGGCCGGAACTTCGGAGCGCAAATTCCGCATGATCGGTTTGATTCTGGTGACCCACGGCAAGCTTGCCGAGGAATTCGTTCACGCCATGGAACACGTCGTCGGCCATCAGGAAGCCGTCGCGACGGTCTGTATCGGCCCGAACGATGACATGGAGCGCCGCCGCCGCGAGATCGCCGACGCCATCCGCAAAGTCGACAGCGGCGATGGCGTAATCGTCCTCACCGATCTGTTCGGCGGGACCCCTTCGAACCTCGCGATCTCGCTGATGCAAGCCGGCAAGATTGAAGTAATCGCCGGAATCAACCTGCCGATGCTGATCCGCCTGGCCAAGGCGCGCACCGCGATGAACGTCCGCGAAGCCACCGCCGCAGCGCGCGACGCGGGGCGCAATTACATCACCATCGCTTCCGAATTCCTCCGCCAGGATGCCTGAGAGTGGCCGCATGAGCACGGTGGAGAACGGCGAAGCGCGCGAGACGGTCCTGATCGTCAACACTCGCGGCCTTCATGCGCGCGCCAGCGCCAAGTTCGTCAACGCCGTCGCCGCCCTGCCCGACGGGGTGCAGGTGAAAGTCTCGAAGGACGGCGCCGAGGCCGAGGGCGGGTCGATCCTCGGCCTGATGATGCTCGGCGCGGCCAAGGGCGACACGATCGAGATCGCCGTCAGCGGCGATGGCGGCGGGACGGTTCTGCCGCAACTCGTCGGCCTGGTGAAAGACGGCTTCGGCGAGGACTGAGGCGGCCACCGCCGGTGGTGAGCTTGTCGAACCCGCCGCGAGACCCTAGCGCCTCATCATGCGCCGCACGATCACCGGTTTCTCCAATCCGACCGTCAAGGCGCTGCGGGCGCTGCGCGACAAGAAGCACCGCAAGCGCGAGCGGCGGTTTCTCGCCGAAGGGCTGCGACTGCTGACCGACGCGCGGGCGAGCGGCACGCTGCCCGAAGTGCTGGTGATGGCCAGCGGACGCGATCCCCACCCGCTGCTGGACGAGCTCGAAGCCGAGGTCGCCGCAGCCGGCGGCGAGGTGATCGAGATGGACGAGGCGGTGCTCGCCAAAGTCACCGGCAAGGACAATCCTCAGGCCGTCTGCGGCGTATTCGCCGAGTTCAATACCAATCTCGCTGACCTCGACCGCCTGGCCGCGCCGATCTGGCTGGTCGCCCAGGCGTTGCGTGATCCCGGCAACCTTGGGACGATGCTGCGCACCGGCGACGCCGTCGGTGCCGGCGGGCTGATCTTGATCGACGACTGCGCCGACCCTTTCTCGGCCGAGGCGGTGCGGGCGAGCATGGGCGCCGTGTTCACGCAAGCCATAGCGCAGGCGCGCTGGCCCGAGTTCCTCGCCTGGTTGCGCGGCGGCCCCGGCCAGCTCGTCGCCGCCTCGCTCCGCGACGCGGTGGACTATCGCGCCGCGGCCTATCAGGCACCGTGCTTCATCCTCGTCGGCAACGAATCCCGCGGACTGCCCGAGGATTACGAAGCCGCCTGCGATCTGCGCGTGACCGTGCCGATGAAGGGTCGCGCCGACAGCCTCAATGCGGCCGTGGCGGCGGCGGTGCTGGCGTACGAGGTCCTGGCGAAGCTGGAGGGGGACTGAGGTCGCGCGCGTCCTTCGACAAGCTCAGGATGAGCGGGTGTGGGCGTCCGAAGAAATCATGCAAAAAGTCCGCTCGTGCTGAGCCTGTCGAAGCACGCGCGCAGCTCCCGCGCTCAGGCCACGGCCTCGTCGTTCGCCGGCTCACCCGGCGGCAACAGCGCCTCGCCCCCGTCGGCATAGCGGGGGGCGCTCTCAATTAGCGGGACTTCCTCAATCTCGCGCTTGCCGATCTCGATGTGCTTGTCGCGCAAGCGGCGGCCGGCTGACAGCACGTTGCGTTCGAAGCTGCCGACGAACTTGTTGTAGTTGTTGACCGCCGTGTCGAGGCCCCCGCCGACGCGCTTGAGGTGATCGGCTGCAATCGCCAGCCGCTCATAGAGCTCACCGCCCATGCGCCCGATTTCCTTAGCTTCGCGGGCCAGGCCATCCTGCCGCCAGACTTGCGCGACCGTCCGGCAGATCGCCACGAGATTGGTCGGGCTTGCCAGCAACACCCGGCGATCGAAGGCAAAATTCCAGAGCTCTGGATCGTGCTCGAGCGCGGCAGCGATGAAGTGCTCGCCGGGCACGAACATGAGCACATAGTCGGGCGCTTCCTCGAACTGACTCTGATAGCTCTTAGCGCCGAGCGTGAGGATGTGGTTGCGCATCGATGCGGCGTGCTGGTCGAGCGCGGCCTTGCGGCGAACATCGTCGTCGGCCTCGAACGCATCCTGGTAGGCGTTGAGCGAAACCTTGGCGTCGATCACCAACAGCTTGTTGCCGGGGATGCGGACGATCGCGTCAGGGCGCAGCCGCCCTTCTTCGGTGTCGATCGAATGCTCGGTCTCGAAGTCGGTGTGTTCGGCCAGGCCGCACTGCTCGAGCACGTTCTTGAGCTGCTGCTCGCCCCACCGACCGCGCGCCTTGGGCGCATTGCGCAAGCTGTTGCCGAGCCGGGCCGCCTCGGCCCGAACTTGCTCTTGCCCGGCTCGCAAGGCCTCGATCTGGCCGGTCAGCTGGCCGAACGCATCGACGCGCTTCGATTCCAGTTCCTCGACCTGCTGCTTGTAGGTCTTGAGTGTCTCGCCGACGGGGGCGAGCAGCGCGCCGATCTTTGCCGCGCTAGTCTTCTCACTTTCGGCGAAACGGTCTTCGGCGCGCTTGAGAAACGCTTCCTGCGCCTGTCCGAGTACTTTGGCGCCGGCGGCCTCGAACTCCTTCTTCAGCGCCTCTTGCGCGTCGATCAGCAGGCGCTTCTGCTCGCCGAAATTGGCGGTCCTTTCGCGCAAGCCCGCCAGCTCGGCAGCCAGGGCGGTCTGTTCGGATCGCAACGCGTCCACCGCCGCCGCATGTTCGCGGCGCGCGCCATTGAGCTGCTCAGTCAATTCATCCGCCAGCTTCGCCCGCTCGCTAGCCCCGGCGAGGTCGCGTATGGCAGCCTTGAACTTGTCGTCCAGCTCCCGCGCCTCGGCATCGCGCGCACCGAGCCGCGCCCGCAGTTCGGCTGCCGAACGCGAGCCGAAGAACCAGCCAATGCAGCCACCGACCACCAGCGCAATGACGATGCCAGAAGCAAGAGAGTCCATTTGCTTACTCCGCAGGTGCCGTTGGGTTTCCCCACCGGCGGGGCTGTGCGGCAACCTTCAGCTCAAAGACGAAACTGACGGCAACCTCCTGTGTTGCAGGCTTGACAATGAACGACGTCGGCTGACTGCCATGTTGTCCAGAGAGCTCGTGATCAAGTTACCGAGACATCCTAGACAAAAAGAAAAAGCAACAGTTCAGATCGGGGCCGCCACAATCACCGAAGACCGTCCTCGGAGCCCACTCGCCTGATGATGGGCCGAACTCATCTTACGCGAACACATCGGGAACGCAAGGCGCGCCAGACATTATCCACAGCGCTCACGCCGCCTTGCGCAGTTTCTCTAGCTTCTTCAGGGCCATCGTCCGCTTCAGTCGCGACAGGCGGTCGATGAACAGGACGCCTTCGAGGTGGTCCATCTCGTGCTGCAGGCACGTCGCCATGAGGCCGTCCATCGCCTCCTCGCGCACGGTCCCGTCGAGGTCCTGCCAGCGCGCGCGGATCGCCGCCGGACGCTCGACCTCGGCGTAGATCTCGGGGACCGAGAGGCAGCCTTCGTTGTAGATCGAGTGCTCCTCGGACGGCTCGAGGATCTGCGGATTGACGAACACCCGCGGGTTGCGAACCGGCTCGGCCGGCGCGCCCTCTTCGGCCGGGGCGTCGCGCTCCTGGAGATCGATCACCAGGACGCGCAGCGGCACGCCTCTTCAGCCGCGGGTCGGGAACTTCGAGGATTTCACGGATCGCCATGACCGGCGAGATAATCGCGGGGGGGCGAATCCGCAAGAATGGGGATTACCCCATCGGGCGGCGGGCGCGCAGGGCCTGGGCGAGCGTGCCCTCATCGAGGTAATCGAGTTCGCCGCCGACGGGCAGGCCATGGGCGAGCTGGGTGATTCGCACCGGGTAGCCCTCGAGCCGCTCGGCGATGTAGTGTGCCGTCGTCTGCCCTTCGAGCGTGGCGTTCATCGCCAGCACCACCTCGTCGATCCCGCCCCCAGCGACGCGCTCGATCAGCTTGCCGACACTCAGATCCTCGGGGCGGATGCCGTCGAGTGCCGAAAGCCGTCCGCCAAGCACATGGTAGCGGCCCTGGAACAGCCGGGCGCGGTCGAGCGCCCACAAGTCGGGGACGTCCTCGACCACGCACAGTGATCGCACGTCGCGCCGCGGATCGGCGCAGATGCCGCAGGGATCGGCCGTGTCGATGTTCCCACAGGTGCCGCATTCGACGAGGCTCTCGCGGACTCGCCCGAGCGCATCGAGCAGCTGGACCAGCGCGGTTTCGCGGCGCTTGAGCAGCCACAACACCGCGCGCCGCGCCGAGCGCGGGCCGAGCCCCGGCAGGCGCGCCAGCGCGCCGGTCAGCTCCTCGATCTCTTGCGATGCCATCGGCCGCCAGATAGGGGCTTGGGCGCCGCTTAGGAAGCCACTCCCCGACCATGCGCATCGTCTTCATGGGCACGCCCGAGTTCGCGGTCCCGGCGCTTCGCGCGCTGGTCGATGCGGGTCACGAGGTCACCGCCGTCTACACCCAGCCGCCGCGGCCGGGCGGGCGTCGGGGGCGCGAGCTGACCCCCTCGCCCGTGCATCGCGCTGCCGAAGCGCTGGGGATCGAGGTGCGCCATCCCGAGAAGCTGCGCGACCTCGGCGAGCAGTCGGCGTTCGCCGTGCTCGAGGCCGATATCGCCGTGGTCGCCGCCTATGGGCTGATCCTGCCGCAGCCAGTCCTCGATGCGCCGCGCCACGGCTGCCTCAACATCCACGCGTCGCTGCTGCCGCGATGGCGCGGGGCGGCGCCGATCCAGAGAGCGATCCTCGCCGGCGACGCGATCACCGGGGTGACGATCATGCAGATGGAGCGCGGTCTCGATACTGGGCCAATGCTGGCGACCGCGCGCACGGCGATCGACGCCAAGACCGGCGGCGAACTGGCCGTCGAGCTTGCCGCCATGGGCGCGCTGCTGATCGTCGAAGTGCTCGCCGACCTGCGTGGCTTCCCGCCCGAGCCACAACCCGAGCTCGGCGCAACATATGCCGCGAAGATCGAAAAGGCCGAGGCGCGGATCGACTTCACCCATGCCGCCGAGCTGATCGAGCGCCAGGTCCGCGCCTTCGCCCCGGCTCCGGGCGCGTGGTTCGAGCTCGATGGCGAGCGCTGCAAGGTCCTCGCCGCCGAAGTCGTCGGACGCGAGGGCGTGCCTGGCACCGTGCTCGACGATGCGCTGACCATCGCCTGCGGCTTCGGCGCGATTCGACCGGCGCTCATCCAGCGCGCCGGCCGCCCGGTCATGCGCACCGAGGATTTCCTCCGCGGGTATCCGGTACCGGCGGGCGCACGAGTGCCGTGACCCGCTTCGCCCTCACCCTCGAGTTCGACGGCGGCCCGTTCATGGGGCTGCAACGCCAGGCCCACGGCCCTTCGGTCCAGCAGGCGGTCGAGGAAGCGGTGCTGGCGGTGACCGGCGAGACGGTGACGCTTCACGCCGCCGGGCGGACCGACGCCGGGGTCCACGCGCTGGCGCTGCCGGTTCACATCGACATCGCCAAGGCTATCGCGCCGTTCCGGCTGATGGAGGCGCTCAACGCGCGCCTCCGCCCCGCCCCGATTGCGGTGATCGCGTGCACCATCGTGCCCGACGACTGGCACGCGCGGTTCTCGTGCACCGGGCGCGCATACCTCTACCGGATCGTCAACCGGCGCCCGCCGCTGACGCTCGAGCGCGGCAAGGCATGGCTGGTTCACCAGCCGCTCGATGCCGAGGCGATGCACCGCGCGGCGCAAGCGCTGGTCGGGCAGCACGACTTCACCACCTTCCGCTCGGTCCAGTGCCAGGCGCAGAGCCCGGTCAAGACGCTCGACCGCCTCGATGTCGGACGCGAGGGCGAGTCGGTGCTGATCGAGGCCGCGGCGCGCAGCTTCCTCCACCACCAGGTGCGCTCAATGGTCGGCTGCCTTGCGCTGGTCGGCCTCGGCCGCTGGCCCGAGCAGCGGATCCGCGACGCGCTGGCG
>JAEKKO010000018.1 GCA_019510335.1 Novosphingobium sp. | reverse complement strand
AAGCCGCCGCCGAGAGCCTCGCCAAGGCCCATCGGGGGACGCTCAAGGTCACCCGCGGCGACCCGCTCGAACGCGAGTTCCCGATGGTCCACGTCGTCGGCCGGGCCGCCGCGCGTGGCCATGCGCCGCGAATGATCGAGCTCGAATGGGGCGATCCCACGCACCCGCGGCTGGCGGTCATCGGCAAGGGCGTGTGCTTCGATTCGGGCGGGCTCGACATCAAGCCGTCCTCCTCGATGTTGCTGATGAAGAAGGACATGGGCGGCGCCGCGCATGCCCTCGCCCTCGCCCGGCTGGTGATCGAGCAAGCGCTGCCGGTGCGGCTGCACTTGCTCATTCCGGCGGTCGAGAACGCCGTCGCCGGCAACGCCTTCCGCCCCGGCGACGTGCTCCGCTCGCGCGCCGGGATCAGCGTCGAGATCGGCAACACCGACGCCGAGGGGCGGCTGATCCTCGGCGATGCCTTGGCCCGCGCCGGCGAGGCCGCGCCCGCGCTGATCGTCGATTTCGCCACCCTGACCGGCGCCGCCCGCGCCGCCCTCGGGCCCGACCTGCCGGCGCTGTTCGCGCGCCGCGACGACACCGCCGAGGCGCTGCTCGCCGCCGGGATCGAGGCCGACGACCCGTGCTGGCGCCTGCCGCTCCACGAAGGATACCGCGAGTACCTGAAGTCCGACGTCGCCGACATCAACAACTCCCACACCAACGGCTTCGCCGGGGCCTCGGTCGCCGCGCTGTTCCTCGACCGGTTCGTGCCCGAGGGCATCGATTGGGCGCACTTCGACACCTTCGCCTGGCGCCCCGCGGCCAAGCCCGGGCGGCCCAAGGGCGGCGACGCCCTCGGCCTGCGCGCGGCGTGGCGGACGCTGCAGGCGCGGTTCGGCTGAGCGGAACCGTGTCGCCGGCTCGCGTGTTCCCACCGCGACAGCCAAGGGGATGAATCGCCATGCCGGTATCGGAGATGAGTGCAGTCGAACGGATTGCCCGGGTGCTCGCCGGGCAGCGCCTCAGCATCAACGCCGAGGGCGATCAGGCCTCGGCCGGCGACGAAGTCGACGACACCTGGCGCGACTACCGCGACGACGCCGTGGCCGTGCTCAGGACCTTGCGCGAGCCCGACCAGCGGATGGCCGCGGCCGGCGACGAGCGCGTGTGGGAGGCGATGGTCCGCGCCGCGCTGGCCGACTCCTGAGCTGCGCGCCGAGCGGCACGGCCCTCCTGCGGGGCGCTTCACCTTGCCTCAACCGTGCGCCGGGTATACCGGGCGCCTCTGGCGGGGCGGAGGCATTTTTCGAGTTGAGCGCGAACGGCATCTATCAGGACCGGAGCTTCACGCTCGGCGGGCCGATGAAGATCGCCGATCCGCGGCACACCCCGGTTCGCGGCGATCTCGCGCATATCCGCCTCGCCGGGCGCTATTTCGTGCCGCATTACGCCGCCCCGATGGAGCGCCGGATCGGCGCCGGCGGCGCCGCGCTGCTGGTCGCCGGCCGTGACGGCGCCGAGGCCCTCGCCACGCTTGCGCCGGGAAGCCGGTTCGCGGTGCTCGACCTCGCCGGCGGCTGGGCCTGGGGGCAGGTGACCGGCAGCGCTGCGGGCGACGACGGCTTCGTCGGCTACGTCGCCGTCGACCGGCTCGACGGGGAGGCTTGAATGGCCGCGCGCGTGTTCATCGACGGGGCCGTCGGCACCACCGGCCTGGAGATCGCCGAGCGGCTCGAGGGCCGGCCCGAGTTCGAGCTGATCCGGCTCGACGAGAGCCGGCGCAAGGACGACGCGGCGCGGGCCGAGGCGCTCAACGCCGCCGAATTCGTCATCCTCTGCCTGCCCGACGAGGCTGCGCGGGCGGCGGTGGCGATGATCGACAACCCGGCCACCCGGGTGATCGACGCCTCGACCGCCCACCGCACCGATCCCGCCTGGACGTACGGCTTTCCCGAGATCGTCGGCCGCGAGGCAGTGGCGTCCACGATGCGCTTGGCCAATCCCGGGTGCTATCCGACCGGGTTCATCGCCGTGCTCGCGCCGCTGGTCCGCGCCGGGCTGCTGCCGTCGGACTGGGCCTACACCTGTAACGCGGTCTCGGGCTATTCGGGCGGCGGCAAGGCGCTGGTCGAGCGCTTCCAGGCCGACCCCGACATCGCCTTCCGCTCCTATGGCCTGGCGCTCGGCCACAAGCATGTGCCCGAGATGCAGCAGCTATGCGAGTTGGCGCAGCCGCCCCTGTTCGCGCCGTCGGTGATCCCGACCTACCGCGGGATGGTCGTCGAAGTTCCGCTGCCGCTGATCGCCATGCCCGGCGCCGCCTCGCCCGACGAGCTGCGCGCGGCGCTCGCCGCATTCTACACCGGCAGCCCGGTGGTGACGGTCCGGGACGAGACCCCCGACGAAGTCCTGCTGCACCGCGCGATGGCCCCGACCGACCGCCTCGACCTCTATGTCTTCGGCTCGGCCGACGGTTGCCAGGCGCGGCTGGTGGCGGTGCTCGACAACCTCGGCAAGGGCGCCAGCGGCGCGGCCGTGCAGAGCCTCAACCTGATGGCCGGCTTGCCCGAAACCGCCGGCTTGAGGCTCTAGCTGCCTACGTTTTAGGCGGGTGCGCCCAATCTTTGGGCAATGATTCCGCGTTCCGGCGCAGCCTTGCGCGCACCACCCGCTCCAGCCATGCGCGAATCTTGCGAATCCGGACTTTTCTCGCCGCGGCCCATCGCCTAGGGGCGGTTCCACGCCGCTGGCACGATTCTTGTGTAGCTCGTCGCCGAGGGTGATTGGACGGGCCGGGCCGCTACGGCGGTTCCGGTTCACTGTGCAGCCGTTCGGGACCTGGGGATCGAGACGTGAAGAAGATCGAGGCGATCATCAAGCCGTTCAAGCTCGACGAGGTCAAGGAGGCGCTGCACGAGATCGGCGTGTCCGGGATCACCGTCACCGAGGCCAAGGGCTTCGGCCGTCAGAAGGGCCACACCGAGCTCTATCGCGGCGCCGAATACGTCGTCGACTTCCTCCCCAAGGTGAAGCTCGACGTCGTCGTGCCCGACGCGCTGGCCGAGCGCACGGTCGAGGCGATCGCCGCCGCGGCGCAGACCGGGCGGATCGGCGACGGCAAGATCTTCGTCCTGCCGGTCGAGAGCGCGCTGCGCATCCGCACCGGCGAGCGCGACGAGGACGCAATCTAGGACACGGGAAGTCGGGGGATCGCCCTGGCCGCGGCCGGGGCTCAGGTGAACGAGGCATCGGAACCCGGTCTTGTGGCCGGGCGAATTGGTAAACGAGCAAAGGGATCAAGATGGCCAGTGCAAGCGACATCGTGAAGCGGATCAAGGACGAAGAGATCGAATGGGTCGATCTGCGGTTCACCGATCCCAAGGGCAAGTGGCAGCACCTGACCATGGTCGCTGCGCTGATCGGCGAGGACGAGCTCGAGGACGGGCTGATGTTCGACGGCTCTTCGATCGCCGGCTGGAAGGCGATCAACGAGTCCGACATGATCCTCAAGCCCGACCTCGAGGCGGTCTATGTCGACCCGTTCTCGGCGACGCCGATGATGATCATTTGCTGCGACATCGTCGAGCCGTCGACCGGCGAACTCTATAGCCGTGACCCGCGTTCGACCGCCAAGCGCGCCGAATCCTACCTCAAGTCGACCGGCATCGGCGATACCGTCTACGTCGGCCCGGAAGCCGAGTTCTTCATCTTCGACGACGTCCGGTTCTACGACAACTACAGCGGCAACGGCTTCGCCATCGACGACATCGAGCTTCCGACCAACTCGAACCGCGAATACGAATCCGGCAACCTCGCCCACCGTCCGCGGGCCAAGGGCGGCTACTTCCCGGTCGCCCCGGTCGACAGCGCTGTCGACATCCGCGGCGAGATGGTCTCGACGATGATCGAGATGGGCCTGCCCTGCGACAAGCACCACCACGAAGTCGCCTCGGCCCAGCACGAGCTCGGCCTGACTTTCGGAACGCTGGTCCAGACCGCCGACCGCATGCAGGTCTACAAGTACGTCGTCCAGCAGGTCGCCCACGCTTACGGCAAGACGGCGACGTTCATGCCCAAGCCGATCAAGAGCGACAACGGCAGCGGCATGCACACCCACATGTCGATCTGGAGCGGCGGCAAGCCGCTGTTCGCCGGAAACGGTTACGCCGGGCTGTCCGACCTCTGCCTCTATTACATCGGCGGGATCATCAAGCATGCCAAGGCGATCAACGCCTTCACCAACCCGACGACCAACAGCTACAAGCGGCTGGTCCCGGGCTATGAGGCGCCGGTGCTGCTCGCCTACTCCGCGCGCAACCGTTCGGCCTCGTGCCGCATCCCCTACGGTGCCGGCGACAAGGCCAAGCGCGTCGAGATCCGCTTCCCCGACGCGATGGCCAACCCCTACCTCGCGTATGCGGCGCTGCTGATGGCCGGCCTCGACGGCATCCGGAACAAGATCCATCCGGGCGAGGCGATGGACAAGAACCTTTATGACCTGCCGCCGGCTGAGCTCGCCGAGGTTCCGACCGTCTGCGGCAGCTTGCGCGAGGCGCTCGAATCGCTCGAGGCCGACCACGCGTTCCTGCTCGAGGGCGGGGTCTTCTCGAAGGAGCAGATCGACGCTTACGCCGAGCTCCGCTGGGAAGAAGTGATGCGCTGGGAAACCACGCCGGCGCCATGCGAGTTCGACATGTATTACAGCGCCTGAGCGCGCGGGGCCGCGGCCCCAGCTCCAGTAGCAACGACCAATCGGGCCCGGCGGAAGGAACCCCCTTCCGCCGGGCTTTCGATTACGGTTCGGCCACTTTCGGAACTTTTCCCCCGGCTGCGGGATTGTCCTTCCGCGGCGCGCAACGGCCCGCTCTTCAGGGGAATCACGCCATGCTGCTGACGATCGCCCTCATCCTCCTGGTGCTGTGGGCGCTGGGCTTTTTCGCCTTCCACGTGGCTGGCGGGCTCATCCACCTCATCCTGGTTCTCGCCATCATCATCGGGCTGGTCCACCTGTTCCGCGGTCGCGCGGTCTGACGCCGATCGGAACGTCCGTCGTCCTTCGCCGTTGATCCGGTGAAGGAGACCCGATCATGCGCCGGTTCCTGTATGGCGCAGCCGCGCTTGCACTGATTTGCTCGCCCCTCGCCGCCGATCCGGGCCACGGAGGTGGCCATGGCGGTGGTGGCCATGGCGGCGGACCGCCGGGTGGCGGCCCACCCGGGGGTGGCGGCGGTGACGGGGGCGGTCACGGGCATGGCCATGGTGGCGGCGGTGGCGGTGGCCCCGTTTTCGCCGGACCGCCCGGAGGTGGCGGCGGTGGCCACGGACACGGCCACGGAGGCGGCGGGCCGGCATTTGGCGGCCCCGGTGGGCTTGGCGGAGGCGGCCACGGGCATCACGGCGGGGGGGGCTTCGGCGGACCTGTCTTTGCAGGCGGGCACGGCCGCGGTGGTGGCCATGGGCATGGCCATGGCGGCGGCGGACCTGTCCTTGCCGGCGGTCACGGACGCGGCGGTGGCCACGGGCATGGCGGCGGTGGACCGGGCCACGCGTTCGCCCACGGCGGCGGCCCGCGCGGGCACGGACATGGCTTCGCCCCGACCGGGGCGGGCCGGCATGGACACGAACAGCGCTTCGCCGGCGGCGGAGCAGGGCACGGTTCTCACGGGCGTTTCGAAACGGGCGGCCGCGGCGTCGCGTCCGAGCGCTTCGGCTATGCCGGCGCGGCCTCGCACGGGCGCCTGGCCCAGCCGGGATTCGGCTCCGCCGCGCGCTTCGGCCCGTCGCGCGAGGAGGGGCGCGGGCCCGGATGGGCGCTCGCCGGAGGCGGACACCGCGGCTGGATCGATGGCTGCCCGCCGGGACTCGCCAAGAAGGACAACGGCTGCAATCCGCCGGGTCAGCTGCGCTCGGCCAGCGTGCCGTACTGGCGCCCCGACTGGTACGGCCTCGACGGCTGGGCCGATCGCGACTGGCTGTACGACGATGGCTACATGCTGCGGCTCAGCGGCGAACGGGTGATCGGCTACATCCCGCTGCTTGGCGGTGCGCTGGCGATCGGCGACGTCTGGCCGCTCCCGTACGAGCCGGTCGCGCTGCCGGACTACTACGTCGACTACTACGATCTCGGCCCGACCGACGACTGGCGCTATTACGACGACGCGATCTACCGGGTCGATCCGCGAACCTCGACGATCACCGCAGTCGCCGCGTTGCTGACCGGCGACCCGTTCGTGGTCGGGCAACCGCTGCCGGACGGCTACGATGTCTACAACGTCCCGATCGCTTATCGCGCCCAGTACATCGACGGCCCGGATGCCTGGTACCGCTATAGCGACGGATACATCTACCGTGTCGACCCGGTAACGCGGCTGATCCAGGCTGCGATCCAGTTGTTGACGTGAGCTGGCGCCGGACGCCGTCGACCGGTCCGGCCGAAAGGGAACCGCTGGCATGAACCAGACCCAAACGCGATCGTTGCTGCTGATCGGCGCCGCTCTGGCGCTGTCCCTCTCGGGATGCGGCAAGAAAGGCGCGACGCCGGGCCAGACCCAGGCGAGCCCGGCGGCAACGGCCGGCCACGTCGCCAACGAGCCGCTCCCGGCGGCGCTCAAGAAGGCGGACGGCCTGCACACGCTCTCCGCCGCGCTCGAGCAGACTGGCCTTGCCACCGCGTTCGGGGGCCCGTCGAGCTATACCCTGCTCGCGCCGACCGACGCCGCGTTCAAGGACCTCGGCAGCGTCGGGCAGGCCTTGACCAAGCCGGAGCAGCGGCCGGCGCTGACCGCGTTGCTGCGCAACCACATGCTCGCCGGCTACCTGACCCGGCAGGATATCGAAAAGGCGCTCGACGCCGCCAAGGGCAAGCCGGTGCGGATGCGGACGATGGGCAAGGGCGAGGTGACCTTCACCCGGGACAACGGCGCCATCGTCGCCAGGAGCCCCGACGGCGCCGCCGCGCGCCTGTCCGGCGAT
>JAEKKO010000324.1 GCA_019510335.1 Novosphingobium sp. | reverse complement strand
CAGCGCCGTGGCCATCGTCGCCAGCCGGTCCGATTCCTTGACCCGCAATTCCTCGAGACCGGAGGTGACGGTGCGCCCTTCGGCAAGCGCGGCGGCGACGAACAGCACCGGGAACTCGTCGATCATACTCGGCGCCACGGCCGGGTCGACCACAACTCCGCGCAGCTGCGAGTGGCGGACGCGCAGATCGGCGACCGGCTCGCCGCCGACCTCGCGCGCATCGAGCACGTCGATCCGCCCGTCCATCTCGCGCAGGACCGCGAACAGTGCCGCGCGCGTGGGATTGAGGCCGACGTTCTCGATCACCAGGTCCGAGCCGGGGACTAGCAGCGCAGCGACGGCGAAGAACGCCGCCGACGAAGGATCTCCGGGGACCGCAAGCGTTTGGGGCTTGAGGTCCGCTTCGCCGCGTATGGCGATGACCCGCGTTCCGTCCGGGACGTGGCCGACGGTCAGCTCGGCGCCGAAGCCGCGGAGCATCCGCTCCGAGTGGTCGCGGGTCGGCACCGGCTCGATCACGGTCGTGACTCCGCGGGTGTTGAGCCCAGCGAGCAGCACCGCGCTTTTCACCTGGGCCGAGGCGACAGGCAGCCGATAGGTGATCGGCACTGCGGGATCGGCGCCGCGCATCATCAGCGGCAGCGTCTGGGTCCCACCGGAGCCGGGGCTCGCCTGAATGTCGGCGCCGATCAGCGACAGCGGTTCGATTACCCGCCCCATCGGCCGGCGCGACAGGCTGGCGTCGCCGACGAACGTGGCGGTGATCGCATGGCTGGCGAGCAGTCCCATCAGGAGCCGCGTGGAAGTGCCGGAATTGCCCATGTCGAGCGCCTGGCGCGGCTGCAGCAGCCCGCCGACGCCCACCCCGTGAACGCGCCATTCGCCGTCGGCGGTCCGATCGATGCCGGCACCCATCGCGCGAAGCGCCGCGGCGGTGGCGAGCACGTCCTCACCCTCGAGCAGGCCGCAAATGCGGCTTTCCCCGACCGCCAAGGCCGAGAGCATCAGCGCGCGATGGCTGATCGACTTGTCGCCGGGCACGCGAACCCGGCCGCGGAGCGGCGCACCGGGCAGGAAGCGGCGCGGACGCGGATCGGAAGGGGTGGGGGTCACGGCGGGAATGGGCACCTTGGCGGGCGGGCGCGGCGGCTTTTGACAGCGCCAACCGGCTATGGCAAGGCGCGCGCCGCTCTTGATTGGCGGCGCATCAACCCCATCAACGTGACAGGTTCCGGTCCCGCGCGATCACGGCGGGCATCATCGAGGATTTAAAATGGCCAAGGCTGAGTGGGGCGCCAAGCACGGCTGCCCGAAGTGCGGCACGCGTTTCTACGATCTCGGCAAGGACGATCCGGTCACTTGCATCGAATGCGGCTATGCCTGGCATCCCGAGCCGGTGCTCAAGTCGAAGCAGCCGATCCCGTATGAGGAAGTGCACAAGGAGAAGGTCGCGGCGGTGGCCGACGTCGATCTGGCCGAAGAAGATCTCGACATCGACGAAGACACCGATTCGCCCGACAACGACGTCGATCTCGGCGGCGACGACGATCTCGGGGTCGGCGGCCATGATGAGAACGACGAGGAGCACTGACGCTCGCTCAAGCTGGAATACCCCCTTGCCAGCGGCGGGGCGCGCTCATAAAGGGCTGCGTTCCTCGCCCGCAAGGCAGGGACCGGGCGGTCTCCCAGGACGGCCCGCGAATAAATGGACATTCTTTGGAAGAGAATGGGGCCGTAGCTCAGCTGGGAGAGCGCTACAATGGCATTGTAGAGGTCAGGGGTTCGATCCCCC
>JAEKKO010000323.1 GCA_019510335.1 Novosphingobium sp. | reverse complement strand
CGCGCGACAAGCCGTTCACCGCCGACGCGCCGAAAATCGACGACTACCTCTCGGGGGAGGCGCAGGAGTTCTTCGGCAAAGTCTGCGCCGGGCTCGATGCGGCGGGGGTGGCGTGGCAGCGCGCCCCGGCCCTCGTCCGCGGCCTCGATTATTACCGCCACACCGCGTTCGAGTTCGTCACCGACCGCCTCGGCGCGCAAGGCACGGTGCTCGCCGGCGGGCGCTACGACGGGCTGATCGAATCGCTCGGCGGACCGCACACGCCCGCGGTCGGCTGGGCCGCTGGGATCGAGCGGCTGGCGATGCTGGTGGGGGAGCGGGCGCCGGGTTTCGCTGTGGCAGTCGCACCAGACAGTCCAGAGCTGGAGGCCGAAGCTGCCGTGGTTTTGGCAAAGTTGCGCAATGCCGACGTAAGTGCCGACATGGCATTCCGAGGAAACGCCAAGCGGCGCGTCGAACTCGCGCGCAAGTCAGGAGCCGCTGGAGTGGTCTTCGTGCGTCGCGCGGACGATCCCCGGGGCAGGCTCTACTTGCAATGGTTTGGCGACGATGCTGACTCTTTCGTCGTTCGCGATAGGGTGCTCGCGGCGCTTCAGCTGCCATTTCTCGTACATGGCAATGAATAGCGCAGCTGTCGCCCCTGCGGAGGCAGGGGCCTATCTGACGGCGCACTGCCATGCTGCCGAACCATGGATGAGGCGACGTTATTTGGGCCCCGGCCTTCGCAGGGGTGACGTAGCGGTCAGGCAACGTGTCCGTCTCTGACGCCCGGCTCGCCCAGATCGGCGCGCGGTTTGCCGAGCTCGAGGCGCGGCTCGCTTCGGGCACGCTCGACGGCGCCGAGTTCGTCGCCGCCTCGCGCGATTACGCCGAGCTCGAGCCGGTCGCCAAAGCGGCCGAGGCTGTGCGCGAGATGCGGGCGGAGCTCGCCAGCCTCGCCGCGATTGGCGAGGCCGATCCCGAGATGCGGGCGCTGGCCGAAGAGGAAGTCCAGCGCCTCCGCGCCGAGCTGCCCGAGGCCGAACGCGCGCTCGCCGTGGCGATGCTGCCGCGCGATTCGGCCGATGTGCGCCCGGCAATGCTCGAAATCCGCGCCGGCACCGGCGGCGAGGAAGCCGCGCTGTTCGCCGCCGACTTGTTCCGGATGTACGAGCGCTTCGCCCAGGAGCAGGGCTGGCGGGTCGAGGTGATCAGCGCCAACGCCAGCGACATCGGCGGGTTCAAGGAGATCGTCGCCAACGTCGCCGGCCACGGCGTATTCGCCAAGCTCAAGTACGAAAGCGGCGTCCACCGCGTCCAGCGGGTGCCGGTCACCGAAAGCGGCGGGCGCATCCACACTTCGGCGGCGACCGTGGCGGTGCTGCCCGAGCCCGACGAGGTCGACGTCCAGATCGACGACAAGGACCTCAAGATCGACATCTACCGCGCCTCGGGCGCCGGCGGGCAGCACGTCAACACCACCGATTCGGCGGTGCGGATCACCCACCTGCCGACCGGAATCGTCGTCACCCAGCAGGACGAGCGTAGCCAGCACAAGAACCGCGCCAAGGCGCTGCAGGTGCTGCGCGCGCGGGTCTATGAGCTCAAGCGCGAGCAGGCCCACGGCGTCGAGGCCGAGGCGCGCAAGGCGATGGTCGGCTCGGGCGACCGCTCCGAGCGCATCCGCACTTACAACTTTCCGCAAGGGCGGGTCACCGACCACCGCATCAACCTGACGCTGCACCGCCTGCCGGAAATCCTCGAGGGGCCGGGGCTAGGCGAGCTGGTCGCCGCGCTCAGCGCCGAGGACCAGGCCAA
>JAEKKO010000322.1 GCA_019510335.1 Novosphingobium sp. | reverse complement strand
TTCTTCCCCTCGCATGATCCGTTCGTCAGCCTGATGGGCTCGCTGGCGACGTTCGGCGTCGGCTTCGTCACTCGCCCGATCGGGGCGTACGTGCTCGGCGGCTACGCCGACCGGCACGGGCGCAAGCGGGCGATGCTGCTCAGCATGATGATGATGGGCGCCGGCATCGCCCTGCTGGTGCTGACGCCCGGCTACGCCCGGATCGGCGTGCTCGCGCCGATCGCCGCGGTCACCGCGCGGCTGCTCCAGGGCCTCGCCCTGGGCGGCGAGGTCGGCTCGGCGACGATCTACATGATGGAGGCGTCGGACCCGTACAAGCGCGGGTTCACGATCAGCTGGCAGGGCGCCAGCCAAGGCATTTCGGCGACGGTCGGCGCGCTGGTCGGGCTGCTGATCAGCCTGGTCCTGACCGGGCCGGAGCTGACCTCGTATGGCTGGCGGATCGCCCTCGGGCTCGGGCTGTTCATCGTCCCCGTCGCGCTGATGGTGCGCAGTTCGCTGCCCGAGACGCTCGATTTGCCGGAGGAGGTCGACTCCACCGTCGTCGCCGCCGATGGCTACGCCCGGATCGTCGTCCTCGGCATCCTGATCATCGGCACCGGGACGATCGCGACCTACATCTTCCACTACATGGCGACGTTCGGACAGAACACGCTGCATCTCTCGACCGCCGTGTCGATGGCCGGCGAGTTCGCCAACAACGGCATCGGCATCCTGCTCGCGCTATGGGCCGGCGCGCTCAGCGACCGCCACGGCCGGCGCCCGCTGATGATCTGGCCGCAGCTGCTATTCGTCCTCGGGATCGTCCCGTCGTTCCTGTGGGTGACGACCAGCCGCACCGCTTTCGCCTTCATCGGCGGCAACGTTGTGCTCTCGATCCTGACCGGGTTCCAGTACTCGGCGGTCTATGCGGCGATCAGCGAAAGCTTGCCGCGGCTGGTCCGCGCCCGCGCGTTCGCGCTGGTCTACTCGATCCCGGTGGCGCTGTTCGGCGGAACCACCCAGCTGGTCATTACGTGGCTGCTCAAGGTCACCGGCGAGCCGATGGCGATCGACTGGTACCTCACCGCGGTGTCCGTGCTCGGCCTGATCGGGATGATCCTGATGCGCGAGAGCGCGCCGGCCCGCCTCGCCCGCTCCTGAGCGGGGCGGTTCCGGCGGGGCCGGTCAGGTCTTCGTGGCGGGCGCGGCCGGGGCCTTGGGTGGCGGCGGGGTGCTCGAGACGTGCTCGTTGACGATCAGCCATTTGCCGTCGGCGGTCTTCTCGTAGACGTCGGTGAAGCGCACCGGGAAGGACTTCGTCGGCCCGGACTTGCTGGTCAGCGTGCCCTCGCCCGAGACCACGAACGTCGTCGGGTCGAGCACCTGGATCTTGCGGTTGGTGACATTCACCCCATCGAACTTGCCCTTGATGAATTCCTGCTGGAGCCGGTCCCAGTTGGCCCAGTCGGTCGAGAGCTTCGGGTCGAGCGCGTCGAACGCGACGACGTCGTGGGCATAGAGCGCCTCGTCGCGGGGCACGTCCATCGCGGCCCATTCGGCCTGGGTCTTGTCGGCGATCGCGGCCGCTTCGGAGTCGGTGAGCTTGGGCTGATCCTGCGCGGCTGGCGCGGTCTTCTGGCAGCCCGCGGCGGCAACCGCGAGCGCGGCAAGCGAGGCGAGCGTAACGATCCTGTTCATCGGCAGTCCCTTTCCCCTGTGCGCGCGGGTGGACTGCGCCCCGTCTGTCATTGGCCCCCCGCCGCTGCTCGCGATGATAGCCGCGGCGCGGCGGCGCACAAGCGAATTGGCGCGCTCAA
>JAEKKO010000017.1 GCA_019510335.1 Novosphingobium sp. | reverse complement strand
ACGAGGGCGCCAACGGGATCCAGGCGATGGACCTCGTCGGCCGCAAACTGCCGAAGGATGGCGGGCGCGCGATCCAGCCCTTGTTCGCGCTGGTCGACAAGGAATGCGAAGAGGCCAAGGCCGACGAACGGGTAAGAGACATTGCCGTGCGGGTCGAGAAGGCCAATTCCGAGCTCAAAGCCGCCACGCTGTGGCTGGTCCAGAATGCGATGGCAGCTCCGACCAATGCCGGCGCTGCCGCGTATCCGTACATGCACCTCGCGGGGATCGTCGCGATCGGCCTCATGTGGCTGCGGATGGCGCGCGCCGCAAGCGCGGCACTGGCGAACGGGGTCGGTGACGCGACGTTTTACGAGGCCAAGCTCATCACCGCCCGCTACTTCACCGAGCGCTTCACCCCCGACGCGGGGGCGCTGCGGCGCAAACTCGAAGCCGGAGCCGAGGCGCTGATGGCCTTGCCGGCGGAAGCGTTCGGCGTCGCCTGATCTCAGGCGCGCGCTTGGGTTAGAAGCGCCCGCGCCCCGACGACACAGGCGCCAACCCGTTCAGCGGTGCTCCACCCCGCCTGTGCCAGCGAGCGCTGCGGCACTTCGAGGCTGACGACAACGTCGGGGCGAAGCAGGGCGAGGAACTCGCGCAGTGGCAACTCGCCGGTCCCGGGGACCATTCGCTCATGCAGCGCCTCATCCATGTAGCTGGCGAACGGCGAGACCAGCGGCGCGTCGCAGAGTTGGACGTAGCCGATCAGATGGGGGTCGAGGGCGGCGAGGGCGGCGATCGTGCCGCCGAAGCGGAAGTAGTGCATCGTATCGATCAGCAGGCGGAAATTGGGGCTGGCGACCTCGCGAACCGCGGCGACTGCCGCATCGAGCGTTCGGAGGAAGCCAGCGCCGACCTCGGTGGTCACCTCGATCTTGCGCTCGTGGGCCATTGCAGTGACCGCGGCGAAGCCGTCAAGGGTGCGGATCCAGTCGCGGTCGATGCTGACGAGATTGATCCGCTCGCCGCCGAGCTCGACCAGCACGTCGAGGTCCGACTCCATCGCGCGGACGTCCTTGTCGGGGGCGATGCCGAAGCCCTCGAGCAGCGAGATGCGCACGCCGCGGTCGCGCATCGCCGCGACCAACTCCCGGCGCAGGCGGGGATCGTCGCGGAGCGACCAGTCGGGGTAGCCGTGCGGGTTGTAGTGGCGCATCGGCGTGAGCGCGATGCCGATGCACGGGCAGCCGAGGTCGGCGACCAATTCGACGAACTCGACCGGCGGTAGGTCGAAGACGCAGAGCCGTTCGATACCGAGCTCGTTCATGACACACATCCTCGCGAGGGCGTTTTTGGGGCCGAGTAGATAGTGTGCGCTATCATGACTCGCCGCTCCGGGCTACGGTCGCCGCCTTCAGCGCAAGAGGCGATCCCATGAGCACCGCGATTCCTGCAGTCGTCGTCGGCACCGGGTTCGGCTGCCGGATTCACGTTCCCGCTCTGAGGGCCACCGGGTTTGAGGTGGTCGGGCTGGTCGGGTCCACGCCCGAGCGCCTCGCCCGGCGCGCCGAGCAGGTCGGGGTGCGGAGCACGTTCACCGATCTCGCGGAGGCGATCGTGCAGACCGGGGCAAAAGTGGTCACCATCGCCACTCCGCCCAACACCCATGCCGGCCTCGCCCTGACGGCGATCGAGCGCGGTTGCCACGTCGTCTGCGAGAAGCCGATGGCGCGCAATGCCGAGGAGGGCGAGGCGATACTTGCCGCGGCCGAACGGGCCGGGGTGATCCACCTGATGGGCAACGAGTTCCGTTGGCAGCCCGACCGGGCGCTGATCGGCCGGGCCATAGCCGACGGACTGATCGGCGAGCCGCGCTATCTGACGATCACCCAATTCAGCGCGTTCGTGGCCGACCCGACGGTGCGCATGCCGCCGTGGTGGTTCGACAAGAGTGCCGGCGGAGGCTGGCTCGGCGCCTCGGGCTCCCACCTCGTCGACCAGGTTCGGGCGTGGCTTGGCGAGTTCGAGTCGGTCAGCGCGGCGCTGCCATTGGTCTCGGACCGCCCGCGCGACGCGGCCGAGGACAGTTACGTCCTGCGCTTCGCGATGGCCAACGGCACGCAAGGGGTAATCCAACAGATCGCCGGCGCGTGGGGCCCGATGGCCAGCCTTTGGCGTGTCACCGGGACGACTGGCAGCGTCTGGGCCGAGAACGGCACCGTGTTGGTCGCGGATCGAGAGGGCGTCCGCGAGCTGCCCGTGCCTGACGACTTGCGCTTGCCCGAACCTCCGCCGGCCGAGCGTCCCGACTCGAGCCGCGCCTTTTCCCATATTGAGCTAGGGCCTTATACCCGCTTGTGCGAGGCGCTGCGGGCGAGGATCGACGGTCGCGCCCCCGATGCAGCCGTCACGCTGCCGACGTTCCGCGACGGGGTCGCCGCCATGAGGGTGCTGGACGCCGTGCGCGCGAGCGACGCGGCGGGCGGCGAACTCGTGCGCATTCAGCCGTAGCCGAACACCTCGTCGCACATTGTCATCAACGCGGCCCAGCTCTGGCGATCGGCGCTGGCGTCGTAGGCGATCGCGGGCAGGCCGCGGGCGTCGCTGCCCGGATCGGTGAAGCCGTGCCGGACGCCGCTGTAGCTGTGGAAGTGCCAGTTGGCGCCGGCCGCGTTCATCTCCTCCCACAACGCCAGGACCTGCTCGCGCGGGGCGAGCGGATCGGCGTCGCCGTGGCAGACCAGTAGGCGCGGGACGATCGGGGTTTCCGCGGTGGCTCGGCGGGCGGTGTCGAGGATCCCATGGAAGGTGGCGACGAGCGCCAGGTCCTCGCCGGCACGTGCGGCCTCGAGCGCGGCTTGCCCGCCCATGCAATAGCCGATCGCCGCCAGCTTCAGCCCGGCCACCGCCTCATGCCCGCGCAGCGCGGCGACGGCGGCCGAGAGGCGGGCGCGGTAGGCGTCGACATCGGCGCGCAACGTCGCAGCGAGCTCCTGGGCATGGGCGAAGTCGCCGACCGGCTCGCCGTAGAAGTCCGCGATCATCGCCACGAATCCGGCCTCGACCAGCATCGCCGCGCGGCGCTCCATCGACGGGTTGGCATTCACGATCGTCGGGAAGATGACGATCGCCCCGCGCGGGGTGCCGGTGGGGCGTGCGAGCAGGCCCATGAGGGCGGTCGAACCGTCACGGTAGGGGAGAGGTTCGAGCTCACGCACGGCCCGGCGATCACTCCGGCAGGAAGTCCGGCACCGACAGGTAGCGCTCCCCGGTGTCGTAGTTGAACCCCAGCACCCGTGCGCCGGCGTCGAGCTCGGGGAGCTTCTGGGCGATCGCGGCGAGCGTCGCGCCCGAGCTGATCCCGACCAGCAGTCCTTCCTCGCGGGCGCAGCGCAGGGCCATCGCCTTGGCGTCGGCCGGCTCGACCTGGATCGCCCCGTCGATCGCCTGGGTGTGGAGGTTGGCCGGGATGAACCCGGCGCCGATGCCCTGAATCGGGTGCGGACCGGGCTGGCCGCCGGAGATCACCGGCGACAATGTCGGCTCGACCGCCCAGACCTTCAGGCCCGGCCACACCGGCTTGAGCACTTCGGCGCAGGCGGTGATGTGGCCGCCCGTGCCGACCCCGGTGATGATCGCGTCGATCGGCGTGTCGCGGAAGTCATCGAGGATCTCGCGCGCGGTGCCGCGGGCGTGGATCTCGACATTGGCCGGGTTCTCGAACTGCTGCGGCATCCACGCGCCGGGGGTTGCCTCGACGATCTCGCGGGCCCGCTCGATCGCGCCTTTCATGCCCTTCTCGCGCGGCGTCAGGTCGAACGTCGCGCCGTAGGCGAGCATCAGCCGCCGCCGCTCGATCGACATCGAGTCGGGCATCACCAGGACCAGCTTATAGCCTTTGACCGCGGCGACCATGGCCAGGCCGATCCCGGTGTTGCCCGAGGTCGGCTCGACGATGGTGCCGCCCGGCTTGAGGCTGCCGTCCACTTCGGCCGCCTCGATCATGGCCAGGCCGATGCGGTCCTTGATCGAGCCGCCGGGGTTGGCGCGCTCGCACTTCACCCACACCTCGGCATCGGGGAAGAGGCGGCTCAGCCGGACGTGCGGGGTGTTTCCGATCGTGGCGAGGATGCTGTCGGCCTTCATGCGGGTTCCTCCTGGCGGTAGTGCGCGGCGAACGTGCGGGTATGGGGCAGCTCGGGGAACAGCCGGGCCCACACCAGCGTGACGACTATCGCACCGACCCCGCCGAACACAACCGCCCCCGGCGCGCCGAGCAGCGAGGCGAGCATGCCCGATTCCATCTCGCCGAGCTCGTTCGAGGCGGAGATCGCCAGGCCCGAGATCGAGCTGACCCGGCCGCGCATGGTGTCGGGCGTGTTGAGCTGGACGAGGCTGCTGCGGATGAACACCGAGACCATGTCGGCCGCCCCGAGCACCGCCAGCAGCGCCAGCGACAGCGGGTAGGTGTGCGAGACGCCGAAGGCGATCGTCGCCGCGCCATAGACCGCCACCCCGGCCAGCATCTTGACGCCGACGTTGTGGGTGAACGGCCGGAACGACAGCCACACCCCGACGATGGCGGCGCCGACCGCCGGCGCGGCGCGCATCTGCCCGAGCCCTTCGGCCCCGACGTGGAGGATGTCGCGGGCGTAGACCGGCAGCAGCGCGGTCGCCCCGGCGAGGATCACCGCGAACAGGTCGAGCGTGATGCAGCCGAGCAGGAAGCGCTCGTCACGGACGTAGCGGAAGCCGTCGGCGATCTGGCGCAGCGGATGGGCGCCGCGGTTGCCGGAATGGAGCGGCAGGCGCGGCAGCAACAGCAGCGCGCCGCATGCGATCGCCAGCAGCACCGCGGCGATCCAGTACGGCGCCGAGGCCGAGCGGGCGAACAGCAGCCCGGCGAGGGCCGGGCCCGAGATCATCCCGATCTGCATCGCCATCGAGGTCAGGCCGATCGCCCGCGGCATCAGCACCGCCGGCACGACGTTGGGCGCGATCGAGCTGATCGCCGGCCCGACGAACACCCGCGCCACCCCGTGCAGCGCGGCCAGCCCGAACAGCAGCGGCAGGGTCAGCCCGCCGGCATGAGTGACCACGGCCAGGGTCAAAGCAACCCCGGCGTCGAGCCCGACCGCGGCCGCGCCGATCAGGCGCCGGTCATAGCGGTCGGCGATCACCCCGGCGGCCGGGGTCAACACGAACAGCGGCACGAACTGGGCGAGCCCGAGCAGGCCAAGCTGGAACGAGGCGCGGGCGACGCTCATCCCGTAAGCCGAGCGGGCGATGTCGTAGAGCTGGTAGCCGAGGATCACGACCATCCCGTTGGTCGCCACGACCGAGGCGAAGCGCGACAGCCACAGCCGGCGGAAGGCGACGATCTGCAGCGGCGAGGTCGGCTCGATCACGCCGCGGCCATGGCAGCGGGCGCGCGCTTTGCCAAGCGGGGCGGGTGAGCGGTGGCGCTCGGCGGGGGTGGGGCGAAGTTACCGAAAGTACCGCCGAAACGAAAACTCCTTCGATCACCGCGGCGGGTTTGATCGGCTCAGGCGATTTGATTCGGTGGGGCGTAGGAACATATGAGGAACACTTGGCACGGTTGGGTGTGTGTAGGAAAGGGGGAATTGCGAGTGTTCGTGATCGCCTCACCCCCGCCTTTCCGCAGGTGAAACTTTCGTCCCATTCCCCTCGTCACGCTGAACTTGTTTCAGCATCCATCCCGCCGCGCGTGCCGCCACAGCAGAGGAGCGCAACCTTCGTCTCACGCCGATCCGGCCTCCGCACGCGAGGAGAAATGGTCCCTGAAAGTGGTGGAGACGGGGAATGTGAGTGTTGCGGTCAATCTGAGCCCGCGATCGCAAGTGCGCTCATCGATCCTTGCCGACTCTCATAACCGCAGCTAATCACCATCGCTCTCTGTAACTTCTTCAAATGCCTAATGCACGGATGGGAGCCGCCACCCCGCCCTCAGCGCACCCTGCGCAGGCGGGGGTTCGGCTGGAGCGTGTCGATCAGGTGGAGGAAGTCGTCGGAGCGGATGATCCGCTCGAACTGGAATCCGGCGCGGTCTTCGGTCACCCAGATCATGTGCGCCTCGATCCGGCCGATCCGCGGCAGGCGGACGCTGACGCGCTCGCCGCGGCCGAAGGCGATCGCGCCCTGGACCATGAAGCCATGGGCCGAGAGGTTGACGATGTGCAACGGCACGTCGCCGTGCTGGCGATGCTCGCCGATCACCCGGTGATCGACCGGATGACGCGCCGAGCGCCGCAAGTCGGTTACGGACAATTGAGCTCCACCGCTCATCCTCGCGCATTCCTCCCTGGGCGACCCGAAGCGCGGATGATGAAGGGGAGAGGCAAACAAACCGTAAAGAGCCGGCGTGGCGCGCGCGCCGGCTAG
Source organism: Novosphingobium sp. (assembly GCA_019510335.1). GTDB lineage: Bacteria > Pseudomonadota > Alphaproteobacteria > Sphingomonadales > Sphingomonadaceae > Novosphingobium. The sequence continues at coordinate 650 of JAEKKO010000017.1, read as the reverse complement.
AGCTTGATGACTTTACACTGATAGTCTTTCGTCATTGCAAGCCCTTCGGCTGCCTTGCAGGCGCTCAGGATAAACTGCGCGAAGCAATCCAGGGCCGCAAGTGGGACTCTGGATTGCCGCGGGCCTTCGGCCCTCGCAATGACGAGTCAGGGTAAAGTCATACCCGCGTTCAGGTCTCAGCTGCCGCGCAGCACGCCGTGCTTCTTCTTGCCGAGGCTCAGGCGGACGCTGACGCCGGGTTCGACCCGCAGCACGTCGGCCGGATCGCCGACCAGCGTGTCGCCGAAGCGGACCGCGCCCTCGGCGATCTTGCGCTTGGCCTCGCCGTTCGAGGCGACGAAGCCGAGCGCGGTGAGAGCGGCGGTGACGGCGATGCCGTCCAGCCCGACCTCGATCGTCGGCAGGTCGGCGCCGAGGCCGCCGGCGACGAAAGTCAGCTGAGCGGTCTGCTGCGCCGCCTCGGCGGCCTCGCGGCCACGGCACAGCGCGGTCACCGCATCGGCGAGGACGACCTTGGCGGCGTTGATCTCGGCGCCCTCGAGCGCCTCGAGCCGGGCGATCTCGGCCAGCGGCAGGTCGGTGAACAGGCGCAGGAACTTGCCGACGTCGCGGTCGTCGCAATTGCGCCAGTACTGCCAGAAGTCCCAGCT
>JAEKKO010000016.1 GCA_019510335.1 Novosphingobium sp. | reverse complement strand
GCATGCCGCGCCACCTCGGCCAGCACGTCGGCGGGTTCATCCTCACCCAGGGACCGCTGATCGAGACCGTGCCGATCGGCAACGGGGCGATGCCTGAGCGCAGCTTCATCGAGTGGGACAAGGATGATATCGACGCGCTTGGCATCCTCAAGGTCGACGTGCTCGCGCTCGGCATGCTGACTTGTATCCGCAAGTGCCTCGACTTGCTCGGCGCGCATCATGGCCGCGAGTTGACCCTCGCCACCGTCCCGCGCGAGGACCCCGAGGTCTACGCGATGCTCCGCCGCGGGGATTCCCTCGGGGTTTTCCAGGTCGAGAGCCGGGCGCAGATGAACATGCTGCCGCGGCTGCGCCCACGCGAGTTCTACGACCTCGTCATCCAGGTGGCGATCGTCCGCCCGGGGCCGATCCAGGGGGACATGGTCCATCCCTACCTCAAGCGCCGTCGAGGTGCCGAAAAGGTCATCATCCCCGCGCCGGCGCCCGAGCACGGCCCGCCCGACGAGCTGTCCTCGATCCTCGGCCGCACCCTCGGCGTGCCGATCTTCCAGGAGCAGGCGATGAAGATCGCGCTCGACGCGGCCAAGTTCTCCTCGGCCGAAGCCAACCGGCTGCGCAAGGCGATGGCGACGTTCCGCTCCAAGGGCATGGTCGACGCGCTCGAGGACATGATGGTCGAGCGGATGGTCGCGCGCGGCTACGACCGCGAGTTCTCGCAGCGCTGCTTCAACCAGATCAAGGGCTTCGGCGAATACGGCTTCCCCGAAAGCCACGCCGCCAGCTTCGCTCACCTGGTCTACGTCTCGAGCTGGCTCAAGTGCCACTTCCCGGCGGCGTTTGCAGCAGCGTTGCTCAACTCGCAGCCGATGGGCTTCTACGCCCCCGCCCAGATCGTCCGCGACGCCCGCGAGCACGGGGTCGAAGTGCTGCCGGTCGACGTCAACTTTTCGCAATGGGACTGCACTTTGGAGGAAGTTGGTTCACGCGGGGACGCGGGGACGCGGAGAAGGGAAGAAGGGGGGGAAGATGAGGATTCGCGCAGAGGCGCAGAGGCGCAAAGGAGGGGAACGCCCGCGGCGCAGCCGCCCTCGATCGCCACCATTGCGCCAAACGGGACGATCGCAAAGGAGTGGAATGCCTGCGGCGCAAGCGAACCTATCTGCGCCTCTGCGCCTCTGCGCGAACCCAATCTTCTTCGCGTCTCCGCGTCTCCGCGTGAATCAAGCCGCATCGCCTTGCGGCTAGGGCTGCGGCAGATCGACGGGTTACCCGAGCACGTCGCCGCGCGGCTGATCGCGGCGCGCGAGGTGGGGGGCGGGTTTGCCGACGTTACGGCGCTGCGGGATCGCGCCGGGCTGTCGCCGGCGATGATTGAGCGGCTCGCCGCGGCTGACTCCTGCGGCTCGCTCGCCCTGAGTCGGCGCCAGGCGTTGTGGGACGCGCGCAGCCTGATCGGCGGGGCCGAGCTGCCGTTGTTCGCCGCCGCCGGGGTCCGCGACGAAGGCGCCGAGCGCACCGTGACCCACCTTCCGGCGATGCCGCTGAACGAGGAAGTCGTCGCCGATTACCAGACGCAGCGGCTGTCGCTGAAGGCGCACCCGCTGGCGTTCCTCCGCGCCAGCCTTGCCGAGCGCGGCTTCATCCGCGCCTGCGACCTCAAGGCGCGCACGTTCCGCAGCATGGTCCAGGTCGCCGGGGTGGTGCTGATCCGCCAGCGCCCCGGCAGCGCCAAGGGCGTGGTGTTCATCACCCTTGAGGACGAGACCGGGGTGGTCAACCTCGTCGTTTGGCCCGACATGAAGGAGAAATTCCGCAAGGTGGTGATGGGCGCGCGGCTGATCGAGGTCCGCGGCCGGGTCGAGGCCGCCGACGACGTCATCCACGTCATCGCCGCGCACCTGACCGACGCCACGGCCGAGCTCCACAAGCTCTCCGATGCCGATCCTGACCCCGCGCCGCCTGTGCGCGGAAGCCATCCGCGCGACGTGCGGGTGATCCCCAAGTCGCGGGACTTCCATTGACCCGCGTCGGCTGGCTCGACCGCTCGGCGCTGGCGCTGCTGTTCTGGGGCGCGCTGACGCTGTTCGCGCGCGCCTGGCTCGCCGCGCACCCGCAGGATAACCCGTGGGCCCCGCTGAGCCTGACCGATCCGCCAGGCTGGGCGACCGCGCGCAAGCTCGTCCGCCTGCGCGGCGACCCGGCCGAATGCCGCGCCGTGCTCGCCCGCAGCGGCATCGCCTTCACCGCGCTGCCGGCGGTCGGCGAAGGCGAGTGCCGCCGCGCCGATCGGGTCCAGCTCGCCGATGGTGCCGCCGCTGTCGCGTTCCGCCCATCGACTCCCGAAGCGACGTGCGCGCTCGATGCCGGACTCGTGCTGTGGCTGCGCAACAGCGTCGAGCCGGCCGCGCAGCGCCTGCTCGGCAGCCGGGTGGTAGCACTCGAGCATTACGGCACGACCGCCTGCCGCCATATCCGCGGCTCTGACTCTGGCGGCTGGAGCGAGCACGCCACCGGCAATGCCATCGACGTCGCCGGCTTCGACCTCGCCGACGGCCGCCGGATCACCGTCGACCATGACTGGTCCAGCTCAGGCCCGGCGCAAGCGTTCCTGCATCGGATCCGCCACGGTGCGTGCGGCGTGTTCGGAACCGTGCTCAGCCCCGACTACAACGCCGCCCATGCCGATCACTTCCACCTCGACCAGGCGCGGAGCCGGATCGGCTGGAGCGCGTGCGAGTGAATAGGAATCAGGGATTGCCCGAAAGCGCCGCCTGGGCCTTCTCCATTGGGGTCGCGATTGCCGAGTAGATCAGCCCGGCGCCCATTCCGGCGGCGCCCGCGGCGGCGATGGCGATCATCACCCATTCGAACAGCCGCGAGGTCTGGCGGCTGCGCTCCTCGATCTCGGCAGCCGACAACGGTTGCCGCAGCGGCGCTACGACTTTGCCGAACGATCCGCGCTGGGCTCCGCCCTCGTCCTTGCCGCGCAGGCGGGCGATCTCGATCTTGTCGCGGCTGCGCAAGCCGAAGCGCGAGCCCTGCGACCACATCACCCGGCCGACGATCGAGCCTTCGGCGTAGCGCAGCTCGACGTAGGCGCCCCGCCGCGGCGGAGACTCGCACTTGGCCATCAACCCGTTCAACGACACGTTGCAGATCGTCGCATCGCAATTACCGGCATCCGTAAACAGCTTGGCCTGCAACAGCACGACCCGCCGCGGCTCACGGGCCGGCTGCGTCGTCGTCTGGGAGCCGTAGCTTGCTTGCACTCTCAACTCCAATCGAACCCGAAACGCGCGGGCAATCCGCTCATGCAGAAGCGAGCTCGCAAGGCACGGGGCGAACCGTTCGCCAGCTATTCGTCTGTGGCTTCGGCCTCTTCGGCGTCCGCCCAGGCGATCATCCCGGCCAGCGAAGCATGGTCGAGCGCGTGGTCGAACTCGATCCCGACGCTGGTGTCCCGAACCCAGCGGACGCGGCCGGGCAAACGCGGCATCGAACCGGCGCGGAGGACGACTTGTTGCCCCACTTTCAGCGTGGCGCGGGCCACGGTGATGCAACACCCCTCGGGCGAGACGTTGGCGAGAACGGCGTCCCCGACTTGCCAGCTCGACATCCGCCAGCGCGCCTTGAGGACGATCGGAAGCCGCTCGCTGCGGCGCTGATCCTTCAGGCATGGCTCGGGCATAAGGAATATCCTCCCGCGCCCAGCCTACCCCGAGGACGGTAAATCCATCCTTAAGCCCGTTTCGAAAGCCGGCGCCCCGGTCCACGGCGGGACCATGTTCCAGGTGAGTGACCGTGCGCGTAACGCCTTGTGAGCCCAACGGAAGCTGCGTGAATCCGGTTGTGGCAGGCACCGTTCCTTAACCTGTCCTGCGGCAAATCCGGCACAACTGCCGCCAGCGCAACGTGGTTGAGGATGTCGAGCCGAGGAACAGGGGTCGCCAGCGGCTTTGTGCCGATCGTCCAGGGCCGCTGCCGGAGCGAGGCTGGCGGGGTGCGTCCGGCGTTGCTGACGAACGTGGCGGTGAACGGTTGTAGCCTGTTCGTCGCCGCAGCGGAACTGGAGTCAGGTGACCGCGTGACGCTGGCGCTTGGAGGGGTCGACGGACTGGCCGGGATCGTCGCACGCTGCGAGGGTCGATCCGTAACGATCGAGTTCGCGCTGCCGCTGCCGCAGTACATCCTCGACCAGCTGACCGGTGATCGGGAGGAGCGGTGGGAGCGCGACTTCTGCACGTCCGGCGCGTTCACGAGCATGCGCAGCACGCCGTTCGCGCTGAAGACGGTGCTCCAGCGTTCGGTCGACACCGTCAAATGGGTTGCTGCAAAATCGGGCGCACTGGTTGCCAATCGGCGCACGGCCGAGCGCAAGCCAGTCGACCTCAGGGCAGTCTGCCGCACGCTCGACCGCCAGAGCGAGGAGGTGATGATCTCCGACCTGACCGCCGACGGCTGCTGCATCTGGACCCAAAATGTCTGCCTGAGCCTTGGGCAGGAGCTGGTGATCAAGCCCAAGTCGATGGAAGCGTTGACCGCCACCGTCTGCTGGCTGGCGGGCAAGCGCGCCGGGATCGCCTTCAAGCACCCGCTTTACGGTCCCGTCGCCGAACATCTCCAGGCGGTCCACGGACCGTCGCGCAAGCCCACCGCCGGAACCGAGCCGCGCCGGCGCCTGATCGTTTAGGCTTACACCGGCTCCAGCGCGTATCCGGCCGAGCGCACCGTGCGCACCGGGTCCGGCGCGTCGGTGACCTCGATGCCCTTGCGCAGCCGGCGGATGTGGACATCGACGGTGCGCAGCTCGATGTCGCTGCCTGTGCCCCAGACAGCATCGAGCAATTGCCCGCGCGAGAAGACCCGGCCGGGGTGCTCCATGAAATGCCGCAGCAGGCGGAACTCGGTCGGTCCGAGCGCCACCACGTGGCCGCCGCGAGTGACGCGGTGCGCCGCGACGTCAAGCGACAGATCGCCGACGGTGAGGGTTTCGCCGGCGAGCGCCGGGCGGATGCGGCGCATGATCGCCGCGACCCGGGCGAGCAGCTCGCGCGGCGAGAACGGCTTGGTCAGGTAGTCGTCGGCACCCGTCTCGAGACCGCGGACGCGGTCATCCTCGGCGCCGCGGGCGGTGAGCATGACGATCGGCACGTGCGCCGTCGACTTGTCGCGGCGCAACCGCCGGCAAACCTCGATCCCGCTGGTCCCCTCGATCATCCAGTCGAGCACGACCAAATCGGGGACCTGCTCGGCAGCCAGCAGCAACGCCTCGTCGCCGTCGCCGGTGGCGCTCACCGCGTAGCCGGCGGCCTTGAAGCGGAACTCGAGCAGCTCGGCCAAGGCAGGGTCATCCTCGACCAGCAGGACGCGGGGGCCAGGCATCGCAGTCGTACCTTTCGGCGGGCCGTCAGGCCGCGCGTTCCTCGCGGTCGGTCAGGTACGTGCCGGTCGCCGCGAAGTGGACCATCTCGGCGACGTTGGTGGCATGGTCGCCGATCCGCTCGATATTGCGGGCGACGAACAGCAGCTGCGCGGCGCTGCTGATGGTCGAGGGATTTTCGACCATGTGACTGACCAGGTTACGAAAGATGCTGTCGTAGAAGGCATCGACCTTCTCGTCGCGGGCGCAGATCTCGGCGGCGAGCGCCGCATCGCGGGCGGCATAGGCCGTGAGCACGTCATGGACCATTTCGCCGGCGAGGTCGGCCATCGCCGGGATCAGCGTCAGCGGCTCGAACTTCTTGCGGTTCTCGATCTTGCCGGCGCTGCGGGCGATGTTCTTGGCATAATCGCCGATCCGCTCGAGCACGCCGGCGATCTTCAGCGCGGCGATGATCTCGCGCAAGTCGTCGGCCATCGGCGCGCGCAGGGCCAGCACCCGGACCGCGAGACGGTCGATTTCGGCCTCGAGCGCATCGATCCGCTTGTCCCGCGCCATGACCTCGGTCGCGAGCTGGTCGTTGCCCTTGATCAGCGCATCCATCGCTTCCGACAGCGCCACTTCAGCCAGGCCGCCCATTTCGGCGATCAGCCCGCGCAGGCGGGTAATGTCTTCATCGAAAGCCTTGACCGTATGCTCGAGCGCCATGCTTTCGTCCTTCCCTTCGGTCGACCCGGCCGCGGGCGCCGACCGTCCCTTTACCAGCTCTTGCCGCGGGTTGGTGAGCATATTGGAAGTCCGGCCGAATGCCACCCTCCAAGCACCGGCAGGAGTCCGGCGGGTGGTCGCTGCAAGCCCTCTGCCGCGCTAGCATGACACCATTATGACAACGCCTCGGCAGCGCCGGGCAAGCGCACTTCGACACGGATGCCTTGCCCGGGCGCGCTGGAGATGTCGAGCCGCCCGCGGTGGCGCTCGACGATGTGCTTGACGATCGCGAGGCCGAGGCCGGTCCCGCCCGCGGCGCGGCTCCGCCCCGGATCGGTGCGATAGAACCGCCGGGTGAGGTGGGGCAGGTGGCGGGGCTCGACCCCGGGCCCATGATCGCGGACGGCGATTACCGCTTGGCGGTTCTCGCCCGGCGCCACGGAGATCTCGACCGGCTGGTCCGCGTCGCCGTACTTGATCGCGTTGTCGATCAGGTTGCGCAGGAGCTGGGCGAGCTGGGTTTCATCGCCGCGGACCGCGAGCGCGCTCTCCGGCTTCGACAGCGTGATCCGGCCCGGGGCAAGCGGCGTGAATTCCGCGACCACGCGCCCGGTGAGCTCGCCCAGTTCAACCGTGTCGGTCGGCAGCTCGTGCTTCTCGGCCTCGAGCTGCGTGCGCAGCTCGTGGCTGGCGTTGGCGACGAAGTCGGTGTGGGCCCGGCTCATGTCGGCCGCCGCGGTGCGATCGGCGAGCTCGATCAGCACGTGGCGGTCGTCGACCCGCCGCCGGGTCAGCTGCCACAAGCTGCCGGGTCCGGTCAGACCCGAGATCGTCACGCTGTCGCCGTCGTCCATGTCGAGCAGCCGCATCGCATCCGGATGGCGCAGCGCGATGCGGGCGTCCTGGCCGAGGATGTGCCCGCCGAGGGTCGCCCGCGCGGCGGCGTTGGCGGCGACGATCCTGACCCGGTCGACCAGCAGCAGCGGCATCCCGACGGGCTCGAGCGCCTCGCCCATCTGGATCTCGGCTTCGTCGTCCTCCGGGATGCGAACGTCGTCGTCCTCGGCCATGGGCGCCAGCCACAGCGAACCGATCCAGGCGATGACGATGGACCCGACCAGCCACAGCGGCACGCCGGCGATGAGCATCGCCAGCGCGGCGATCACCGCGAGAGCAATGCCGGGCCAGGGGAGCTTCGCCATGTCGGTTGGTCGCCTCGCCAGTATGCAGCAGCGTATGCGGCGTGCTGCTGGTGACCCCTACGGGAATCGAACCCGTGTTTTAGCCGTGAGAGGGCTACGTCCTGACCGCTAGACGAAGGGGCCATGCCGGCAGCGCCCGTCCATAGCCCGCCGCGCTGGATTGGCAAGCCTTGGATGGTGACCCCTACGGGAATCGAACCCGTGTTTCAGCCGTGAAAGGGCCGCGTCCTGGACCGCTAGACGAAGGGGCCATGCCGGCAGGGCCGGCGGCAAGGCCGCGCACTTAGGCGTGGCGGCGAGGGGGGTCAAGCCCTGCGCCGGAGGCCGCTTCAATCCGCCCAGGCGGCGTCCTCGAGGTGCAGCTCGGCCTGGGGACGGCTGCCCCAATCGTCGATCTTGGGACGCCCGGCGAGCCACAGGCGGCGGCCGCGGGCGCGGTTGAGCAGGGCCTGGCCGAGCTCGCTGTGGGCAGCGCGGAAGGCGATCGCCTTGAAGCTGCCGCCGTCCTCGCCACGCACGATCAGCCGCACGTGGTCGCTGCCGACGAGGTCGCTCTTGACTAGGTGCACGGGGCCGACCGCGATCCGCGGCGCCGGCCAGCCCATCCCGAAGGGCCCGGCGCTTTCGAGCAAGGCGACGAGCTCGGGGGTCAGCCCGCGCGGGGCGAGGGCGAGGTCGAGCAGCGTAGCATGGCCGAACTGGGACGCGGTCACCGCCGCGCCCAAGCGCGCATCGAGCCATTCGCCGAGTGCGTCGAGCCCGCTCGCCGCGACGGTCAGCCCCGCGGCCATCGCGTGGCCGCCGCCGGCGAGCAGCAGCCCGGCCTCACGCGCGGCGATGATCGCGGCGCCGAGGTCGACGCCGGCGATCGAGCGGCCCGAGCCTTTGCCGTTGCCGGCGTCGTCGGCCTCGAGCGCGACGACCAGCGTCGGTTTGCCGGTCTTCTCCTTGATCCGTCCGGCGACGATGCCGATCACCCCGGGATGCCAGCCGCGCCCGCCGAGGACCAGCACGGCGCGGTTGTGCTGGCCGGCGATCTGCGCCTCGGCCGCTTCCTGGACGGCGGCCTCGATCGCCCGGCGCTCGTCGTTTAGGATCGAGAGCTGGGCGGCGATCGTGCGCGCCTCGTCGGCATCGGTGGTGGTCAACAGGCGCACCCCGAGCGTCGCTTCGCCGACGCGGCCGCCGGCGTTGACCCGCGGCCCGAGGGCGAAGCCGAGATCGCTGCACTGCGGTGCGCGGGTCAGCCGGCTGGCGTCGATCAGCGCGGCCATGCCGATGTTTTCGCGCCGGGCCATGACCTTGAGCCCTTGCGCGACCATCGCCCGGTTGAGCCCGTGCAGCGCGGCGACGTCGGCCACGGTGCCGAGCGCCACGAGGTCGAGCAGCGAGAACAAGTCGGGTTCGGCACGGCTCTCGAAGAAGCCGCCGCGGCGCAGGACGCGGACCGTCGCCACGGCGAGCAGGAACGCCACCCCGACGGCGGCGAGATGCCCGTGGGCAGCGCCGACTGCACCTTCGTCGAGGCGGTTCGGATTGACCAGCGCCGCAGCGCGGGGCAGCTCGGCCGAGCACTTGTGATGGTCGACCACGATCACGTCCACGCCCGAGGCATGGGCCATCGCCAGCGCCTCGTGCGCCATCGCCCCGCAATCGACGGTGACGATCAGGCTCGAGCCGTCGCCGGCGATCCGCACCAGCGCCTCACCCGAGGGGCCGTAGCCTTCGAGCAGGCGGTCGGGGATGTAATAGCGCGCCTGGTTGCCGAGTGCGCCGAGCAGGCGAATCAGCAGCGCTGCGCTGGTCGCGCCGTCGACGTCGTAATCGCCGTAGACGGTGATCGTCTCGCCGCCGATCACCGCCTGCGCGAGCCGCTCGGCCGCGGCATCCATGTCGCGGAACTGCGAGGGATCGGGCAGGAAGGCGCGCAGCGAGGGATTGCGGTGGCGATCGAGATCGTCGCGAGGTACGCCGCGGGCAAGTAGCAGCTGCGTGACGAGGTCGTCTTCTAGGCCGCTTACGCCCTCGACCAAGTCCATGTTGCCGCCGCGCCAGCGCCATGGTCGGCCGCTCAGCGATTGCTCGATGCCGAACAGGACGGGGGAATGCGAAGCCATCGCTTGTGCAGCTATGCGATCGGCTCGCGGTGCGAAAGGCGCGGGCGCAGTCATCCACCGGTTATGCTCATGAAGGCGCCGGTGGGCGCGCGGAGCTGATCGGCGCGGCCGAGGCGGTGCCCGAGCGGCTGTTGTCGGCCCATGGTTACTTGTTCGTCTGTCCCGAAAATCTCGCCAGCATGAGCGGCGCGATGAAGGAGATGTTCGATCGGATGTATTACCCGCTGCTCGGGCGGATCGAGGGGCGCCCTTACGCGACAGTGATCGCCGCCGGGTCCGACGGCCGCGGCGCGCAGGCGCAGATTGACCGGATCGTCGCCGGCTGGCGCTTGCGGCGAGTCGCCGAGCCGCTGATCGTCAACCTGAATGCCCAGACGCCCGAGGCGATTCTCGCGCCCAAGCACGTGTCGGAGGAGACGCTCGAGCGCTGCCGCCAGCTTGGAGCGGGGCTCGCCGAAGGTCTCGCACAAGGGATCTTCTGAACCGAATCGATCCGAAACGGCACGGCTCGACCGCTCCGGACTCGACGCAAGGCGGTCATCGGTGCGAGAGACTGGAAGCTCAAAGACGGGGAAGGGTTGATCGTCTCGCATGAGGGCTCCGCTCTGGGGCAGGACCGCGCCGGCCTGTCGCTGATCTTCGCGGGCGGCACCCGACCGCGCGCGGCGGATATCGTGCGCCTGGCCGATGCGCATGCCGAGGGAGCCGGCGGGTTCGCCGTCAGTCACCGGCCCGCGGAACGGGAAGGGTGGCTCGAGCTGCTGTCGTCCGGACTGGCCTTTGACCTCGGCGGCCTTGCCCCGGCCGAATCCGCGCCGCTGCCTCAGCAAATCCATCGCTACGGCTTCCCCTCGCCAGAGGAGGCGTTTGCGGTCGAGGCGATCCGGCTGGCGCCGGGGTCGCACCTCGCCGCCGGGGCGCACCTGCTGCCGATCGTGCGGACGATGTGCGCGTTGGCGGCGCGGATGGCGCGGCTTCCCGGGATCGGCGCGGTCGCTTGGCACCCGGCGCGCACGGCCATCGAGCCGGAGTTGTTCGTCCGCTCGATCGATGCCTGGCTTAGCGGAGGGGCTTTCCCGGCGCTCGGCTTGGTCGCTTTGACGGACACGCCCGAGGGCGGCTTGGCCAGCGAGGGGCTGGCCTTCTTCGTTGGGCAGGAGTTGCTGATCGATCCGGCGGCGGGGCTGTCCTCACGCGATTCGGCGCGCCTGGCCATCCGGCTGATCAACCTCATCGTCGCCGAAGGGCCGCAGCGGATTGCGCGCGACTTCACCGCCCTCGACGGCGAGCCGCTGTCGGCAAAGCCTTCGCCGGACGGGCGGTTGCTGCGGATCGGCCGCGCGGGTTGAGCCCCGGCCGCACCCGTCGGACGGGCTTGCCGTTCCGGCTGGTCAACCACCGCGACGCCTCGGATTATGACGCCGCGCTCCAGCGCCATCACCTGCTTCCCCGGCAGCTGCTCGGCCGGCGCTGCTTCGCGCCGCTGTTCGCCTCGATTGGGCCGGGGTGCCTCGGCTTCGACGACTTTCGCACCAACGGGCTGCTGCTCCCGGCGCGCGAGGCGGCGGCCGTGCGTCTCAGCCTGCCGCTCCATCGCGGCCCCCACCGCGGCTACAATGGGCTGGTGATCGAACGGGTCGGCCAGGTCGAAGCGCGCTGGGCGGCGATCCGCGGCCGGTCTCCCGAAAGCGCCCGCGACGAGGCGGCGTTCCGTCTCGCCCTGCTGCAGCGCGCCTTGCGCCGGCGCCTCTTATCCGAGCGGCGCCGGCCGCTGCTCAGCCGCTTCGATCCGTTGGCTCAGACGGTCGACTTCAGTGCGCTCGATGCATTGGCCGATTCGCTTTGGCCGGCCACCGCCGCGCCCGAGTCGCTGGTCGAGGCGACCCTCGCGGCAAGCTCGGCCTGGGCTTCCTGATATTCGGCGATCAGGCGTTCGACCCGCACCGCCACCGGCTCGATCGAGGTTACTGCGCTGATCCCCTGGCCCGAGCCCCAGATGTCCTTCCACGCCTTGGCCGCGGTGGTCCCGCCCGAGCTAAAGTCCAAGCGGCTTGGATCGCTCTCCGGCAAGTCGTCGGGGTCGAGCCCGGCGGCAACGATCGAGCCGCGCAGATAGTTGCCGTGCACCCCGGTGAACAGGTTGGTGTAGACGATGTCGCGCGCCGAGCCTTGGGTGATTGCATGCTTGTACGCGGGCGAGGCGTTCGATTCGGGCGTCGCGATCCACGGGCTGCCGACGTAGGCAAGGTCCGCGCCCATCGCTTGCGCGGCGAGGATCGAGCGGCCGTGGGCGATCGCCCCGGAAAGCACCACCGGCCCGGCGAACCAGGCGCGGATCTCCTGCATCAGCGCGAACGGCGAGAGCGCGCCGGCATGGCCGCCGGCGCCCGCGGCGACTGGGATCAGCCCGTCGGCGCCTTTTTCGATCGCCTTGCGGGCGAACCGATCGTCGATCACGTCGTGAAAGACGACCCCGCCCCAGCCGTGGACCGCCGCGTTGACGTCCTCGCGCGCGCCGAGCGAGGTGATCACCAGCGGCACTCGCCATTTCTCACATAGCGCCAGGTCGTCATCGAGGCGGTTGTTGGTGCGGTGGACGATCTGGTTGACCGCGAACGGCGCGGCCGGTGCTTCGGGGTTGGCGCGATCATGCGCGGCGAGCTCCTCGGCGATCCGGTGGAGCCATTCGTCGAGCTGGCTCGATGGACGTGCGTTGAGCACAGGGAAGCTGCCGACTATCCCCGCCTTGCACTGGGCGATGACCAGCTCCGGGCTCGAGACGATGAACATCGGCGAGGCGACGACTGGCAGACGCAGGCGGCGGAACAGCGAAGGAAGCGGCATTCGCGGGTGCCCCAGAGTTGCACGAGCGCCCCAACCGGCGCTGCGCGCGCCCCTATCCCCGTGGCGCCGGACTGTCGAGGGTTCACCCGAGCAGGTTGGCGAGCACCTCGGGGTGGAAGTTGAGCCCGAGTAGGCCGCAAAAGCCGAAGAACATCCCGAACGCGCCGAGCACCCAGCACGCCACCAGCAGACCAAAGTTTTCGACCAGCGCGGCGATGGCGGCGAGCGACACCGCCGCGGTCACCAGAGCTTCGCTGGCATCGAACTGATCATCGTGCAGGTTGAGCTCGTCGTGGCGCGCGGTCAGCCCGCGGGCTTCGTCGGCGAGGCGCGGGGCTTCGCCCTTGTACTTGGCGATGTCGGCATCGAACCGCGCCACACTCGCCGCGGTCGCCGGGTTCGCCACTGAGCCGAGCACCGCCAGCTCGGTTCGCGCGGTCTCGAGCAGGTGCTGCTTGGTCTTGGTCGCCTGATACTGGTTCCAGCGGTCGATCGAATCCGACTCGGCGTGCTCCATGTGCTGGACGACCTTCTCATCCTTGATGTGGCACACCGTCATGAACACCGAGAGGATCACGACCGTGATCGCGACCATGCGGTTGATCCGCTTGTCCTTGGCTTCGGCGCTGACCTCTATTTCCATCGTGCGTACCCTTGCGCTGACGGCGTGACTTGCGGCTTTGCACCCGCGTCAGGTCAACCGGAACTGAACTTTCGGACAGGTTGGGACGATCTTCGCGCGAGCGCCAAGCTTCACCGCCGGAGCGTTGTGTCGCGCTTGACCGGCTGTTGCGCTTGGCACAAGCCGATCGCAAAATCAGCACTGCTGAACGCCCGACTAGCGGCCTCGAACCCGCTTCACCCACACAGGAGTCCAAACCATGGCCACGATCGCCCCCTCGCTCGATACTTCGGACATCGACCAGTACCTGGGCAAGCCGATCGAGTCCTCGGCGCTGCGCGAGCCGCTCGGCAATAACGACATCCGCCGCTGGGTCCAGGCGATGCATTATCCCAACCTCGCCCATTACGATCCGGCGTACGCGGCCGAAACGAAGTGGGGCAAGCTCGTCGCGCCGCAGTCGTTCCCGATCGTCATGGACGACGGCCACGGTACCGCGCCGTCATGCGTCGGCTGCATCCCCGAATCGCACCTGCTGTTTGGCGGCGACGAGTTCTGGCACTACGGCCCGCGCGTGTTCGGCGGCGACGTCATTTCCAACGAGCGGATCCCGTTCGACTATGTCGTCAAGAACACCGGCTTCGGCCCGACCGTGTTCCAGCGCGGCGACAATTTCTATCGTAACCAGAACGGCGAGCTGATCTCCAAGCAGCGTTCGACCGCGATCCGCTACTCGGCCAAGGCCGGCGGCGAGACGGTCAACACCGCCGAATTTGAAGAGCCCGGGTGGAGCGATGGGGAACTCGCCGCAATCGAGGACCGAAAGTTCACGTGGATACAGATGCTCCACGACCTCGGCCACAATGAGCGCTGGTGGGATGACGTCAATGTCGGCGACCAGCTGCCCGAGCGCGTGTTCGGGCCGCACACGATCGTCAGCTTCGCGACCGAGTGGCGGTCGTACCTATTCAGCGTGTGGGGCACGCTCGACCGCCGCGAGATCAATCTCGAGGATTTCGGCTTCACCAAGGAAATGGCCGGTCACGAGAATGACCCGATCATGGAGCGGATCAATCCCGAGCTGACCGACGGGGCCTACATCGGCGCCTCGCGCGGGCACTTGTTCCCCAAGTACGCGCGCAAGATCGGCATGCCGCGCGGCTATGGCTACGGCGCGTCGATGGGTGCGTGGGTGACGGACTATCTCGCTGGCTGGGCCGGGGAGCACGGCATGGTCATCCACTCGACCGCGAACTACCGCGGCCCGGCGCTGACCGGCGACATCACCATCCAGACCGCGGAAGCGGTCGACAAGATGGTCGATGAGGAAGGACGCAAGCTCATCCAGGTCAAGCACCTGATGAAAAACCAGAAGGGCACGACGATGTGCACGGGCGTCGCGGAGATCCAGCTGCCAAATAAGTAACGCCCGCTAGAGCGGGATGACTTTACCCCGACTCGTCATTGCGAGGGCCGAAGGCCGCGGCAATCCAGAGCCCCACGTGCCAACGTGCCGCCCTGGATTGCTTCGCTGCGCTCGCAATGACGAGTGGATTTCATGTAAATTCATTAAGCTCTACTCCATCATCGGCGGGGGCGGCTCTTCGCCCGGCCGGCGGTGGGGCGCGCGGAGCAGGAACACCATCGGTGCCGACGCCGCTCCGAGCAGGAACAGCGCCCAAAAGGTGTCCACGTACGACACCATCAGCGCCTGCCGGACGATCTCGCCCTGCAGGCGCGCGACCTGCTGCGGCATGCTGAAGTCAATGTCCGGCAGGACCATGATCAGCGCCGGGTTGTCGGGCCGGACCGCTTCGGTCAGGCGCGATTGTACCACGGCCGCATTGTGCACCGTCAGCGCCTGGACCAGCGAGATGCCGGACGCGCCGCCGAGGTTGCGGATCATCGTGTTGATCGCCACGCCCTCGTTGGTGAACTTCGCCGGAAGGGTCGCGAACGTCATCGTCGCCAGTGGAACGAACACCATGCTTGCGCCGACGCCCTGGATCACGCCTGAACTGATCATCAGCCATTCGCTGCCAGCCAGGGACATCCGCGAAAGCTGGTACGACGAGATGCCCGCCAGCAGCAGCCCGGCGCAGACCAGCACGCGCATGTCGACCTTGTTGATGACCCGACCCATGACCAGCATCGCCGTTATGGTGCCGAGTCCGCGCGGCGCCATGACCTCGCCGATGCGAAAGAGAGGATAGCCCATCAGCTGCTCGAGCAGCGGCGGGATCAGCGACATCGAGCTGTAGATCAGGATGCCGAGGAAGAAGCCGATGACCGAGGCGATGATGAAGTTGCGGTCGCGGAAGATCGCCAGCCGGACGAACGGATGCGGCGCGGTCAGGCTGTGGACGACGAACAGGTAGATGGCCGTTGCCGCGAGCGTCGCCTCGATCCAGATCTCGCGCGACTGGAACCAGTCGAGCACCTGGCCGCGGTCGAGCATCAGTTGAAACGCGCCGACGGCGAGGGCGAGCAAGGCGAAGCCGAAGAGGTCGAACTTGGCCGAGCGGCCGCCGCGAGTCTCGCTCATCACCGCCGACAGCCCGACGAAAGAGACCACCCCGATCGGCAGGTTGATCAGGAATACCCAGCGCCAGCTGTAGCTCTGCGTCAACCAGCCGCCGAGTAACGGGCCCACCAGCGGACCGGCGACGGCGGCGAGGCCGAACACCGCCATGGCTTTGCCGTGCTCCTCGGGCGGATAGTTGTCGAGCAGGGTCGCCTGGCTCATCGGGAT
>JAEKKO010000117.1 GCA_019510335.1 Novosphingobium sp. | reverse complement strand
GCCGAGCAAGAGATCGTCCGTCCCGTGTTCATCATCGGCTTCCCGCGCTCCGGGACGACGCTGCTGCACTCGTTGCTGGCGGAAGACCCTGACGTCCTCAAGCTCCAGTCGTGGCACATCTATTCGCCCTCGCCGCCGCCAGGTGCCGGACCAGTCGTCGCCGAGCGGATCGGCTATGCCCAACGAGAGGTAGAAGCATGGATGAACTTCTGTCCGGCGCAGAAGCCGATGCACCCGTATGTCGACAAAGGCGCCTTCCAGCTGATCGAGGACGAGGAACTGTTCACACTCGATTTCCGCAATGCCTACCCGTACCACTTCTATCGGGTGCCGACGCTGGACGTGATGGCTACGCTCGGCGGCGATCAGATCGGTGCGCTGCGGTTCCATCGCGAGGTCCTCCAGCACCTGCAGTGGAACACCGGCAAGGACCGCTGGGTGTGCAAGAGCCCTTCGGCGCAAATGCATCTCGACGCGCTGTTCGCCGTCTATCCCGATGCGCTGTGCGTGTGGCCGCACCGGCCATTGGGCGAGATCTACGCATCGAACGTCGCGCTGCGCGCGGCGGTCTACGATGCCATCCGCGGCCGCCCGAACGACTGGTCGAGCCAGGCGCCGCGCCAGGCCGAGGCGATGAAGGCGGCCGTCGACCGGCTGATCGCCAGCGAGCTGATCGAGGATCCGCGCATTCTTCACTTGCGCTTCGACGAGATCGCCGCGGACCCGCTCGCCGCCGTGCGCAAGGTCTATGACTACCGCGGCATCGACATGAGTGCAGAGGCCGAAGCGCGGGTCACCGCTTGGCTCACCGATCCGGAAAACGCCTCCGATCGCTACGGCCGCTATCCCTACTCGTACGAGGCGTTCGGGCTCGATCGGGCATGGATCGAGGACCTGTTCGCCGACTACAGCCGCCGCTTCGGCCTCGCCGGAGGATGAATGCGATGAACCCCCTGGCAACAGCCGACCAGCGCGCCATCGAGAGCCGAGCGATGGCGCTGCTCGAGCGCCCGGAGCTGGTCCGCGTCCGGGCCATCGTGACGATGCTCTGGCAAAGCGTAGTCGCGTGGCCGGCGCGGAACCAGGCCGACCGGTTCGAGAACATGATCGACGAATACATGTTCCATCATGCGATGAGGGCGGCGAACGGGGATGCAAGCTTCCCGAACGTCGCCCGCTTCATGGCGCCCCCGCATCACTGGTTCGGGCGAGACGTGCCGGGTTCGCGGTGGGCCGGGGACAGCCCAGACTTCATCTACCGGACGATTCCGATCGCCCACGGCGGCGCTTACGAAATCCGCGGTAGGTCCACCTGTGCCGAGCCGCCGAGCGTCAACTATTCGCTGATGGCGGACAACACCGCCTCTCCCGTCACGCAAACCCTGCTCGACAGTCTCGACATGGACATCGCCCACGACGGCAGCTTCACCATCACGGCCGACGGCGCGCCACCCGACGGCCGCCGCAATCATCTGCAGACCCGGCCCGGCAGCGATTTCCTGATGATTCGCGACGCGCTGGGGGACTGGCTGGAGCAGTCGCCGAACGCGCTCGAAGTGGTGCGGCTCGACCTAACCGGGCGGCCGAAGAGCGACGAGACAATGGCCGCCCACGGCGCCAAAATCGCCCTCGATGGGGTCTACTACACCTATTACTGCACGCGCTCGGGCAACGCCCAGCCGCCCAACGTCATCCGCCCGCCGGCTTCGTCGGCCGCATTCGGCGGGATGGCGACCCAGGCGGGGAGCAAGGGGAACCTCTGCCTCGAGGATGGCGATGCGCTGATCGTCCGCTGCAACGCGGCCGGCGCAGCGTTCCGCAACGTCGTGCTGACCGATGCCTTTCACATGTCGATCGAATACTGGAAGCGCACGTCGAGCCTCAACATGCGGCAGATGGCCGCGGACGAGGACGGCGACTACACGTTCGTCGTCACTCACCGTGATCCCAGCGTGCACAACTGGCTCGACACCGGCGGTTTGCGCGAGACGATCTTCGGCCATCGTTGGCAAGCTTTCGCGCGTGACGATGCGGCGGCCGAGCCGTGGCTCGAAGCGCGGCTGGTGCGCTTCGACGATCTCGAGCGCGAGCTGCCCGACGGTATCGCGCGGATCGATTCCGAAGGGCGCCAGGCGCAGCTCGATGCGCGGGCCGCCGGGTACGCTCGCCGCTTCAGCGAGACATGACCGAGGAGAGCAAGGTGGCCAATCTGTTCGATCTTACCGGCAAAACGGTCGTCGTGACGGGCGCGGCGAGCGGGATCGGCGTCGGCATCGCCGAAGTCGCCGCCGAGGCCGGAGCGCTGGTCGTCATCGTCGATCGCGAGCAGGGAGCGGCCGAGCACCAAGCACAGGCGCTGATCGACGCCGGCGGCAAGGCCGCTGCGCTGCATATCGACTTGGCCGACGAGGCTTCGGTCGTCGATGGCTGCCGCGAGATCGTCGCACGCCACGGCACGCCGTGGGGGCTGGTCAACAACGCCGGGGTGCAGGATCGTGAGCTACTGCTCGAAAGCACGACCGCCGAGTGGGACCGCACCCTGACGATCAACGCCCGCGGGCCCTACCTGACCACGCGCGAGCTCGGCCGGGCGATGGTCGCGGGCGGCAATGGCGGGCGGATCGTCAACATCGCCTCGGTCGCGCTGCTCGGCGGATTGATCAAGGGCCATGCGGCTTACGCCAGCTCGAAGACGGCGCTGATCGGCCTGACCCGGGCCAGCGCGCTCGAGCTGATCGAGCACCGGATCACGGTCAACCTCGTGCTGCCCGGCGGCGTCGCCACGCCTGGCGCGATCCACGCGACGGGGCCGCTGGTCGACGGCCCGGCGCGGCGCCCGCCGCCGCTCGGCCTCAACGAGCCGCGCGACATCGGCGCCGCTGTGCTGTTCTTCCTCACCCCCGCGGCAGCGCGCGTGACCAATCAGTCGCTCGCCGTCGAAGCCGGGTGGGCGCTGACCTAGCAGGCCGCGTTGCGCTGGCCGGCGCAGTCGCGCAGCGTGGCGCCGACGGGATGGCCGGGGCCGATCGTCGTCGGGCCCTGGCGAGCGCTGAACATCAGGTAGAGGACTCCAAGGGCAGCGACGATCACTAGGGCGAGCATGATCCAGCGCATGGGTGCCTCGGCAGGGCAGTGACGGTCGAAAACGCGGGGCCCCGGCCGCAAGTTTCGCCGCGCACCATCGCTTCGTCGCCTGAGCTAAACGCTTCAAATCATCGGCCAGCGCGAGGCCGGAGCTACCGCTCGCGCGAGGCCGTCTGCTGCAGACGATGGGGGGCGGGATCGCCCGAGAGCCGGCCTCCGGTGGCCCGGAACAGGTCGATTGCCGCTTCGAGCCGCTCCTGCAGGACCACGGCGTGTGCTGACTCGGCGGACGTCAGGTCCTGGTCGGCGTCGAGCACAGCACGGATATCAGCTTCGCCGCCGAGGAACTGCAGGTGGACGAGCCGGGCGGTGATCCGCGACTCCTCGAGCATCTGTGCGACGAGTTGTTCGCGCACACCCGACTGGCGGACGGCGGTCAGGGCATCCTCGACTTCCGCCAGCGCCGCCAGCAAGGTTTTGCGATAATCCGCAACGCTTTCGCGCTGGCGGGCGGCGGCCCCCTGCAGCTCGCCCTTGAGGCGGCCGCGATCGAAGATCGGCGCAAGCAGGCCGCTGCCGGCCGAGAGCAGGACCCCCGCCGGGCCGCCGAACCCGGCGGCATCCCCGAGCACGTCTGCGCTGAGGCGGATCGTCGGCAAGAAGGCCGCCCGGGCAACGGCGACGTCGCCGCCCGCGGCGCTGATCCGGGCCTCGGCCGAACGGATGTCCGGCCGGCTGAGCAGCAGGTCTCGGGGCGTGGCCGAACCGAATTGCGGAATGCGCAAGCGCTCGAGTGCTGCCGGCGTCGACTGGAACACCGGCGCTTCGCGTCCGCACAGCACCGCCAGCGCGGTTCGCGTCTTTTCGAGCGCCTGCTCGAGCGTTTCGCGGTCCTGCTGCAGCGCGCGGACGCGGATCGTCTGGAAACCGAGGTCGGCACGCGTCGCGGCGCCATTTTCGAGCCGAACCTTGATGATCCGCTCGAGCTCGGTCGAACGAGCGATGTTGGCATCGAGCAGCGCCACCCGCTCGGCGAGCGCCGCGCGTTGGACGTAAGCGCGAGCCGTCTCGGATTCGATCACGAGCAGCACGGCGTCGCGATCGGCGCCCGCGGCGCGCAGTCGCTCTAGGCTCGCCCGGCGCTTGGCCGAGTTGGCGCCGAACAGGTCGACATCATAGGATACGGACAATCCGCCGGTCAGCGACGAGGCGATCGGGTCCGTCGTCCCGCTGCTGCGGTAGCGGACCACTTGGCCGTTAAGGCCCCCCGAGGGCAGCATCGCGGCCCGCGCGACCCTGAGCAGGGCCCGCGCCTGGTCAACCCGGGCCGCCGCTACTTCGGCGTCGGGATTGGCCGCGAGCGCCTGATCGATCAGTCCCTCCAACTCGGTAGAACCAAGAGCGCGGCCGAGGCTGGCCCGCGGGTCGGCTTCCGCAATCTCCGCCGGCGGCGTGCTCCAAGCGCGCGATGCGAGCTGCGGCACCGGCTGGAGCCGCGCTTCACCGGCGCACCCGCTCAACAGCAGTGCGGTGCAAACGAGTGGTGATGTCGGTCGGCAGAACCTGGCGCGCATCGCGCTAAAATGGCGGCGAATGGTTAAAATTCGCGGAGCAGAAGGGGGCAGCCGGTTGGCACCGTCTTAACCACAATTTCAGTCCCCCCGGCTAACTGCTGTCGAGGCCGGGGGCATTTCCTTGAACGCAATGAACCAAATGCTGTTTCGGACCGAGGTGATCGAGGCCGGGCGCCAGCGCCTGTCCGGAACGGTCATCGCTGCGACGCCGCCCTCGGCCAAGGTTTACCTGCAGGTGATCCTGGCCGTCGTCGGCACAATCGCGCTGCTGCTCATGTTCGGCAGCTACGCCCGCAGCGCCCAAGTGCGCGGGGTGGTCGCCTACGATTCCGGCATCGCCCGCGTCTATCCATCGGTCGCCGGCGAGATCCGGGTGATCCACGTCCGGCCAGGTCAGCGTGTCGCCGCCGGAACGCCGCTGGTCACCCTCGCCCTCGCCCAGGGCGTCGGTGGCATCTCGCCGCTGATGGACCAGATCGCCAGCCATGATGCCGAGCTCGCCCGCCAATTCGAGCTGGCTGGCTCGATCGGCGCCGCCGAGGCGCGTACGCTCGAGCAGCAAAAGGCCAGCGCGCAGAACCTCATCGGCTCGCTCCAGCGCGAACGCGCCCTCGCCCAGGCGCAGATCGGCCTTGCCGATTCGGGTCTTCGGCGGGCCGCGAAGCTGGCCAGCGAAGGGGCCGGGACTCAACGTCAGGTCGAGGAGAGCCAGGCGGCGCTGATCGCGCGACGCGCGGAGGTGGAAAGCGTCACCGAGCGGATCATCGCCCAGCAGGAGACGATCCGGACGATCGACACCAAGCTTGCCCAGCAGTCGCTGCAGACGGTGCAGAACCGCTCGGCCCTCGCCGCGCAGCGCGCCGATCTGGCCGAACATCGCGAGCAGCTGTCCCGCTCGAGCGCGCTGACGCTGACCGCCTCGGTTTCCGGCGAGGTCAGCGACGTCACTGGAGACATCGGCCAGCGCGCGGTTCCCGAGCGCTCGCTCGTGACGATCGTCCCTGAGGGCAGTCGGCTCGAAGTGTGGCTCTATGCACCTTCGGCCGCGGTCGGGTTCGCCCGCCCGGGACAGCAGGTGCGGCTGCAGTTCGAAGCGTTCCCATATCAAACCTACGGGGTCGGGCGCGGCACGGTGCTGGCGGTGTCGCGCAGCACGGTCGAGCCGAGCAGCCTCGCCTCGGACCTGGCGATCACCGAGCCGGTGTTCCGCATCCGCGTCCGCATCGATGCGCTGCCGCCGCGCGCCCCGGCCGCGGCTCGCTCTCTGCGCCCGGGCATGACCCTCAATGCCGCGCTGGTGCAGGAACGGCGCAAGTTGTGGGAGCTGCTGTTCCTCCCCGTCGGCAGTGCATTGGCGCGATGAGCGGGATCGAATGGCCATGGTCGCGGCGCTTGCGCCCGGTGCTCCAGTCGGAGGCGGCCGAGTGCGGTCTGGCGGCGTTGACGATGGTCGCGCTCCATCATGGTCACCGCGTCGACCTCACCGGCCTCAGGCAACGCTACCCCACGTCGATCAAGGGGGTCACGCTCGAGAACCTGATCGCCATCGCCTCGGACCTCGAGCTGGCGCCGCGCGCGCTGCGGCTCGAACTCGACGAGCTCGCGCAGCTCGAGCTGCCGGCGATCCTCCACTGGGACCTCAATCATTTCGTCGTGCTCGAGGCAGTCTCCGCGAAGGAGGCGACGATCCTCGATCCGGCGCTCGGCCGGCGGGTGTATGGCTTCGACGCGCTTAGCCGCCACTTCACCGGGGTCGCGCTCGAGCTGACGCCGACGCCCGAGTTCAAGCCGATCCAAGCGCAGGCGCGCACCCGGCTGACAGACTTGTGGTCGCGCATGACCCGCTATCGCGGCGCCTTCGCGCAAGTGCTGATGCTGTCGTTGCTGCTGCAGGCGACCGCACTGCTCACGCCGTTTTACATGCAGTTGGTGGTCGACGAGTCGCTCGCCCGCGGCGATGCCAGCCTGCTGCTGCTGCTGCTGATCGGCTTCGGGGCGGTCTATGCGCTCAAAGGGGTGATCGCCGCGCTTCGCGAATGGGTCGTGATGACCTTCGGCCAGTCGCTGTCGTTCCACCTCGGCGGCAACGTCGTGCGCCATCTGCTGCGCCTCCCGGTCGGCTATTTCGAGCGGCGCCACGTTGGCGACCTGCTGTCGCGGATCGGCTCGATCCAGCCGATCCAGGCGCTCATGACCCAAGGTTTGGTCAACGTCATCATCGATTCTGCCCTGCTGGTGACGACCCTCGTCGTGATGATCCTGATCAGCGGAACCCTGACGGCGATCACCGTCGGCTTCGCGGTCGCCTACCTCGTCGTCAGCCAATTGCTTTACCCCGGTTTACGCCGCCGTACCGAGGAGGAAATCCTCGCCCGCGCCGGCGAAGAAACCTACCTGATGGAGTCGATCCGCTCGATCAGGGCGATCAAGCTCTACGCCCACGAGGCGGTGCGCGAGAGCGGGTGGCGCAACCGCTATGCCGACGTGATCTCGGCCGGGTTCCGGGCGCGGATCGTCAACATTCAGTTGAGCCTCGCGGAAGACCTGCTGTTCGGCGCCTCGTTCCTGATCACCGTCTACTTCGGGGCGCTCGCGGTCATCGGCCAGAAGCTGACGCTCGGATTGCTGCTGGCGTTCCTTTCCTACCGCGGCAGCTTTACGGCCAGCGCCACCGCTCTGGTGAGCCAGTATCAACGCTGGCGGTTGCTCGACCTGCACCTCGAGCGTCTGTCAGACATTGTGAAGCAGGAGCGCGAGCCGATCCGGGCGGCGCCGCCGCGGCGGCTGCTGTCGGGGCCGGAGATCCGGCTCGATGGGCTGACGTTCTCCTACAGCCCGGCCGAGGCGCCGATCTTGCGCAACCTCGACCTGACGATCCCCTCGGGCAGCTTCGTTGCGATCGTCGGCGCCTCGGGCGCCGGCAAGACCACGCTGATGCGGCTGCTGCTGGGGCTGCTGCCGCCGACCTCCGGCAAAGTGCTGATCGACGGCGTCCCGTTGGGGCCGGCGACGATGACGACCTGGCGTTCGCGCGTCGGCGCGGTGATGCAGGACGACTATCTGCTCAGCGGCACGCTCGCCGACAACATCGCCTTCTTCGATCCGACCGCCGACGAGGACAAGGTCACGCCGTTCGCGCGGCTCGCCGGCATCCACGACGAGATCATGAAGATGCCGATGGGCTACCTCAGCCTGATCAGCGACATGGGCTCGGCGCTGTCATCGGGTCAGCGCCAGCGAATCCTGCTGGCCCGGGCGCTCTACCGCGATCCCGATGCGCTGTTCCTCGATGAGGGCACCGCCAACCTCGATCCCGACACTGAAGCCGCGATCGTCGACATGATCGCAACGCTGCCGATCACCCGGATCGTCATCGCCCATCGCCCGGCGCTGGTCGAGCGCGCGGAAATCGTGCTGCGGCTCGATGACAATGGACTGACGCCGCTGCCGCGGCCCGCACCCGAGCTCGAATTTACGACCAGTCGGTGGACATCGTCGAGCGCACCGTGATCTCGACTTCGACGACCGTGTCGATCGGCCGGACCTGAAGCGTCTTGGCGATCCGCGGATCGAAGAAGTCCTTGAGCAGCGGCGGGCGCGGCGCGGCGAAATAAAATTCCGGATCGGCGTTCAGCTCGGCATCCCCGCCCAGCCGCAGCTCGTCCTTGCGGGTGACGTCCTCGATGATGCACGGCGCGTGGGTGATCCCGGCACTGCGCAGGGCGTACGCCCGGTGGTAGCCGTTCTGCAGCGCGATCCGCTTGCCGCTGCGCACCGCGCTCATGAAATTGGAGCCGAAGCCGACCGGGACGCCGATCATCGCCGCGACCGGGCCGTCGATGCCCAGCGCGGCGAGCTTGTCGGCGCCGACCAGCTCGACCGCGCGCGAACGCAAATCCGTCGATTGCGAGCTGAACATCCAGCGGTTCTCGCCGAGCCGCTGGATGCGGACCGGCGGCAGCTCACGCTCGAGCGGAATGCAGAAATGGAACCGTGCCTCGAGCTCGCGGCCGAGCGCGCCGGCGGCGGCGAAGTGATGGCCGCGCTCCACGTGGATCTGGCTGGCGATCAGCTTGTCGAGCTCGACCATCGCGATCGTCGTCGGCAGCTCGCCGAACGAACGCTGGAACCACGGATGCGCCCGCACCGCCGTCTCGAGCGAACGCAACTGCCGTGGGAGCGGCCTGCACCCGATCGTCTCGGCAATCCCGGCTTCGCGCTCCGACAGCTCGTAATAGTAATCGTTGGCGGCGCGCCACTCGTTAACCAGCGCGGCCGGTGCGATGTCCGCCCCGTCGACCGCTTTCCTGCGGACGAACTCGACGTAGTCGGTGAGATGCGGCTGGCCGAGCAGCCAGATCAGCTCCCCGGTGCGCGAAGCGTCTTGTCTCTCGGGCTTGATGCTATCCATCCGCAAGGGGCAATCTCCGCGGTTGCAAAGGACTGGTCACAATTGGGCCGGGGCGCCAGGCCCCGGCCTTGCCCTGGGCTTCAGCAGTAGCAGCCGCCCCGCGACTTGTTCGACTTGTGGGTCTTGTTGGTCTTGCAGCTCTTGTTGGTCTTCTTGGGCTTGCTGCCGCCGCCGCAGCTGGGCGGAGTGGGATTGCAGCGGCCGCCGCCATTGGCGCCGTAAACCTGCCGCAACTCGCTCGTCTGAAGGTCACGCATGATAACACTCCTGAGGTCTGACAGTCGTTTCCTGCCATGGTCAAGAATAGGTAAAGGCAAACGCGTGGTCATGGTTAACGTTCAGTCCCTAAATCCCGATCTGAAACATTCACCATCGCCTGAATAGTTGATTCGCGCCGCGTATCTTGCGGGCGTGGCGAAGTTGCCGCGGCTGCGTAAATCGAGAACAGGGCAACTGAAAATCGCCTTCGCGCCGCCTTGCTTAGAGCAGTTGCTGCCGCAATTCCCGCTTGAGGATCTTGCCGCTGGCGTTGCGCGGCAACTCGTCGACGATTACGACGCGCTTGGGGACCTTGAATCCGGAAAGGCGCTCGCGGCAGTGCGCCACGACATCGTCTTCGCTGAGCGAGTGGTCGCGTCGGCTCACGACGATTGCGGTGACGACCTCGATCCAGCGGTCGTCGGGAAGACCGATGACGGCGGCTTCGGCGACGGCGGGGTGGCTGTAGACGACCTCTTCGACCTCGCGCGAGGAGACGTTCTCGCCGCCGGACTTGATCATGTCCTTCTTCCGGTCGACGATGGTAATGTAACCTTCGGCGTCGATTGTCGCGAGATCGCCGCTGTGGAACCAGCCGCCCTCGAATGCCGCGGCGGTGCGCTCGCGATCGTGCCAGTACTCGTTGAGCAGGTGGGGTGAGCGATGGACCACCTCGCCGATCACTCCCGGCGTCACATCGCGCATCTCCTCGTCGACCACGCGGGTCGATACATGCAACGCCGGTCGCCCGCACGACGAGGGCCGCTCGGCATGCTCATGCGGGAACAGGACGGTCGCCACCGGCGCGATCTCGGTCTGGCCGTAGAGGTTCCACAACCGCAACCGCGGCAGCCGCTCGATCATCTCCCGCAACACCTCGCCGGGCATGATCGAGGCGCCGTAATAGCCTTTCTCGAGGTGCGACAGGTCGTGCGCTTCGAACAACGGTGAGCGCAGCAGCGAAATCCACACCGTCGGGGGAGCGAAGAACGAGGTCACCCGATGCCGCGCGAGCAGCGGGATCAGGTTGTCGGGCGTCGCCCGCGCCGTGATGATGTTGCGCGAGCCGACCTGCAGCCCGGGCCCGAGCATCGCGTCGAGCTGGGCGCAGTGATACAGCGGCAGAGCATGGAGCGCGACGGTGTCGCGGGTCCATTCGCAGTCAATGACGCAGCTCTGATACTGCCACAATACCGCCGAATGCGTCAGCGCCGCGCCCTTTGGCCGGGATTCGGTGCCGCTGGTGTAGATGATCTGGAGCAGGTCCTCGCTGCTCGCCGCGTCTTCGGCGATGTCGTCGGAGCCGAACAGGGCTTTCCATCCGGTCACCCCGGCGGGACTCGTGTCCGACTCATCCGGCAGGCCGTAGATCGTGGCGATCGTCCCCCGCGCCGCCTCGCGCGCGACGTCGATCGTGCTCGCATCAACCAGGAGCATGCGCGCGCCGCTGTGCTCCAGGATGTAGCCGGTATCCTCGGCGTTGAGCATGAAGTTGATCGGCACCAGCAGCGCCCCGACGCGGGCGACGGCGAAGCGCACGGCGACGAAGGCATGGCTGTTGCGGGCCATGATCGCCACGCGGTCGCCCTTGGCGATCCCCGCGCGCCGGAACCCGTTGCACAAGCGGTCGGCGAGGCGATCGAGCTGGGCGTAACTCCAGGATACCTCACCGCAGACGGTCGCGGTGCGATCGCCGTGGCGCAAAGCCGATCGGCGCAGCATCGTTCCGAGAGTTTGCTGCCGCAAGTGCGGGATCGGCCCGGCCGGATCGCCCATCAATTCCCTCGCTCGATCGATGGTCGCATGCACAATGACCGCTAGCTACTCCGCGGCTTGGATGAACTCGCGGATGACCGGATAGATATCGTTCTGGTAACGAGACCCCGAAAAAATGCCATAGTGCCCCACGCCCGGCTGGACGTGATGGCGGCGCTTGGCGTCCGGAATGTTCGGGCAGATATCATGGGCCGCTTCGGTCTGGCCGAGCGGACAGAAGCCGTCGTTTTCGCCCTCCACCGTCAGCAACGGCATGTTTTCAAGCAGGCTGAAGTCGACCGGCTCACCGCGGAACGTCATCTGCCCCGTCGGGATGTGGTGCTCGAAGAAGATCTTCTGCAGCGACTCGACGTAGAAGGTTTCGGTCATGTCGAGGACCGAGAAGTACTCGTCGTAGAACTCGCGGAAACGCTCCAGCGCATCCTCGTTTCCGGACACCGAGTCCTTCACGAACGACCAGTATTTTTTGAAGTGCGGCAGCGGGTTCATCATGATGAATCCCGACAGCTGCATGAACCCGGGATAGACGCGGCGTCCGCTGCCCGGATAGCCGCCCGGCAGGCGGTTTATCGTGGTCATCGCGAACCAGTCGAGCGGCAGCTTGTCGGTGATCTTGTTGAGGATGTTCTTGTTGACGCGAGTGTCGATCGGACCGGCCATCAATGTCAGGCTGGCGGGCACGAGCTCGGGGTTGCGCTGGGCGAGGACTGCGGCGGCAACGAGCGCCGGCGGTGCGGCCTGGCAGGTCGCGACCAGGTGTGTGCCCGGGCCGAGGACCTCGAGGAACTCGACGAGGTAGGCGATGTAGTCGTCGAGGCCGAAATCGCCGGCCTCGACCGGGACCTGACGCGCATCCTTCCAGTCGGTGATGTACGGGTCGAAATCCCGGGCCAAACCGCGGATTGTGTCCTGGAGGAGCGTCGCGTAGTGCCCGGAGAGGGCTGCCGCGAGCAGCACTTTCGGGCGCCCCTCGCCACCCGGCACCGGAAAGTTGACGAGGTCGGCGAACGGCAGGCCGTAGACCACGTTCTCCTCGAGGAGCGCATCATCCTCGAACCGGCGCACCGAGAACGGTCGCCGCTGGTAATTCTTCAGTCCGCGGAGCGGAATCTCGCACGCCACGGCCAAAGCTCGGTGGGCGTAAGTGTCGCGCCAAGGATTGCGATCGTGGCGAGCCAACTGATGCGTGAACTCGAGCAGTTTCGCGACTGGGCGAGTACTGCGGCGAGCCAACTCGAATGCCTGGTAAATCAACCCGAGCCCCTTTGTGTTATCTTACCCGACGCCGTTTGCGGCGCCCGGGCCCCCTCTATTGACAGCTTTGTAGCACAAGCCGGTCCGACGTCCAGCGCAAGGCTGGGATCGGTAACAGCTGCCGCCAGGAAGAAGGGGCAACACAAAAAACCTGGTATCGATCAATGGGTTCCCGCCCGAGTTGGGAACTCCGGCAGCATCATTACTGCCTGACGTATTCGCCGGGTGCGGCACAAATCGGGGGAAAATTCGCCGAGCCAAGTTTTTCTGGTGCGGCGATTCGTTCGCCGCTGCGCTCGCTGCACCATTTGGTCCAGCTCTCCCACCAGCTGCCGGGAAGCTTGGGCGACTGCTCGAGCCATGCGTCGC
Organism: Novosphingobium sp.; assembly: GCA_019510335.1. GTDB lineage: Bacteria > Pseudomonadota > Alphaproteobacteria > Sphingomonadales > Sphingomonadaceae > Novosphingobium. The sequence continues at coordinate 11,017 of JAEKKO010000117.1, read as the reverse complement.
CGGTGGCCGCCGTGGCCGGTCCGATCCAGTGATGCGCCTTGGGATTTCCCGGGGGGTTGACCAGCGCTGCGACGTGCCCGCCGTTGCTCAGGGCGAACGTGCTGACACCGCCGAGATAGCTGCGCGATTCGTAGCATGCTTTCCACGGCGTCAGGTGATCGGTGACCGCTCCGACCACGAAGTTGTCGCACGTGATCGCGCCGAGATCGACTGGCTCGCCGAGCGCGTGGTAGGCACCCGGCTGGACCAGCAAGTTCTGATCGAACAGTTCGAGGAAGTCCTCGTGCAGCTTGGCCGGGAGATTGGTGTTGTCCTTGTTCCAGGCGAGGATGTCGAACGCCGGCGGCGTCTCGCCCATCAAATAGTTGTTGACCCAGTAGTTCCAGACCAAATCGTTCGGGCGCAGCCAGGTGAACACTTTGTGCAGGTCTGACCCAGGAAGCACGCCCTTCATCGCCGATTGCGCCTTGGCGACCGTCAGCAGCGCGGGGAAGCGAAACGCACCGAGCGAGGCATCGACCCGCCAGTTGAGCATCGTCACGCACAGGGTGAAGGAATTGACGAGATCGCTGCCTTTGGCTGCGAGGTACGCGGCGACCATCGAGGAGAGGATCCCGCCGGCGCAGAACCCGACCAGGTTGACCTTCTTCTGCCCGGTGACTTTGGCAACCGTTTCGACCGCCTCGAGCGCGGCGGCGACATAGTCCTGCAGCCCCCACTCGCGATGCTCCGCCTGGGGATTGCGCCAGCTGATCGCAAAATACTGGAGGCCCTGGCTGACCGTGTACTCGGCGAAGCTGCGGCCCGGCGCCAGGTCGGTGAAATAGAACCGCCCAATCTGCGGCGGCATCAGCAGCACCGGTGTTTCGTAAACGGTGTCCGTCGATGGCCGATAATGGATCAGCTCGAACATCTCGCAGCGGTAAACGATCTCGCCCGGCGTGACGGCGAGATTGCGGCCGACCTCGAACGAGGAATCGTCCACTTGCTTGGGAAGGCCGCCATTCTGTATCAGATCGGTGACGAATGCGCTGAAGCCCCGAGCAAGGTTGCTGCCGCCGGATTCCATCGTCTTGTTGAGAGCCGCCGGGTTGCCCCACAGCGTGTTGGTCGGCGCGAACGTGCTGGTGACGATTGCCGCGGCGAGCTCGGCCCGTGCCCTGTCTTCGCTCGCAAGGTCCTCGGGGATCATGTTCTCGACGGCCTCGCACATCGCGAGGTACGCCTGGCTCAGGCGCTGGTAGAACGGGTTGCTCGACCACGCCTTGTCCTGGAAGCGCCAGTCTCGCTTGTCCGGCGCGATTTCGGACGTGCCGGTCGCGATCTCGAACATGTTCTTGTACAGATCCATGCTCTGCTCGACGAAAGTGAGCGGATTGAGGCTCTGGAAATAGGACGCGAACTTGCCGGTCGGGCCGAACAGGGCCGCGGCCGCTTCGTTCAGCTGGGACTCCAAGATGCCGCCGGACTTCTGGTCGCGTTCTGCCATGCTCGATCCTTTCCGTGCCCGAATACCGGGAGCGCCGCCGCCGCGGGGATAGCACCGCAGGCGCGCCGTAACCACGGTTTTTCCTCGGTTGCAAGTGCGAGAACAATGGTCTGGAACCACCCTCTCTGCAACTCGCCGTTGCCGTATCGCGCATCAAAACACAACTGCTGCGCAACGAAAATATCTGACGGAACAGAGCAATGGGTCAGATATGCTGCGCTGCACAAACCGCTTGACCTGAAATGCGGCCGTTGTATGTGCGATGCAGCAACGAGGGCTGCTTTACCGTTGCGCGGGAGGACCGGATGACTCGAACCAAGCGACCTTCATCAGGCAAGCCGAACCGCGCTGCGAAGGGCGCATCCGCCAAGCCGCTGGTCGATTTGACGCCTGACAAGGCACCGCTCGCGCCATCCACGCCCGTCAAGCAGGTCGAATCGCCTCAGCCTGAGGTGGTCGTTGCAAAACCGAGCCCCGCTCCCCCGGCTGCACTGCACAGCGCGCCCGAATCCATTGCGCAGGAACCCAAGCGAGCGGCGTTCACGGTGATCGAACCCACAGCCGTTGCCGACCCTGCTGCTGCTGCCGCGCCTTCTGCGCCGGCGCCTGTCGTCGCTGCCGACCCTGTCCCCGCAATCAAGCCGGAGCCTGCCGCTGACGCACGCGCCGCGCCCGTCCCGTCTGTTCAGCGCCCATCCAAGGAGAGTAACACCATGGCCACCAAACCTGCCCTCAAAGCTACCGTCGATCTCACGCCCGAAATCAAGTCGGCGGTGACCAAAGTCCAGCACGGCGCCGCTTCGGCGTACAAGAAGGGCTCTGCCAAGATCGACGAGCTCAAGAGCTTCGCCAAGGGCAACACCGACGCGGTCGTCGAGGCGACCAAGGTGCTCAGCTCGGGCCTCAAGGACCTCGGCACCAGCTACGTCGCCGATAGCCGCACCGCGACCGAAGTGTTCGCCTCGGACATCAAGGAACTCGCCGCCACCAAGTCGGCCGGCGATCTGATCGACCTGCAGGATCGCATCCTGCGCCGCAACCTCGACGCGGCACTGGCGTTCAGCGCCAAGAACCGTGACGCCCTGATCAGCCTGACCAAGGCCTTCACCGCGCCGCTCTCGAAGCGCGCCGGCGTCGTCGTTTCCGCCGTCCGCCAGCAGGCCTGACAGCGCAAGCAACGTCCGGATGACCGGCAACCCGCCGCGGGTTGCCGGTCATTCTTTTTTGCACCCTGTCGCAGCTCTGGTAGGCGCCGGAGCGAGCCGCGCGACCGTTCGCGCGCACAGCCAGGTCCGCCATGTATCTCGATCGCTCGGCACTTCGCTTCTGCCTGCTTCACGAGGTGCCCGAGTGGAGCCTGTTCCTCCCGAAGCACCAGCCGAAGGTGCCGCTACTGATCCTCGGCCGAGGCGAGGACCGGCATTACCTGATGCTCGCCGAGCGATTCATCTGGCGGGTCGAGCGCATTCTTTCGGCGCCGAACTATGCCGGCATCGCGATCCCAGGAATCCGGCTCGAGATCGACCCCCTTTCGCTCGTCGCCGATCGTGAGCTCGTCGAAGGCTCGATCCGGCTGAGCCCCGAACAGCTCGAGCTGCGGGTCGTCCACTATTCCCAAGCTTATGGCACGGCCGAGCCCGAGTGGTTCCCGCTGCGCGACGGCGGCGGCTTCGGCTACGGCCTTAATCCCGAGCAGTACTGCATCCTCTCCGGCTGGCAGCTCGTCTCCGGTGACGAGGCGGATCGCCGGGTCTGGTTGACTTGCAGCGGCGGCGAGGCGGCACTCGACGCGCGCATGCGCTGATTCGCCGCGATCGCCTGCGCTTCGGGAACCGACAGGCGATCTGGCGCGCTGTCTGATCGGACAACTCTCTGGAGGCAGCCATGCCAGCCAAATCGAAAGCCCAGCAGAGGGCAGCCGGTGCCGCGCTCTCCGCCAAGCGCGGCGAGACGCCCAAGAGCAAGCTCAAGGGGCCATCCAAGCAGATGGAAGCCTCGATGAGCGAAAGCGAGCTCGAGGAGTTCGCCTCGACCAAGCGCAAGGGCAAGCCCGAGCACGTCAAGCGCGATTGAGCCTGAATCGCAGCGCTGTTCCGTACGGCTGCAGGATGGATTGATCGGAACGCTGATCGACCTGTAAGGCGACGCGGTGCACGTGCCTGCGGAGACGGACTGCGATGCCTGAAACCAACCGTCTCGTGCATCTGGTCGACGATGACGAGGCGATCCGGCGTTCGGCCAGCTTTATGCTCCGCACCGCCGGATTGGTCGTGAAAACGTACGCTTCGGGGATCGAGCTGCTCGATGCGGCGAGCGAGCTGACGCAGGGCTGCATCCTGCTCGACGTGCGCATGCCCGAGATGGACGGACTGGAAGTCCAGCGCGCGCTGCGTGAACACGGGGTGTTCCTGCCGGTGATCATCATGACCGGGCACGGTGACGTCGGACTAGCGGTCCAGGCGATGAAGGATGGCTCGGTCGACTTTATCGAAAAGCCCTTCGAAAAGTCCGTGCTGATGTCTGCGCTCGATGCGGGCTTCGGATACCTCGAGCAGGCCGGCCGCCATCGTGGGCGGATGGACGAAGCGCAGGCGAAGCTCGGCATTCTGACCCCGCGCGAGCGCGAAGTGCTGGAAGGGCTCGTTCGCGGCCACCCGAACAAGACCATCGCCTACGATCTCGGGATCAGCGCGCGCACCGTCGAGATTCACCGCGCCAACGTCATGAGCAAGCTTGGCGTCGCGAGCCTTTCCGAGGCCTTGCGCATTGCTTTTGCAGCTGGTCTCGGCGAGGCCGACGCGGCCTAAAGCCGCTCGCCTAAGCTGGCGAGCAGCGGCAATTGGCTCTTGAGGATTGCCGCTTCGGCCTGGTCGAGCGTGAACCAGCGCGCTTCCTCGACCTCCGGGAACATCGCCATGCGCCCGCTCCCGCGCGGCCATTCGAGCGAGAACAAGTTGCTGCGGATCGCCGCGGGGTCGAGATCGTACTCGAGCGCGAAGGCCTCGACGATCTTGCCTCCTGCCTGGCGGATCGTCGCGAGCGGCTCCAATTCCCCGGTGAGCGCCACTCCGAGCTCCTCTTCGACTTCACGGCGCGCGGCCTGCTCCGGAGTCTCACCTGGTTCGATGCAGCCTTTGGGGATTTGCCAGGCACCGACATCCTTGTTGCGCCAGAACGGACCGCCCGGGCGCACGAGTAGGACTTCCGGCGCACGCCCGGTGCGTCGATAAAGAAGCACTCCGGCGCTGCGCTGAGCCATCCTCGTCCCGGACGCAACTGCCGCGGGTGCGGCAGGCGCTGCTTGAGCCTACAGCTCTCCGGCGCAGGCCTCCAGCCCGGCCCGGTCGAGAATTACGATCGCCCGGCGGCTCGGCGTATCGATGATTCGGTCGTGCTTCAGTTGCGTGATCTGGCGGCTTACCGTCTCGATCGTCAGCCCGAGCAAGTCGGCGATCTCCTGCCGACCGAACGGCAGCTCCAGCCGGATCGCCCCATCGGATCCCTGGTCGACCGGCTCTGCGGGGAGGCGGCTGGCGAGGTCGAGCAGGAAAGCGGAGACGCGTTCCGTCGCACTTTTGCTGCCGAGCAGCAGCATCCAGCGGCGAGCCCGGTCGAGTTCCGACAAGGTGCGCTGCAGCAGCTTGTGCTCGAGGTCGGGGTGCTTGCGGGCAAAGCCATCGAATGCGGATCGGGTGAACGTGCAGACCCGCGCGTCGGTCACGGCAATGACCGAGTGCGGAGTGGTGGAGGCGAACGGCCGGCCGAGGAAATCGCTCGGGTAAAAGGTTCCGAGCGTCTGATCGCGTCCGGCGCTGGTCGTCGAGCAGAGCTTGAGCACGCCATCGACGACGTTGCCGACGAGCAGCGATTCGTCGCCTTCCCACAGCAGCGCCTGGCCTTTTTCGAGGGTCTGGTGCCGACCGAGGCGGCTCAGCTCCTCGAGATCGGCTTCGCACAACGACTGGCAGATCGCGCGATCGCGGACGGCACATTCGGAACATCGGGTCATCGGCTGCTTTCGCTCACATCGCCGGATCGTTGATCCGGCTCAATGCGAAGGTTGTGCAGCGACTTGGGCCACCGGCGATATTCGTAATTCCCCGGATGCCGCGGGGGCGCACGACAGGGGCGGCACGATTGCGCGAATGGCGTCCGCAGCGCCTGTCCGGGATCACACCGCCGAGCTGAACGTCCGCTCCGATTGGGCGCGATAGCGGTCGAACAATGCGGCGATCGCGCGCGCGTAAGGAAGGCCCTCGGGCGTGATCACCAGCACGTCGTCAGCGACGATCGCCAGTCCGCGGCGCACGAACGGCGCCAGCCGGGACGCGATCACCTGCGCAATCGCCGGCTCGAGCGGAGTGCGGCCCCCACACAACAGCTGCTCGATCAGCGCACCGCGCGCGCGATCCTCGCCAGAACGGCGAATGCCCCGCGCGCCGGTCAGGCGTTTCTGCGACAGCATCATCCGATAGCGACCGGCGTTCTTCTCGTTCTGCACCAGCAGCTCGGGAAAGCTGCTGATCGCAGAAGCGCCGAGGCCGATCAGCACGGGCGCGGCGTCGTCGGTGAAACCCTGAAAGTTGCGGTGCAGCCGCCCGCTCGTCGCCGCTTGCGCCAGCGGGTCTCCCGGCAGAGCGAAATGGTCGAAGCCGACCGGCACGTACCCGGCCGAGACCAGCCGCTGATATCCCTGCGCGGCGAAAGCGAACCGGGCGGCCTGGTCGGGCAGCGCCGATGCGTCGATCCGGCGCTGCCGCGCGAACATCTCCGGCACGTGGGCATAGCCGAACAAGGCGATGCGATCCGCCCCGAGCCCGATCGCCTTGTCGAGCGTATCCGCGAGCTGATCGGGGCCTTGCCCGGGCAGCCCGTACATCAGGTCGAAATTCACGGACGTCACGCCCGCGCCGCGGAGCAGATCCGTGCACCGCTCGATCATCGCATACGGCTGGACCCGCCCGATCGCCCGCTGCAGAGCCGGATCGAACGTCTGCACGCCCAGGCTGGCGCGGCGCACGCCGACTGCCTTCAGCGTCGGGCCCCAGCCTTCGTCGAGACTACGCGGGTCTAGCTCTACGGAGAGGACGGGATCGGCCAACGGGAACGACTGCGTCAGCGCCACGATCAGACGGACGAAGTCGATCGGCGAGATCGCGTTGGGACTGCCCCCGCCGAAGGCGATCCGCCGCACGCGGGCGGTCCGCGAGAGCCCGGCGCCGACCAGCGCGATTTCCCGGTGGAGCGCCTCGAGATAGCTCGCGAGCCGCTCCGGCCGGTTGGCGCGCTCGGTGTTGCAGCCGCAGTACCAGCAAATCGACTGGCAGAACGGGATGTGCAGATAAAGCGAGATGTCGCCGGTCACGCGTTGCAGCGCATCGCCGAACGCCTCGGCACCGACGTCCGGACCGAACTCGGCAGCCGTGGGATAACTGGTATAGCGCGGCACCGGCGTTTCCAGCAGCTCGGGATGGTAGCTCCACATGGGAGCCCGTCTGGGTGACCGCGCCACTCATTTCATTGCTCCGCATCAAATCGGCAGGGAACCGAAGAATCCTCGGCGCCCTGGCGACTTTGCGCGAGATCAAAGGAAGCCCGGCCAAACACTGCACACATCATGCGGGTTCCGCCGCCGAGATTCGGCGCCGACGCCGCTAACCCGATCGGGTTCTCCGCGGCATGAGAGGATTTGATGCGATGACCACGACGATGCAACGGGTCCGTCTCCGCCACGAGCAGATCAAGCCGAAGATCGGCAGCCGGGTCCTCAACACCAAGCAGGAATTGCTGCGCGGCGATCTTTCCGAACAGATCATGGAACTGCTCGAGCAGCGCGGCGTGCTGGTGTTTAAGCAGCTGCACTTCACCGATCCCGAGCAGATCGCCTTCACCAATGCGCTCGGCGGCAATGCGACCGAGATCGGCTTCGACAACAAGCAGGTGTTCCCGATCTCGCTCGACCCGAACGTCAACAAGGACGTGGTCGAGTACCTCAAGGGCTCGCTGTTCTGGCACATCGACGGGACCATGAACGAGGTTCCGGTCCGCGGCTCGATCCTCACCAGCAAGGTCCTGCCGACCTGGGGTGGGAACACTGAGTTCGCGAACTGTTATGCCGCCTACGACGACCTGCCGGAGGAAACGAAGGCGAAGATCGACGGCTTGCGCGTGGTCCACACGATGTGGAATTCTCAACTGTACCACACGCCCGAGCCGTCGTTGCAGCAGCTCCAGAACTGGCAGAACCGCGGCCAGGGCAAACGCGAGCTGCCGCTCGTCTGGCATCACAAGTCGGGCCGCAAGTCGCTCGTCCTCGGCAACACCGCGCAAACCGTGATCGGACTCAGTCCCGAGGAAAGCGCCCGCACCCTGCACGGCCTGCGCGAGTTCGCGACCAGCGAGCCGTATCATTATTCACACGAGTGGCAGGTCGGCGATTCCGTCATGTGGGACAACACCGGCACGCTCCACCGGGCGATGCCTTACGACCCCGACTGCGGGCGGCTGCTGCACCGCACGATCCTGCAAGGCGACGAAGCGTTCGCCTGAGCGGCGTGCGCGAGGAGAGGACATCATGGCTGATTTCGATTTTGCCGAAGCCGCGCTCGCGGCCAACCCGCTGCCAGTCCGCGATCCCCAGTTGATCCCGGCAGGCCGCTATTTCGACGAGGAGTTCTTCCGCCTCGAACGCGAGCGGCTGTGGCCCCACGTCTGGCAGATGGCCTGCCGGCTCGAACAGATTCCCGAGGTCGGCGACTGGATCGAATATTCGAACCTCGGCCAGTCGGTCGTCGTCGTCCGCGCCAAGGACGGCATCAAGGCATTCCACAACCATTGCCGCCACCGCGGCGTGCCGATCGCCGGCGGCAAGGGAAACGAGCACGGCAACTGCCGCAAACAGGGCTTCATTTGCCCGTTCCATGGTTGGCGCTGGAACCTGGAGGGCGAGTGCACCTTCGTCTACGGACGCCAACTGTTCGACGCCGATCTGCTCGAGAAGGACGAGCTGGCGCTGCGCGCCTGCCGGGTTGAAACCTGGGGCGGCTGCGCGTTCATCAACCATGACGACGCAGCACCTTCGCTCCGCGAAACCCTTGGCCCGGTGCTCGGCGCACTCGAAGCGCACGGCATGGACGACCTGCGCTCCGAGTGGTGGTTCGCCACGGTCCTGCCGGCAAACTGGAAGATCGCGATGGAAGCCTTCATGGAAGGCTATCACGTGATGAAGACCCACCCGCAGCTGCAGCGGGCGCTGCCGTCGCTCTTTAACTCGCGCTACGGCAACGACACCGGGGGGGTCGGCGTGCCGATCAATCCCAACCAGACCGTGCGCGAGAACATCGCCGCGCAAATCCAGAACCTGCAGCTGCTGAGTGAGGGCATGGGCGGGATGTGCCATGCCAAGGAAGTGGCGATCGCCCGTCAACTCGCCGACGTGGAGCTCCCCGACGATCTCGAAACGGCGGTGCAGGCCTGGTACGGCATGGTCCAGGCGCAGATCACCGAGCAGCTCCGCGCGAAAGGTGAGAACGTCCCCGATCTCAACGCGGTCTGCGTCTCGGACCCGGTCGAGGCCGTCGAGTTCCTGTTCCCGCACTATTTCCTGCTGCCCACTTTCACCAGCATGGCTTCGTACCGGATCCGTCCGCTCGGGCCGGAAAGCTGCTTGTTCGAAATCTGGTCGCTGACCCACTTCCCGAAGGGTGAGGAGCCGCCAGTGCCGATGGAGCCGACGATCCTCCCCTATGACAGCCAGGACTTCCCGATGATCCCGCGGCAGGATTACTCGAACATCCCGATCCAGCAGAAGGGCCTGCATTCGAAGGGCTTCGAGTTCATGCGCCTGGCCAAGAACATTGAAGGCCTGATCAGCAACTACCACCGGGTGATCGACGCCTACATCGCCGGCGCCCCTCCGGAACAGCTCGCGCAGGCCACCCAAAAGCTCGGCTACAACTTCGATGGCCGGATCCTCGACCTCGGCCTCTGAGCCGCAATTCCACGCATCCAGGAGACCGATGATGCAAATGAACGACATGGTGATCGTCAGCGTCGACGATCACATCTGCGAGCCGCCAACGATGTTCGACAACCAGCTCTCCGGCGAGCTGCTGGCCCAGGCACCAAAACTCAAGACCGACAAGCACGGCAAGAACTTCTGGCAGTACCAAGGCTACATCCGCCCCTCGGTTGGCCTCAATGCCGTCGTCGGCCGTCCGTTCGATGAGTACGGAATGGAGCCGACGTCGCTCGATCAGCTGCGCGAGGGTTGCCATGACGTCCACGCGCGGATCGACGATATGGACGTCAACGGCATCGCTGCGTCGCTGTGCTTCGGCAATTCGATCGGCTTCGACGGGCAGACCTTCCACAAGGCGCCCGACAAGAAGCTCTCGCTGCGCCACATGCAGGCGTACAACGACTGGCACTACGACGAGTGGTGCATGGCCTACCCCGGCCGCTTCATCCCGATCGGCATCCTCCCGACCTGGGACATCGACGCGACGGTCGCGGAGATCCACCGCCTCGCCCGCAAAGGCTTCCACACCATCTCAATGAACGAGAACCCGACGGTCCAGGGGCTGCCGAGCATCCACAACGACTACTGGAACCCGTTCTTCAAGGCGGTTGCCGACACCGACATGACGGTCGCGCTGCACATCGGCAGCGGCAATCCCGCGCCCCACGCGTCGATGGAGACGCCGATCGAGGCGTGGATCTCGACGATGCCGCTGTCGGTGGCGCAAGGCCTCGCAGACTGGCTGCAGCTCAAGGAACTGCACACCTATCCGCAGCTGCGCATCGCCATCTCGGAAGGCAGCATCGGCTGGGTCCCGTACTTCATGGAGCGCGCCGACTTCTCGAATTGGCGGCACAAGGCGTGGACCCACTCGCGCTTCCAGGACATCAAGCCGAGCGACCTCGTCAAGCGCCACTTCCTCCACTGCTTCATCGACGACAAGTTCGGGCTGCGCCACCTCGACGAGATCGGCGAGGACATGGTCGCCTATGAATGCGACTACCCGCACTCTGACGCGCTGTGGCCCGAGGTGCCTGAGCACCTGTGGGAATCGGTCAAGCACCTGACCGACACGCAGATCGACAAGGTCACGCACCGCAACGCGATCCGTTTCTTCCGGCACGACTCGCTTTTCGCAAACTACGAGCGCGAGGACATCACCGTCGGTGCGCTGCGCGCCAAGGCCAGGCGCAAGGGCGTCGATACCGCACCCAAGTCGTCGGGCGGCTCGCGCCCGTCCGACGAGCAGCGGCCGGTCACCTCAGGCGACGTCATGGAGATGTTCAAGGCCCATGCCGAGGAGCGGGTTAAAGAGCTCGCTTGAGCGAATATCTTTGAAGACGAGGTCGCGCCGTTCAGGCTGAGCTGAGCGGCGCGCCTTTGTTGCAACGACAGTTACGCCGGCCGGCCCGCTGGATTTGCGTCCGATCAAAGTGACTGCTCTCGCACGCGCGTAGCCTCGCTCGAACGAACGAGCAGGAGCGAGGATGTCATGGGTGAGATCGGCA
>JAEKKO010000015.1 GCA_019510335.1 Novosphingobium sp. | reverse complement strand
GTGCTGTTCGTCCTCGAACGCCTGCTCGAGCGCGGCCTTCCCGACAAGGTGATGATGACCGCCTTCGGCCCCGGCTTCACTTGCGCCGGAATGCTCCTCGAAGCCGCGTGATCCTCAACTTCGTCATTCTGTCGCTGGTCACGCTCCAGCGCATCGGCGAGCTGTGGCTGTCGAACCGCAACACGAAACGCCTGCTCGCGCACGGCGCGCACGAGGTCGGCGCGGCGCATTACCCGCTGATCGTCGCCGTGCATGTGCTCTGGCTCGCGAGCCTCTGGTGGCTTGCGTCCGGCCGGCCGATCGACGGCTTCTGGCTCGCCCTGTTCGTGCTGCTGGAGCTTGGACGAATTTGGGTCCTCGCGAGCCTCGGCCCGCGCTGGACGACGCGGATCGTCGTCCTGCCCGACGCCCCCCTTGTCCGCCGCGGCCCCTACCGCTTCGTCAATCACCCCAATTATCTCGTCGTCATCGGCGAAATCGCCGTGCTGCCGCTGGTTTTCGGACTGTGGCAGGTCGCGCTCGTCTTCTCGTTTCTCAATGCGATGATCCTGACAATCCGCATTCGGGCCGAGAACCGGGCACTCGGCCGCTAAGGCTTCACCAACTGTAGCGGAGGCGGCGAGTTTGTAGCCCACCCACTTGGGTGCGGGCCCATATGCAGGACAAGTTTCCCGCCCTTCGCGACCTCCTCATGCGTAAGCCAGGCGCGGTCGAGCGGATTACCGTTGAGCTCCGCCGACTGGACGTACAGGTCCGCGGCAGAAGCTTCCGGCGCTTCGATGACAAAGCTGCGACCATGTTCGAGGTGGATCATGCTGCGACTGAAGACCGGCGAGCCGATGTAGTAGAAGGGCTGACCGGCGTTGGGGAACAAGCCGATCGCCGCCCAGACGTACCAGGCGGATAGCGTTCCGGCATCGTCGTTGCCCGGCAGTCCGTCGCGCCTGTCGTGATAATCCTCCGCCATAATCGACCGGACGCGCTCGGCGGTGCGATCCGGCCGTCCGGCGTGGATGTAGAACCAGGGTGCGAGGATGTCGGGCTCGTTGCCATGATTGTAGGCGCGCTCGTCGAAGAAGCTGTCGAGCCACCCAACGAACCGCTCCTTGCCGCCAAGCTGCTGCATGAGACCACCGACATTGTGCGGCACGAAGGTCGAATATTGCCGGGAGGAGCCTTCGTAAAAGGGATGGTCCCACCATTCCGCCGTCTGGTCGGGATATTCGTGGCCGCAATCGAAATTCTCCAGCCAGCGGCCGTCGGCGTAGCGCGGGTGGATGCAGTGGAGCTTAGGGTCCCACAGGTTCGTCCAGGCGCGGGAGCGGGCGGCATAGCGCTTGGCGATATCCCGCCGCCCCAGCTTCGCTGCAGCGGAGGCGATCGCATAATCATCGAAAGCATATTCGAGCGTGCGCGATGCCGAGCGCGTCTGGCTCAGCGACATGTAACCGAGCGACAGGTAATCCTTGAGCTCTCGGCCGTGGTTCATCGGATCGTCCGACTGGACGTCGCCGTCTTTGAGCAGCGCTTCGAGCGCGAGCTTCTCGTCGAAGCCGCCCAGCCCCTTCACGATTGCGTCGGCGATCAGGACGTCGCCATTGCTCCCGCCCTGACTGGGACCCGTCGCACCCGCGATCCGCGCGTCCGGCAGCCAGCCGGTGTGCCGGTAAGTATCCAGCAGCGAACGGACCATGTCGCGCTCGCGCTGCGGCTGAATCAGGGTGAGCAGCGGGTTCACTGTCCGGAAGGTGTCCCAGATTGTGAAGAAATCCTCGTAGTGCGGCTCGTCCGAGCGCCACCACACATTCTCGCCGCTGAGGTCGTGCGGCATCAGCTGCCCGCGATAGAGTGCCGAGTAGAAGATGCGCCGCTGCTCGCCCGTGCCGCCCTCGACCTCGACCGTGCCGAGCGCGTCGGCCCAGAGCTTTTCTGCCTGGGCACGGGCTTCGTCGAATGACGCAGAGCCAAGGTTCCGCCGCGCCTGCTCGACGCTGACGAAAGACACCCCGACCCGCATCCGTACCGTCCGATTCTGGCGGGTATCGAAAGTCGCATAGGCGCCCAAGCCATTGTCGAGACCCTTGCGAGTATCGCCGCCCGCGGACGTCCCTGGCCCAGGCACGCGCGCGAAACTGCCGCGTTTCGAGGTCCAGCGTCCGAACTCGACCGCCGGGCGATCGAACTCTGCGTAGAGATGCAGCGTGTACGGCGCTTGTTTGCCCCACCCGCCTTCGCAAGTCATCGAGCTCGCAACGTGTCGCGAGTCGATCGCCGTCACGCTCCCGCCGTCGCAGCGCGGACCGCCGCCGCCGAGCGGGATCGTCGCGCTCGCGTCAAGGATGATCCGCGCATCGCTTGCGGCTGGAAACGCGAACCGCTCAAAAGCGGCGAGCCGGCTTGCCGTCAGCTCCGCGCGGATCTCCTTGCCGGGCCGGCCGATGGTTGCGGCGTAATAACCAGGCCTCGCCTCCTCGCGTGATTTGGGAAAGGCGCGATTGCCCCAGGCTTCGTCGCCGATCGCCGGCGTCACGCGGAAATTGCCGTACTTGCCCGCACCGCCGGTGCCGCTGACATGTGTCGCGCTGAAGCCGATGATCAGTCCGTTCGAGCCGTAGCCGCTGGTCGATCCGTCCGTCGTGTCGGGGCTCAGCGAGACGAACCCGAACGGCACTGCCGCGCCTGGAACCGTATTGCCGCCGCCGTCGACTCCGAAGAGCGGGTTCGCCAGTTCGAGAGCGCTGGATTGCGGCTGAGCCGACGTCGATGCGGCCAGCGCGACAAACATCGATATTGCGTTCGCGAGGTCCCTTGGCATGGCCGCAACACACCGGCCGCGCCGACGACTGTCAACGGCCCATCTGTCGCTTGCCCTTGCCGCCGCCCGCGCCTATATCGCTCACCTCTCCTCGACATCGTGAGATGCCTGAGGCTGGGGCTCCACGGCTCCGGTCCGAGAGACGTTTGAGTTCATGGAGTGGTTGAGTGACGGACGTTGCGGGTCTCGCCGAGCGGATCGAGCCCGAGGTGAAAAGCCTCGGCTATGATCTCGTGCGCGTGGCGATGATCGGAGGCACGTCGGACCCGACGCTGCAGGTCATGGCCGAGCGACCCGACACGCGGCAGCTCGACCTGTCCGACTGCGAGACGATCTCCCGCCGATTGTCCGACTGGATTGACGAAAACGATCCGATCGAAGGCAGCTTCCGGCTTGAGGTCAGCTCGCCGGGAATCGACCGGCCGCTCACGCGTCCTGGCGATTTTGACGACTGGGCCGGCCACGAAGCGCGCATCTCCGTCGCCGAAGCGCGCGACGGTCGCAAGCAATTCTCGGGCACACTCCAGGGCCTCGACGGCGACAATGTGAAGCTCACCGACAAGAGCGGGCAGCAGCACATTTTGCCCTTCTCCGCCATCTCGTCGGCCAAGCTGCTCTTGACCGACAAGCTCATCAACGCCACCGCGCCGCTCAGCACCGAGGGCGCCGATCAAATTCAGACCGTAGAGGAATAAGTACCAATGGCCACCGCACCCGCTGCCGTCAGCGCCAACAAGGCCGAGCTGATCGCGATCGCCGACGCGGTCGCCCGCGAGAAGCTGATCGACAAGGGCATCGTCATCGAGGCGATGGAGGACGCCATTCAGCGTGCCGCCCGCGCCCGCTACGGCGCCGAGAACGACATCCGCGCCAAGCTCGACGCCGAAACCGGCGACCTGCGCCTGTGGCGCGTGCTCGAAGTGGTCGAGGAGCCCGAGGATCACTTCAAGCAAGTCGATCTTGACCGCGCGCAGAAGCTGCAGAAGGGCGCGAGTCTCGGCGACTTCATCGTCGATCCGCTGCCGCCGATTGAGTTCGGCCGCATCGCCGCCCAGGCTGCCAAGCAGGTGATTTTTCAGAAGGTCCGCGATGCCGAGCGCGAGCGCCAGTATGAGGAGTTCAAGGACCGCGTCAGCGAGGTCATCACCGGCGTCGTCAAGCGCGTCGAATTCGGCCACGTTGTCGTGGACCTCGGCCGCGCCGAGGGCGTCATTCGCCGCGATCAACAGATCCCGCGCGAGATGGTGCGCGTCGGCGATCGTATCCGCTCACTGATTATGTCGGTCCGCCGCGAAGCGCGCGGGCCGCAGATCTTCCTCTCCCGTGCCCATCCCGACTTCATGAAGAAGCTGTTCGCACAGGAAGTGCCCGAGATTTACGACGGCATCATCGAGATCAAGGCCGCCGCCCGCGACCCGGGCAGCCGCGCCAAGATCGGCGTCATCAGCCACGACAGCTCGATCGATCCGGTCGGCGCCTGCGTCGGCATGAAGGGCAGCCGGGTCCAGGCGGTCGTACAGGAGCTGCAGGGCGAAAAGATCGACATCATCCCCTGGAGCCAGGACCTCGCGACTTTCGTCGTTAACGCGCTCCAGCCGGCGACCGTCAGCCGCGTCGTCATCGACGAGGAAGAGAGCCGCATTGAAGTGGTGGTCCCCGACGACCAGCTCAGCCTCGCCATTGGCCGGCGCGGACAGAACGTGCGCCTCGCCTCGCAGCTGACCGCCTCGCAGATCGACATTCTGACCGAGGCCGATGCGAGCGAGAAGCGCCAGCGCGAGTTCGTCGAACGCTCGTCCCTGTTCCAGAACGAGCTCGACGTCGACGAGACCCTGTCGCAGTTGCTGGTGGCCGAAGGCTTCACCAGCCTCGAGGAAGTGGCCTACGTCCCGGTCGACGAAATCGCCTCGATCGAGGGCCTCGACGACGACATTGCCGCCGAGCTCCAGAACCGGGCGACGGAAGCGCTCGAGCGCCGTGAGGCCGCGTCTCGCGAAGAGCGCCGGGCTCTTGGTGTCGACGATGCGCTGGCCGAGATGCCGCACCTCACCGAGCAGATGCTTGTCACGCTGGGCAAAGCGGGGATCAAAACGCTCGATGACCTCGCCGACCTCGCCACCGACGAGCTGGTCCAGAAGAAGCGGCCCGAGCAGCGCCGCCAGCGCGAGCCGAGCAATCGCCCGGAGGACAAGGGCGGGATTCTCGCCGAATATGGCCTGACCGAAGAGCAGGGCAACGAGATCATCATGGCCGCCCGCGCCCACTGGTTCGCGGAGGAATCCACCGCGCCGGCAACCGAGGAGGACGCGGTTGCGGGCGAGGAGCAATGATCAACTAGAAGCGCACGTTCCGGAGCGCACCTGCATCCTCTCGCGGCGCACGGCGCCAAAGGAGGAGCTGATCCGGCTCGCGCTCTCGCCCGACGGCGAAGTTGCGCCCGACGTCCGCGCTCGGGCGCCTGGGCGCGGCGCATGGGTCGGCGTCACTCGCGCGGAGCTCGACACCGCCAACGCCAAGGGCAAGCTCAAAGCCGCCCTCCAGCGCGCGTTCAAAACGAGCGATGTGAAGGTGCCCACCGATCTTGGCGAGCGGACCGAGGCGGCTCTTCGGCAGTACACGCTCGACCGGCTCGGCATGGAGGCGCGATCGGGGAACCTCGTCAACGGCACCGACCGGATCGAGAATGCCGCCCGCTCCGGCAAAGTCGCGATGCTGATCCACGCCGCCGACGCGGGCGAGGACGGGAGCAAGAAGCTCGACCAGGCCTGGCGTGTCGGCGGGGGAGGCCCTCAGGGGGTGATATTCCCGCTCCCACGCACTATCTTGTCGATGGCACTTGGGCGCGAGAATGTGGTACACGTCGCCCTGACCGATCCCGCCGCCGCTTCGCGTGTTCACCACGCGCTCAAGCGTTGGCGGGCATTCACTGGCCCCGATCGTGGTCCGGAAGGCGGAGAACCCGCCTTGGGGGACGGCTCGGCTGAAAAAGATTTGACGAAGGAATAGAATGGCAGACCAGACCGAAAAACCGAAGCTTGGCACCCGGCCGCCGCTGGGCCTCAAGCGCACGGTCGAGACCGGCAAGGTCAAACAGAGCTTCAGCCACGGCCGCTCCAATACGGTGGTCGTCGAGGTCAAGAAGCGGCGCATCCTGGGCCGCCCAGGCGAAGCTCCGCCGCCCGAGGCACCCAAGCCCGCGCCCGTCGCCGAAGCGCCCAAGCCGGCGCCGAAACCGGCCGCGCCCGCTCCGGCGGCGCGTACATCGCCGCAGGATGACATCACTATCCGCAAGGAGCTGCAGACGAAGCTGCTGCGGGAGGCCGAGGAAGCTCGCCTTGCCTCGCTCGAAGAAGCGCGCCGACGCGAAGAGCGCGTCCGCAGCGCGCAGAGCGAGGACGAACGCCGCCGCGCCGATGAGAATCGCAAGGCCGAGGAAGCTGCTGCCGAAGAAGCGCGTCTGAAGGCTGAGGAAGAAGCAAAGCGTGCCGCCGAAGCCCCTGCGGCTCCGGAAGTCGCAGCTCCGGTCGTCGAGGACGCGGAAGAGCGCACTGTCGCTCGTCGTCCAGGAGGCCACACCCAGGCTCCGCGCCGTCCCGAGCCTGCCCGCCCGAGCCGCGGCCGCGGCGACGAGCAGCGCCATCGCGGCAAGCTCACCGTCACCCGCGCCCTGTCCGACGAGGACGACAGCCGCGCCCGCTCGCTCGCCGCGCTCCGCCGCGCCCGCGAGAAGGAAAAGCGCCACCATATGGAGGTCGGCCCGTCGGCCAAGCAGGTCCGCGACGTGGTCGTTCCCGAAGCGATCACTGTCCAGGAGCTCGCCAACCGCATGGCCGAGCGCGGTGCGGACCTCGTCAAAGCGCTCTTCAAAATGGGCAGTCCCGTCACCCTGACCCAGACCATCGATCAGGACACCGCCGAGCTGCTGGTCACCGAATTCGGGCACCGCATCAAGCGCGTCAGTGAGAGCGACGTTGATATCGACAGCTCAGAGGACGTCGACGCGCCCGAGACGCTGAAGAGCCGTCCGCCGGTCGTGACCATCATGGGTCACGTCGACCACGGCAAGACGTCGCTGCTCGACGCGATCCGCGGCGCCGACGTCGTCGCGCATGAGGCCGGCGGCATTACCCAGCATATCGGCGCCTATCAGGTGAGCCTACCCGACAAATCGAAGATCACCTTCCTCGACACGCCGGGCCACGAGGCGTTTAGCGAAATGCGCGCTCGCGGCGCCAA
>JAEKKO010000202.1 GCA_019510335.1 Novosphingobium sp. | reverse complement strand
CCGTGCAGACGATCCCCCCGCGCTCCCACGTCGGCACTCCCTCGGGGTTCGAGGCCTTGGCCCACTTGCGGCTCTCGCTGATCGCCGGATCGGCCTGGCGGATCAGGTTGCGGACGCGGTCGAGGACGGCGGTGCGCCAGTCGGTGGATGCGGGGTTGGGCATGGACGGCTCCGCGATGGTTGGGGTGTTCGTGCGGGGCATAGCCCAAAGCGCCCCAGATGACATTCCCGGTCGCGGGCGAGTAGGGCGAAAGAGGACCACAGTTTACGCAAGGGTTTGCCAAGCACATTGCGCCACTTCGGACCAAGATCCGAAGCGACCCGCTAACCATGCTCGCGGCCGTCCGCGCCCACATATAGGTCGCTGCCAACCTCCCGAAACCTCCCCGCTCATCTCCCCGATTCCTGCTTCCGCGTCCTTCGCGGCCACGAACGTCTCCACCCCCGCGTTACGCCGCCTCCAGCCGCGGGATCGCGTCGAGCTTGTCACCCAGCTCGCGTTCGGCGAGCTTCAGGTCGTAGTTGCGCTGCATGTTGAGCCAGATTTCGGCTCCGTCACCGAAAAGCTTCCCCAGGCGCAGTGCCATCGCGGCCGTGATCGGCTGCTTTTCGTTGAGGATGTCGTAGAGCGTCTGTCGCGAAATGCCGAGCAGCCGAGCGATCTCTGCCTTGGGCTTTCCCACCGCCGGCAGAATGTCCTCACGCAGCATCTCGCCGGGATGGACCGGCCGCAAGCCCTTCAGGAGTGGATTGCTCATCAGTGGTAATCCTCTAGATCGACATCGACGGCGTCCTTGCCGTCCCATCCGAACGTAACTCGCCAGTTGCCCGAAGCATCGACGGCGAAGCGGCCCTTGTCTCTACCCTTGAGCGGATGAAGGCGAAGACCAGGCGCTTCCATCTGCTCGGCACGGGTCGCCGCCTCAAGCCGGAACAGAATGGCTTCCACTCGGCGCACATTGGGCACGCTCAGTTTCGCTGCATCGCCCTGCTCCGCGAACCGGCGCAGGGCCTTGCTGCGGAACGAGCGGATCACGGGTGTAAGCTAACGGCTGACAGCGCGGCTGTCAACCAGCGGCTTACAGTCAATCGTGCTCGCGCCCACCGGCGCCGACGTAAAGCTCCGAGCCCACCTCGCGGAACCTCTCGCTCATCTCCGCCATCCCGGCTTCCGCTAGCTCCGGCTCCGCCGCAACGAACGTCTCCACCCCTGCATTCTGCTTCGCCGCGAACTCGCGCACTTCTTGCGTGATCTTCATGGAGCAGAACTTCGGTCCGCACATGCTGCAGAAGTGCGCGGTCTTCGCCCCTTCCGCCGGCAGCGTCTGGTCGTGGTATTGCTCGGCGGTGTCGGGGTCGAGCGAGAGGTTGAACTGGTCGCGCCAGCGGAACTCGAAGCGCGCCCGGCTCAGCGCATCGTCGCGGAGCTTGGCGGCGGGGTGGCCTTTGGCCAAATCCGCGGCATGGGCGGCGAGCTTGTAGGTGACCACGCCGACCTTGACGTCGTCGCGGTCGGGCAGGCCGAGGTGCTCCTTCGGCGTGACGTAGCAGAGCATCGCCGTGCCGAACCAGCCGATCATCGCCGCGCCGATCCCGCTGGTGATGTGGTCGTAGCCGGGCGCGATGTCGGTGACGAGCGGCCCTAGCGTGTAGAACGGCGCCTCGCCGCAGGCGGCGAGCTGCTTGTCCATGTTCTGCTTGATCTTGTGCATCGGCACATGGCCGGGGCCCTCGATCATCACCTGGACGTCCTGCGCCCAGGCCCGCTTGGTCAGCTCGCCGAGGGTGTAGAGCTCGGCGAACTGGGCCTCGTCGTTGGCGTCGGCGATCGATCCGGGGCGCAGCCCGTCGCCCAGCGAATAGGCGATGTCGTAGGCTTTCATGATCTCGCTGATCTCGTCGAAGCGCTCGTAGAGGAACGATTCCTTGTGATGGGCGAGGCACCACTTGGCCATGATCGAGCCGCCGCGGCTGACGATCCCGGTGACGCGCTTGGCCGTCATCGGGATGTAGGGCAGGCGCACCCCGGCGTGGATCGTGAAGTAGTCGACGCCCTGCTCGGCCTGCTCGATCAAAGTATCGCGGAAGATCTCCCAGGTGAGGTCCTCGGCCACGCCGCCGACTTTCTCGAGCGCCTGGTAGATCGGCACGGTGCCGATCGGCACGGGGCTGTTGCGCACGATCCACTCGCGGGTGTCGTGAATGTTGCGCCCCGTCGAGAGGTCCATCACCGTGTCGGCGCCCCAGCGGATCGACCAGACCATCTTGTCGACTTCGGAAGCGACGTCGCTGGCAACCGCCGAGTTGCCGATGTTGGCGTTGATCTTGACCAGGAAGTTGCGGCCGATCGCCATCGGCTCGCTTTCCGGGTGGTTGATGTTGCTGGGGATGATTGCGCGGCCGCGGGCGACCTCGTCGCGGACGAACTCGGGGGTGACGTGGTCGGGGATGCTCGCGCCCCAGTCCTGGCCGTCGCGCGCCGCCGCTTCCCTGAGCGCTTCGCGGCCGACGTTTTCCCGAACGGCGACGTATTCCATCTCCGGCGTGACGATGCCCTGGCGCGCGTAGTGCATCTGGCTGACGTTGTAGCCGGGCCGGGCGCGCAGCACGGTACGGCGCACGGCGGGGAAGGGCGGCACGCCGCCCGAGCGGTCGGGGCCGAGCTGGCCGTTGTCCTCGGGGCGGACTTCGCGCTGGGTCACTTCGACCACGTCGCCGCGGCCGCGGATCCAGGCGCTGCGCAGCTCGGGCAGGCCGGCGGCGATGTCGATCGCCGCGGCCGGATCAGTGTAGGGGCCCGAGGTGTCGTAGACCCGCACCGGCGGCTCACCGCTCGACGGCTCGAGCGCGATCTCGCGCATTGCTACCCGCAACGGGCCGACGTGGACCTTGCTCGAGCCGCGGATTGGCCCGGTGGTAACGCCGATTTCGAGCCTGGAATTGATGTCGGCCATGTCTTGGATCACTTTCTACGAGGTCGGTTGAGAGGGTTCAGAAGCGGAGAACGGCGACGGCGATCAGGACCACGCCGAAGAGCATCGAGAGCCACGCCCAGGCGCGCCCGAGCGGGCCGAAGCGGCGCAGCCAGAACGACAGGTAGAGGTCGGGCGCGGCGAGCACGACCAGCGCCTCGAGCGCCATCAGTCCGCCGATCACGTGCATCGCGCGCGACAGCCACTCGGCCCCGGCCCAGGGATTGGCGAGGTAGACGACCGCGCCAAGGAACAGCTCGACCATGGCGACGATGATCTGCAGCGCGGGCGAGGCGGCCAGCTCCTCGACCATCTTCTGCCAGTGGCCGCGCGCGCGCAGCTCGCCGATCCCGGCGCAGAAGGCGAACAGACCAAGAAACAGGCTGGTCCAGGCCGGCACGAGCGAGGGGTCCATCGTCGCCATTCTCCGTCCGATGCGCTCGGCCAGGCGAGAGAGCGGATGCGCAAGCTCAGGCGCTGCGGCCCACTCCCTCCGCCCGTCCTAACGGGTTCAGGTTCGACGGGTCGTGCGGCGCCACCCACACCTCTCAGCCACGGCAGGCTCCCCGGGGAGGACGGACGTTAGCGGCCGGCGGCGCGTGCGTCCAGCGGCGCCTCGCTTGCTTCGATCCGGCGTGACCGGTAGGGTCGGCGCCCACCAAGGACCGGGGACCGCCATGGCCGCTCCCGCCGAATCGCTCGCCCAGCCGTTGTGCCTCGGGTCCGCTGGCCGGCCCGTCCTCGCCCTGCAACTGAGGCTGAACACGGAGCGCGTCGCCCCCGAATTGCGGCTCGACGGGCGCTTCGGCAAGAGCACTCAGGCGGCGTTGGCGGCATTTCAGCTCAAGCGGCGCCTCAAGCCCGACGGCGTGGTCGGGCGGGAGACCGCGGCCGCGCTCGGGTGGCGCTACACTGCCGGAAATGCGCCGCCATACGTGCTGCGCTACGACAAGCCGCCAATGCCCGGCCTGACTCCGCCGCTGCTGGTGATCAAGCAGGTGATCCGGGATGGGCTCGAAACATACAAGGGGATGCTGATCGCCGAGATCAACAAGAACGGCTTGTCCGAGCAGGGTCGCAAGAATGCGATCTCCGACATCGAGACGATCCTCTGGCCGGGGCTGATGGAATCCCTCGATTCGTTCGCGTCCAAGGCCCGCGCGCAGGGAATCGATCCGAAATACCAAGGCGACTTGTTCGACTTCGACGTGAACTTGTTCCGGCGCGGCCTGATGACGTTCACGAGCCTGGCGCTCGAGCTCGGCCGGCGCATGAAGGAGGTCGGCGGCAACGTCAGTGGCTACGCCGACGTGATCGATCGCGGCCTTCAACTCGATCAGATCGGCGCCATCGCCGGGCGACTGCTCAAGGGCGACCAAAGCGCGGCGATGACGATCGCGCAAATCCAAATGGCTTTCCGCGCGGCGCTCGGCACCTATTAGGTCAACGGCTTTGCCGCGCCGCCGCACCTCGACGAATGCTCTTGGCGCAATATTAAAATAGGGTAATCAAGTATCCGCGCCGGATCGAAGCCGCGCGTCGCGCGTTATGGCTGCGGCCACAGGGGGGAATTTACCTTTCATCGAGACGTATTCAGCCGGATCGCGCGGAGACCCTCGGCCATCCACTGCTCAAAGGAGAGACGCATGAAAATAGCCGTTTCCGCCCGCCTGCTCGTGACGGCAGGCCTCGGCGCTGCGCTGGCTCTCGCCAGCCCGGCGCTCGCCCAGCAGCAGACCACCGCCGCAACACCCGCACCGGCCGCCCAAGACACGACCGCGGCGGCGCCAGCGCCGGCCGATACGAACCTGCCGACCTGTTCGGCGACCATCACCGATCACTGCGTCCAGCGTGAGGGCGGCGGCGGTGGCCATATGATGATGCGCCACCACGGGAAGCACCACCCCAAGCACCATGCCAAGCACCACAAGGGCAAGCATCACAAGATGCGGCATCATGCCAAGCACCACGCGGCCAAGGCAGCCGGCACCGCCACTGCTCCGGCCGCGGCCAAGAGCGCGCCCGCCAAGAAGATGTAATCGACACGCCCTCGGGCAAACCTGCGCCGCGCGTCCACCTGGACGTGCGGCGTTTGCTTTTCCGGGGCTCAGGCCGCGGCCGGGTCGTGGATCGGCGGCACCCCGGCATGCCCGCCGAACTTGTAGCGCAGCGCCGAGAGCAGGCGGTCGGCCACGTCGGCATCGTCGTGGCTGCGGAAGCGGGCGAACAGCGCGCTCGCCAGCACGTCGACGCTGACCCCCTGTTCGATCGCGGTGTGAACGGTCCAGCGGCCCTCGCCGCTGTCGGCGACGCGGGCGCTGTAGTGCTCGAGCGACGGGTCATCGGCCAGCGCGTCGGCGCCGAGATCGAGCAGCCACGACGAGATCACGCTGCCGCGGCGCCACACTTCCGCGATGCCGGCGAGGTCGAGCACGTAACGGCGTTCCTCGGCCATCTCCGGCCGGGCGGCGCTGGCCATCACCGCGAAGCCTTCGGCATACGCCTGCATGATCCCGTACTCGATGCCGTTGTGGACCATCTTGACGTAGTGGCCGGAGCCGGCCGGACCACAATGGAGCCAGCCCTGCTCGCCCGGGGCCTCGGGCCCGCCCACCCGGGCGGCGGTCCGCGCCGCCGTTTCGATCCCCGGCGCCAGCGCGGCGAAGATCGGCTCGGCGCGGGCGACTGCTTCGTCCGCCCCGCCGATCATCAGCGAGTAGCCGCGGTCGAGCCCGAACAGCCCGCCGCTGGTCCCGCAATCGACGAACGCGATGCCCTCGTCAGCGAGCGCGGCGAAGCGGGCAATGCTGTCCTTGAATTGCGAGTTGCCGCCGTCGATCAGCGTGTCGCCGGGCGCGAGGTGGGGGACCAGCGTATCGATCACCGCCTGGGTCGGCGCCCCGGCCGGGACCATCAGCCAGATGATCCGCGGCGCCGTCAGCCCCGCGGCGAGCGCCTCAAGACTGTCGCAGGGCACCGCGCCGGTTTCTTCCGCGAGCGCCGCACGCTCGGCGGCATCGAGGCTGAACATGTGGCAGCGATGACCGGACCGCGCCAGCCGGCGGACCATGTTGCCGCCCATCCGCCCCAGTCCGACGAATCCGACCTCCATGCGGCGGTCAGTGCTCGACCGCGTAGCCGGCTTCCGACCATGCCTTCATCCCGCCATCGAGCGCGGTGGCGCGGACATAGCCGAGGTCGCGCAAGGTCGCGGCGGCCAGCGTCGAGATCTTGCCGAATTCGCAGCAGGTGACGATCCGCTGGGTCGGGTCGGGCAGCGCCTCGTTGATCCGCAATTCGAGCTGGCCGCGCGGCAGGTGGATCGCGCCGGGGACGTGACCGGCGGCGAAGGCATCCTTCTCGCGCACGTCGAGGACGATCAGGTCGCGGCTGTTGCTGCCGATGCGCTCGCTCAACTCGGCCAGCGACAGGAACGGCACTTTCGCCGCGGCCTCCGCGAGCAACTGGCTGATCGTGCGCCCGCCGCTCATGTTGGTACGCAGCGCCTCGGTCAGATGCGTCGGCGCAGCGAGGTCGAGCTGCTGCATCATCACCACGAAGGCGCTGCGCTCGGTCTTCTGCAGGCGCGGGTTCCCGGCGATCTCGGCGCCGATCGTCGAGTGCGCCCGGCCCTTGTAGTCGTGTGCGGGAAAGACCAGCGTTTCCGCCGGCAGCTTGAGCAGCTTGGCGAACAGGCTTTCGTGCAGCTCGTGCGGGTCGCCAGTCGGCAGGTCAGTCCGTCCGGTCCCGCCGATCAGCAGGGTGTCGCCGGTGAACACCCGGTCGGCGACGGCCAGGCACATCGAATCCCGCGTATGCCCGGGCGTGTGCAGCGCTTTCAGGCGAAGCTCGCCGACGATCAGCATGTCGCCGTCGTCGAGGCGCAAGTCGGCGAACGGCGCGGGACCGAGCCGGTGCATGACGACCGGAACACCGAGGTCGCGGCCGAGCCGGTGACTGGCGCTGAAGTGATCGGCGTGGGTGTGCGTGTCGACGAGGTAGCGGATGGTCACGCCCTGCTGGTGGGCGAGGCCGAGGTAGCGGTCGATCTGCGACAGCTCGGGATCGATCAGCACCGCGGCGCGGCTGGCCTCGCACGCGACGAGATAGGATTGGCAGCCGCCCGTCACGATCTGCT
>JAEKKO010000116.1 GCA_019510335.1 Novosphingobium sp. | reverse complement strand
TCGCCTGGACGCGGCTGGTGATCGTGACGAACCGAACCTGGCCGCGCGAACGAACGATGAGCTCGCGCTTAGGAAACCAGCCCCGCTGGCGGGCACGCGGCCCGTCGCCGGAAGAAACTCTCAAAACTTGACCCCAATTCGCAGTTTGGCGACCCGGGCGGGCCGCTAGCAGCGGGGGCGGGGGGTGGCGAATCTCGAGGGGCGGACTCGGGGTGAAGCGATGCTGCAGTGCGGCGAGACGTTCATTTGGTGAACGGATCGCTTACCAAAACGCTTGTTTTTGAGCGAATCGGTGATCCACCCAGTCGCGACTCGGAGCGGTACCGTTGGCGCTGACAAGCTCCGCGGCGGGTGGTAAGGCGCCCGCCATGTCCACCGCCGCCTTCGCCGCCGCCGAAACTGCCACCTCGCCCGACGCTCTCGTCGCCGCCCTCGCCGCCGCCGGTCGCGCCGCCCAGGCTGGCCTCGCGCGCATGAGTGGCGGCGAGAAAGCCGATGCCCTGCGCGCCGCCGCAAGCGAATTGCGCGCCGCCGAGGCCGAGATTCTCGCAGCCAACGCCAAGGACCTCGCGACCGGCGCAGCCAACGGCCTGACCCCGGCGATGCTCGATCGCCTCAAGCTCGACCCCGCTCGTCTCGCCGGGATCGCCGCCGCGGTCGAGCAGGTGGCGAGCCTCGCCGATCCGGTCGGCCAGGTGATCGACGCGACCGAGCGCCCGAACGGGCTGCGCCTGAGCCGCGTCCGCGTGCCGATCGGCTTGATCGGGATCATTTACGAGAGCCGCCCGAACGTCACCGCCGATGCCGCCGCGCTGTGCCTGCGCTCGGGCAACGCCGTGCTTCTGCGCGGGGGCAGCGAAGCAGTCGGTTCGAATCGGGCGATCCATGCGGCGCTGGTTCGCGGGCTGACCTCGAGAGGTGTTCCCGAAGCAGCGGTGCAGCTCGTGCCCAGCCAGGATCGCGCGGTGGTCGGCGCGATGCTCACCGCCGCCGGGCTGATCGACATGATCGTGCCGCGCGGTGGCAAGAGCCTGGTCGCCCGGGTCCAGGCCGATGCCCGGGTGCCGGTCCTCGCCCATCTCGACGGCATCTGCCACACCTTCATCCACCATTCCGCCGATCCGGCGATGGCGAGGTCGATCGCGCTCAACGCCAAGATGCGGCGCACCGGCATTTGCGGGGCGATGGAGACGCTGCTGATCGACGCGACTTTCCCCGATCCGCACGGGGTGGTCGAAGCGCTGCTCGATGCCGGCTGCGAACTGCGCGGCGATCCACGCGCCCAGGCCATCGACCCTCGGATCCAGCCCGCCAGCGCCGAGGACTGGGACACCGAGTACCTCGACGCGGTCCTTTCGGTCGCGGTCGTCGATGGACTCGACGACGCGCTCGATCACATCGCCCGGCATTCCTCTGACCACACCGACGCGATCGTCACCGGCGACGATACCGCGGCCGAGCGGTTCCTGAACGAGGTCGACTCGGCGATCGTCATGGTCAACGCCTCGACCCAATTCGCCGACGGGGGCGAATTTGGCCTCGGCGCAGAGATCGGCATCGCCACCGGGCGCCTCCACGCCCGCGGCCCGGTCGCGCTCGAAGGGCTGACCACTTACAAGTGGCAAGTCCGCGGCGCCGGTCAGGTGCGGCCGTAGCTGCTCAATTCCTCTCCGCGACTGGGGAGGATTGCGCTCGCGTATCGCCACACTAGCTTGCCCGGCGAAAGGAGCCCCCATGCGCTATAATCGCCTCGGCTCGTCGGGCCTGATCGTTTCCGAGCTGTGCCTGGGAGCGATGACCTTCGGCACCAAGCCGTCGCGGTTCGGCGTGATCGCCGGGCTCGATCAGGAGGCGAGCTCGGCGCTGGTCCGGCAGGCGGTCGACGCCGGAATCAATTTCATCGACACGGCCAACGTCTACAGCCTCGGCCAATCGGAGGAGTTCACCGGCGGCGCGATTCATGCGCTCGGACTCCCGCGCTCGGAGCTGGTCCTCGCCACCAAGGCGATGGGTTCGATGGGCGACGGGCCCAACGATGCGGGGATGAGCCGCAAGCACTTGCTCGAGCAGATCGACGCGAGCCTCGCCCGGCTCGGCACCGATTATGTCGATCTTTATCAGATCCACGGCTGGGATTCGCAGACTCCGATCGACGAGGCCTTACGTGCGCTCGACGATATCGTGCGCTCCGGGCGGGCGCGCTATATCGGCGTGTCTAACTGGCAGGCCTGGCAGATCATGAAGGCGCTGGGCATCAGCGAGCGCTTGGGGCTCGAGAAGTTCGTCTCGCTCCAGGCCTATTATACAGTCGCCGGGCGCGACCTGGAGCGCGAGCTGGTGCCGCTGCTCAAAAGCGAAGGTCTGGGGCTGATGGTGTGGAGCCCGCTCGCCGGCGGGCTGCTCTCGGGCAAGTACCGCGGCAGCAGCGACAACTCCGAGGGCCGCCGCGTCAAGTTCGACTTTCCCCCGGTCGATCAGGACCGTGCCTATGCCGTGATCGAGGCGATGGCGCCGATGGCCGAGGCGCGGGGGGTGAGCATCGCCCGGATCGCGCTCGCCTGGCTGCTTTACCAAGACGTGGTCTCGACCGTGATCGTCGGCGCCAAGCGCGCCGACCAGCTCGCCGACAACATTGCCGCGTGCGACGTGACGCTGAGCGCGAACGATCTGGCCATGCTCGACCGGCTCTCGGCTTTGCCACGCGAGTATCCCGGGTGGATGCTCGACACGCAGGGCAGCTACCGCGACACTAAGGTTTCGCCTCGCCGCCGCCCGGAATGAGACGGGGCCGAACGCCCACCGGGCTGCTCGGCGGCAGCTTCAACCCGGCGCATGGCGCGCACCGGCGAATCAGCCTGCTGGCGCGGGCTGCGCTGGGTCTCGATCAGGTGTGGTGGCTGGTATCGCCGGGCAATCCGCTCAAGCCGGTTGTCGGCATGGCGCCACTCGCCGCGCGCCTCGCCTCCGCGCGCGCCCTGGCGCGCCGCGCGCCGATCCGGGTCAGCGCGATCGAGCGCGAGCTCGGCACGCGCTACACGGTCGACACCCTGCGGGCACTGGTCCGCCGCTTCCCAAGGCGTCGCTTCGTCTGGCTGATGGGCTCCGACAATCTCGCGCAGTTCCACCGTTGGCACGATTGGCGGGGGATCGCGCGACTCGTGCCGATTGCGGTGATTGGCCGGCCGGGCTATGACGGCGCCGCCCTCGCGAGCCCCGCGATGGCCTGGTTGCGCCGCTACCGCATCAGCGCCACCAGATTCCGCAACCGGGCAGAGTGGAGTGCCCCCGCGCTGGTCATCCTGCGCTTCGATCCCGATCCGCGCTCGGCCACGGTGATCCGCCGGGCCGATCCCGATTGGGCGGAGCGTCACACCGGCCGCACGTTGCGCGACCAGCTGACGCACCGCATCGTCGCGGAACCCGTGGCATGAGCCGCGCGTACTCCCATATTGCCCATCGAAAGGAGCCGAACCGACCTACATGAGCCCTTCTTCGATCCAGCCGGCGGCCCACGCCGGCGCCGCCGCGCCGCTCCCGCCCGCGGAGCCCGGCTCACTGCATGCGCTCGTCCTCACCTCGCTGGACGACGATCAGGCGCAGGACCTCGTTTCCATCCCGCTCGAAGGCAAAACGGCGATCGCCGACCATATGGTGATCGCCTCTGGCCGCTCGTCGCGCCAGGTCACGGCGATGGCCCAGAAGCTGGCCGAGCGGATCAAGGCGGCCGGGTTCGGTTCGGCCCGGATCGAGGGGCTACCCGCGGCCGACTGGGTGTTGCTCGATGCCGGCGACGTGGTCGTCCACTTGTTCCGTCCCGAGGTGCGCAGCTTCTACAATCTCGAGCGGATGTGGGCTTTCGGCGACGCCCCGCCCGCTGCGGCCTGACACCGCGCCCGACGCCGCAAGCGCGCTGCCGCCGAGGGACTGGCGAGCGGACCTGATCGCCAGATGCTCCTCCATCTGATCGCCCGCGGCAAGATCGGGCGCACGCCCGAGGCCGAGCTCGTCTCGCGCTACGCCAAGCGGATTATCTGGCCGATCAAATTGACCGAATTGCCCGAAGCCGGCGGCACCTTGCCGCCGCCGCTGACGCCCGCGCGAACCGTCCTGCTCGATGAACGTGGCCGCCAGCTCGGGTCCGAGGAGTTCGCCGGCTTGCTCGGCCGGTGGCGCGACGAGGGCGTGCGTGAAGTGCGGTTCGTGATCGGCGCGGCGGACGGGCACGGCGAAGCGGCGCGGGCTGCGGCCGACCTCCTGCTCGGCTTCGGGGCGATGACCTGGCCGCACCTGCTCGCGCGGGGGATGCTTGCCGAGCAGCTGTGGCGCGCGACCAGCATTCTCGCTGGCCATCCGTACCACCGATCGGGTTAGTGCTGCATCATGACGTCAAAGCTCAGCGGCAGCATGGTTCCCTCGGTGGCGCTCGTGGCGTTCGCTTGCACCCTCGCGGCCTTGGCGTTCGCCGGCGCCGCTTTTGGCCAGCAGCAGGCGCAAATCGCCGATGTCGCTGAAAGCCGGCGGGCGCTCACCGAAGCGCGCGCGCAGGCGGCGGCGGCGGCGGCGCGCGGCAGCCGGCTCGAGGCAGCGGCGAGCCGGGTTAATGCCGCGGTGGATCGGACCGTCGCCGAATCCGCGGCGGTCGCCGCCCGAATTCAGGAGACCGAGGCGCAAATCGCCGCCGGCGAAGCCCAGCTGCGGCTGATCGCCGCCCAGCAGGAGGAAGTGCGCGCGACCCTTGCCGAACGCCAGCGGCCGCTGGTTCGCTTGACGGCGGCGCTGCAGCTGCTGGCCCGCCGGCCGCTGGCGCTGGCAGTTCTCCGCCCCGGCTCGGTGACCGATGCTATGCACTTGCGGGCTTTGTTGGCGACGATGCTTCCCCAGGTGGCACGGCGTACGGCGGCGCTGCGTGGGGAGCTCGCCCGCTACCGCGCGCTGCAGCAGCAGGCGGACCGGACGCAGCAGGTGCTCAGCGACGAGCACGGCCGGCTCGCCGACCGGCGTCAGGCACTGGCGGCGATCGAGACCCGCCAGCGGCTCGCCGCGCGCGACGCCAGCGGCACCGCCGATCGCGAAGCCGAACGGGCGCTGGCGCTGGCCGAGCAGGCGCGCGACCTCGGTGCGCTGGCGGCCCGGCTCGACGAAGCCGCCAGCCGCCGCGATGCCCTCGCCCGGCTGCCGGGACCGGTGCTCCGGCCTGCGCGCCCGGAGGATTCGCAAGTCATTGCGAACGCCGCGCCGGCAAGCGAGGCCGCGGGGCTTGGTGCTTACCAGCTACCCCTGCTTGGCCGCCTGGTAAGCGGCTTCGGCGACGCCGGGCCGGGCCAGCCGCGCTCGCGCGGGATCGCCATCGCCGCGCGGCCTGGCGCGATCGCCGTCGCCCCGGCGGCCGGCCGGGTGGCGTTCGCCGGGCCCTATCGCGGCTATGGGATGATCGTCATTCTCGAACACGCCGACGGGTGGACGTCGCTGGTCACCGGGCTGTCCCAGCTCCAGGTGCGGGTCGGCGACAGCCTCGTCGCCGGTTCGCCGCTCGGCAGCGTCGGGCCGGGACGCCCGGTGGTCACACTCGAGCTGCGCCGTCAGGGCATTCCCGTAAATCCACTCGATGCCGTCGCGAGCTAACGGCCATCTGGCGTTAAGACCCGCGGCGCATTAGATTCGCCGCAAGACTCCTGTCCAAGCTCTCCACGCGAAAGGCTTCGCATGCCCGCCAAGTTCGCCTCCCTCAGCCGCGCCGCGTTGCTGCTCAGCGCAGTCGCTCTGCTCCCGGCGACGACCGCGGGACTGGCCGCCGTCGACGGTCGCGTCGCCCCGCAGTTCGGACGACTGTTCACCGTCTATCAGCTGATCAAGGCCGACTACGTCGACCAGACCGATGACGACAAGCTGATCAAGGGCGCGATCGACGGCATGCTGGCGAGCCTCGACCCGCACAGCAACTACCTTGAGGGGGCCAGCCTCGAGCGCCTCGATACGATGATCGACGGCAGCTACTCGGGCCTCGGCCTCAGCGTCGTGATGGACGACAATGCGGTCAAGGTGGTCTCCCCAATGCGCGGCAGCCCGGCCGAGAAGGTCGGGCTGAAGGCCGGCGACTACATCACCCACCTCGACGGCAAGCTGATCTACGGCGGCAACCTCGACGACGCGGTCGCGCAAATGCGCGGCGAGGCGGGCACGAAGATCCGCCTGACGATCTTCCGCCCGGGCCGCGACGAGCCGTTCGACGTCACCGTGACCCGCGGGGTGATCGACCTGGCTCCGGTCACTTCCAAGCTCGACGGCACGGTCGGGGTGATCTCGGTCAACGAGTTCTCGCGCAACGTCGGGACCGAGGTCGCCAGCGCGATCCAGGACTTGCGGCGCCAGTCGGGTGGAAAGCTCACCGGCCTGGTTCTCGACTTGCGCTCGAACCCGGGCGGCGCGCTCGACGAGGCCGTGGCGCTGTCGGACCTGTTCCTGACCCAGGGCGACATCGTCTCGCAGCGCGGCCGCGTGTCGTCGGAGAACGCCTACTATCGTGCCGAGACCGTGTTCCCCGGAGATGCCGCCAAAGGCCTGCCGCTGCTCGTGCTGATCGACGCCGGTTCGGCCTCGGCCTCGGAGATCGTCGCCGGCGCCCTGCAGGACCAGCACCGCGCGGTGATCATGGGCGAACGCAGTTTCGGCAAAGGCAGCGTCCAATCGATGATCCGGCTCGACAAGACCCATGCCGTCAAGCTCACCACCGCGCGCTATTTCACGCCGAGTGGCCGCTCGGTGCAGGAAGGCGGGATCGAGCCCGACATTCGCGTGCCCCAGCTGACGGATCCCGACGCCAAGAAGCGTTCCGAGCTCTCGTACCGCGAAAGCGACTTGCGCGGGCACCTGATCAACGAGGCCTCGCTCAAGGACAAGGACCTCGAATCCGACAAGCAGGCAGACCCGCGCTTCAGGCAGACCCCGGACCAACTCAAGGCGAAGGGCATCACCGATTTCCAGCTGTCCTACGCGGTCGACACCCTGCGCCGCGCCGGGGGCGCCGCTCTGGCGGCGCGGAGCCGCTGAGGCGATGAACGAGCACGCCCGGCTGCGCACGGCGCGGGTGGTTGCTTTGGCGACGCCGCTGGCGCTGCTCGGGGGGGCTTATGCGTTCCAGTACATCGGCGGGCTGTACCCGTGCGAGATGTGCTGGTGGCAGCGCTACGCTCATTTTGCCGCGCTCGCCTTGGCGTTTCTGGCCTGGATCCGGCCCGCGGACCGGGCGCCGCTGCTGCTTGCCGGCTTGGCGCTCGCGGTCGCCGCCGCGCTCGGCGCCTACCACGCCGGGGTCGAGTATCATTGGTGGGAGGGGCTGACCGCCTGCACCAGCACCGCGGCCAAGGGCGGAGACCCGCTCGCGGCGATCATGAACGCGCCGCTGATCCGTTGCGACCAGCCGCAGTGGACGCTGTTCGGGGTGTCGCTGGCGGGGTGGAACTTCGTGTTTTCGGGCGCCGCGGCCCTTGCCGTGTTCGTGCTGATGAGCGGGCGCGGCCGCGCCGCCCGGGAGGTGACGGCATGATCGAGAATCGCTCCGCGCGGATGATTCGCGTCGACCAGGCCGGCGAGTACGGCGCGACCCGGATCTACGCGGGGCAGCTTGCGGTGATGGGCGACCGCGCTCCACACGCCGCCGAGGTCGCCGGGATGGCCTTCCAGGAAGACGCGCACCGCAAGCGCCTCGATGCCCTGCTCAGCCGCCGCGGGGTGCGCCCGACGGCGCTGCAGCCGTTGTGGTCGGTGGCCGGCTATGCCCTCGGCACCGCGACCGCGCTGATCGGCCCAGAGGCGGCGATGGCTTGCACCGCCGCGGTCGAGGAGGAAATCGAGCGCCATTATGCGCGCCAGCTCGACGAGCTTGCCGATCCCCACTCGCGCGACCCCGATCCCGAGCTCGCCGCGCTGGTCGCCGAGTTCCGCACCGACGAACGGGCCCACCGCGAGGCCGCACTGGCCGCGGGGGCCGAGCGCGCGCCGGCGTACAGCCTGCTCAGCGGGGCGATTCGCCTCGGCTGCCGCGCGGCGATCAAGTTGTCCGAGCGGATTTGATCGGCCGCAAAGGCGGCTGCACTTCATCTGTTATTCAGCGCTGCCGGCACCTATATCGGGCCGAGACCGCCTGAGGAGCCGAACGATGCGCATCGTCCCCATCCCCGCCGCCATTGCCGGGCTGCTTGCCGCGACCGCACTCGGCCCCGCTCCCGCCGCCGCGCAGGACACCAGCGGCGACAAGATGAACATGGTGATCGTCTACGGCAACGACCCCTGCCCGCAGTCGCGTGGCAGCGAGATCACCGTCTGCGCTCGCAAGGACGAGGCCGAGCGCTATCGCATTCCGGCGCCGTTCCGCAATTCGGCGTCGCCGCAGAACGAGGCATGGACCAACAAAGTGGTAGCCTACGAGACGGTCGGCGCCGCCGGGACGATGAGCTGCTCGCCGACCGGCGCCGGCGGCTGGACCGGGTGCGCCCACAAGCTGATCAATGCCGCCTACGCCGAGAAGAAGAACAGCCCTGACGTCCAGTTCAGCCAGATGATCGACGCCGAGCGCCAGAAGCGGCTGTCGACGATCGACACCGAGGCGGCGGCAACCCAGGCCCGCGTCGAGCAGCTCGAGAAAAACTATCAGGCCCGTCAGGCGGCCTCTGACACCACCCCCGCCGCCACAGCGGTCCCGGGCAAGACGACCCCGAACGTCAGCACCCAAAGTGCGGTGCCGAACACCGTCGGCACGGCTTCGTCGGCCGGGAAGTAGCGCTTCCGGCGTTTTTTCCGGGTCAAATCCCCATTGTGGTGAGCAGGGCACCGATGGCGTCGCGGTAGCGTCCGAACGTGTAGCTCTGCGCTTCCCCCGGCGCGGCGGCGCGCCACGCGTTGAGTTGATCGTGGTCCTCGATCGCGCTGAGCAAGGCCTGGTGGACCGTATCGACGCTGAGGCGATCGAGCATGATCCCGGTTTCGGGAGTGACGCCGTTGCCGCTCGAGGGGGTCTGGATGATCGCCAGCCCGCTAGCCAGCGCTTCGAGCAGCGACAACGCCGATCCCTCGAAATAGCTTGGAAACACCAGCACGTGGTGCTCGGCCATGATCCGCGGAATGTCGGCGCGGGCGACGGTCGGGAGATACGTCAACCGATCGGCGTAGCGGGCGAAGACGGACCGCGGCACGCGCAAGTCGCCGACCAGCGTCAGGGTGGCGGCCGCCCGGGGCAGCCGGTCGAACGCTTCGAGCAGCAGGTGAATGCCCTTGCGCGGGTTGATCTGGCCGACGAACAGGAACCGCACCGGTTCGTCGCGCGCCACTTTGGCGGGGCGGGGCTGCTGTGCGAACAACGCCTCGTCGAAGCAGTACGGCAGGACCTTGAGCTTGGCCGCGACGGCCGAGCCGGCGCACTGGCGGATCGTCTCTGCGGCAAATTCGCTGCCGACGAGGACTACATCGGCGAGCTCGAACTCCCGCTGGTCGCGTTCGATGTGCTCCTGCGGGACCGAGCGCTCGGTCGGCAGGAACCATTCGCCATAGCGATCCTGAAGCTCGGCCATGCGGGCGTTGTAGACTCGGAAATCGCCGATCGTCCGGTCGAGGATCAGCGGCCGGCCGAGCTCCTTGCCGAGCGCGAACGACGTCTCCGAGCTGCCACTGTAGCCCCATAGCGCGAACCGCTCCGGCGCGCGCAGCGCCGCCTCGATCTGCGCCACGAACCGTTTGTTGCCGAAGGCATCGAGTCTGCGCGCAAGCTCGCGCCAGCCGGCGCGGGCGGCGATACGCTCGAGCCATTCGGCGAGGCCCGTGGTGCGGACCAGCTCCGGGTTGAGGCCCGGATGGCTGAAGCGGCGGAATTCCCGGTTCATCCGGCGCGCGAGCGGCGCCGGAGCGATGCGCTCGAGGCGATAGGGAAAGCGGTCGGGCTGGTAGAAGATCGAGGTGGCGTACCACTCCAGCCGTCCAAGCTGCTGGAGCGCAAGCGCCGTCTGCCAGCTGTGCTGCGTGCCCGGATGGAAGACCGCGACGTTCATCGCGCCCCCTTATCGCGCGCACTGCGGATCGCCCACGCCGATTTTCGGCGGCCGCGGCTATTGAGCGGTTATTTGTCTTTCCTACAGATAACCACATAGGTTATTCGGGCGTTCTTCTGATTCGCGAGGACCCCCGATGCCTGCAAGTGCGATCCAAAATCCCGCCGGGTATGTCCCGGAACACGCCGTCGCGTTCAGTGATGTCGACGGTACCGCCGTGACCGTCAGCGCCGCGATGCCGCTGCCCGTCAGCCTGTCACAGGCCGCCAATGCGGCGCTTTCCGGAACGGCCGCGACGAGCGGACTGGTCGGTCCGTTTCAGCCGGTGCTCGGACGGCCGGTGGTGCTGGCGCTCTCCGGCACCTGGAGCGGGACCGTGAAGGTCTCCCGCTCGACCGACGGCGGGGCGACGAAGTTGCCGCTGACGGTCGCCGGGACCGTGTGGGGGCAGTACACCGGGAATTGCTGCGAAGCGGTGTGGGACGAAAGCGAAGCCGCGGCGCGGCTCTATCTCGATATCGCTCTGAGCAGCGGCTCCGTCACCTATCGGCTCGCTCAGTGAGCGCCGACCTGATCGCCCGCGGCCTGGCGACAAAGGCACGCAGCGATTTGGCGAACGCTCGGATCGTGCTCGACCATTTCTCGGATCTGGCGAACCGACGGATCGACTCGACGATCAGCACCGTCCTCATCGATGGCCTGCGATGGGTGCGCGATGCGGCGGCGAGCTCGGCGCTCGCTGCGTCCTGTCCGCACTTGTGCGGGCCAGACGCAGACGGGCTCTACTGGCGCGCCAAGCTGGAGAACGGGCTCGTCCCGGCGCGCGCGCTGGGGAACATCGGCTCGAATATCGTCGACCACTCGGCCAACGTCCAGCCGCTGCTGCAGGAGGCGTTGACTTATTCGTACCTCGTCGGCGCGAAGGGCCTGCTGCTTGACAAGCCACACTACTCGCTGTGGACGCCGAGCCGGACGTATGGAACGGCGGCGATCAACGCCGATCAGTCGGGCATCCCGCTGATCGTTCAGGGGCGACAGGCGATCGCTTCGGCGTGCGGCGGGACAACCCTGTGGCGGCGCTCGCGCAGCGGGGGCGATCCCAACGCGGCCGGCGCTTGGCAAGTGCTCGGCGACGGCACACTGTGGCGCGGGGGGATGATCCTGCTGAAGGGGCTCGGGGCCGCCCCGGCCACCTTCGACGACCGCAGCACGGTCATCCTGCAGGCGATCGCGCTCAAGGGCGGGATCGTTCGGGATGCAACTTACGCCGGCGGCCTCAGCCTCGTCAGCGGCAAGGGCTGGGACGTTTCGGACAAGCCGATCTGGACGGAGAACGACCGTTACTGCGGCGACATCACCTTCAAGGGCAAGTGCGCGATCGACGGCTTCGGCGGCGAGCTGATCTACGGCCAGGGAGCCGACCCGGAGAACTGCACCCTCACGGTCGAGGACAGCCTCGAACTGTCGAACACGTACGGCGACGGCTTCAATCCGCAGGGATACAACCTGCGGGTCAACTGGATCGATATTCACGACTGCGGGCAGTCGATCGAGGGCTGGGGCGGCCGCAACGGCGTCATCCGCGGCATCGTCCGGAACTGCGGCAGCGGCAATATCCAAGGCGGCAAACTCGGCGCCGGGGCTTATTCGGGCTATTCGGCGCCAACCCGCATCGTCGCCACCGAGGCGCCGTACTGCACGGTCGACTTGCACGTCATCAACAGCGGCATCTTCCGGCTCGGTTCGTGGCTGCGTGGTGAAATGGCAGTAACCGACGGCCAGCTTCAGTTCGATGGCGGTTCGTTCCCCGACGGGATCTACGACACGTTTCTGGACCGGATCACGGTCATCACCGACCAGAACACCGGCGCGGGAGTCGCCTTCATCGGCGCGACGGCCGTGCAGGGCGTCCGCGATATTGGCATCGGCAGCCTCGACCTCGTGCGCACCGCCGCCGCCCGGGCCGCCGGTCGCGTCCCCGCCAGCTCCGTCGGCTGGTATGGCTCGTTCGGGCCGAACTTGTGGGTCCGCCGGATCACCGGCGAGGGAGGCTATCCGCACCGGGTCACGACCACCACCGGCTACCCGCCAGCGTTCCAGAACATTGCGATCAGCGCGGCTCCGGGCTGGATCCAGCAGAACGTGGAGACCACTCCGGCGCTGGATTACCAGGCCCCGATCATCGGCCTGACGACGACCACGACGACGAATCTTCAGACCGTGACGCTGCCGAATCCGAGCGGGCTGGCGGTGGAAGGGGCCGAGCTGACCCTCGCCAACATCAACGCCAACGGAACGGCGCCGATCCTGATCGCGACGACGTACGCCTACATGCTCGCGCCGTTCGCGCTGCGACCGAATACGAAAATCAAATTCCGCTCCGACGGGCTCAACTGGCACGTCGTCGAGGCGCCGCCGCAGACCAAGGGCGCCGTCGTGACGTCGCAAGCCGGCACCACCTACACCGCCGTTGCGGCCGATATCGACAGCTACGTCCGCTTCACCAACGGCTCGCCGGTCACGCTCACGATTCAACCGAACAGCGCGGTCGCGTTCCCGATCGGCACCGTGATCGAGATCGAGCAGGCCGGGGCCGGGGCACTGACGGTCGCGCCGGGCAGCGGCGTGACGATCAACTCGCGCGGCGCCGACCTGACTTTGGCCGGGCAATACGCGATCGCCGCGCTCAAGAAGGTCGCGACCGACACCTGGCTGCTGACGGGTGACTTGTGAACCTCGGCGTGACGGCAGGCAGCCGGCGGCGCGGCGGCGCGGCACCGGCATTTCCCGGATCGCTGTTCACCGGCGGCAAGCGGGGGGTGTGGTACGACCCGAGCGACCTGCCGACGATGTTCACCGACACCGCCGGGACCGTGGCGGCGAACGTCGGCGACGCCATCGCCCGGATCAACGACAAGTCTGGCAACGGCCTGCATTGGACCCAGGCGACTGCGGGCAAGCGGCCGATCCTCACCCAGAGCGGAAGCTTGTACTACCTCGCGTTCGACAATTCGGACGATTACCTGCTCGTCTCCACGCCGGCCTTCACCGCCAACATGGACCTCTACCTGGCCGAGCGGCGCGTCGTCACCCCGACGATGGCGTTGTGGCAGACGCCGGGCAGCGGCTCCGGCCCATTTCTCGGCGTCGCCAAGGCGGCGGACGGCGCAGCCGCTTCCTCCGGCGCGGGCACCCCGACATATGCCGTCAACGGAACCGCGGTGCCGGGCGGCACGGCGACCACGCGCGCGCAGCTTGAAACTGCCTGCCCGGCCGGCTCGGACATCGTGCTCGAAGTGCTCGGCGCCAACCTCTCGGCGTGGAACGCTTTTGGTTGCGGCGTGTGGACGGCGCCGTGGTGGACCGGCACCCGGATTTACGGGACGTTCGCCGTCGAAGCCCTCGGGGCCAGCGACCGCGCCGCGCTGCTGACCTGGCTCGGCGCCAAAGCCGGGCTGACGCTGTGACTATTTCGCGGCCGCGTCGCTGACGCGATTTCGCGCTATCAGCGTGAAAAGCCGGCAATGTTGGCGGTTTCGCTTTGAACCACAGTGGCGCACGACTATCAGCCGCGCGAGGGGCTGCGCAGAGCCGCGCGGGGTGGGGATGAATGCCAACGCAGGAACGGCCCCGAATCGCGCTCGTATGGTCGCAGTTTGCCGCCTATCACGTTGATCGCTGCCGCGCCGTGGCGCAGCGCTTCGCCGGGCGTGCCGATGTCCTCGCAATCGAGGTTGCGACCACTTCGACAACGTATGCGTGGGAGCCGTCCGGCGAGGTCGAAGGGGCCGAGAAGGTCACCCTGTTCCCGGGGCAATCGTTCGACGCGATCAGCCGAACCCGGCGCTTCCGCGCTCTGCTCAAGGCGGTCCGCGGGTGCCGGACGGTGTTCCTCGGGATCGGCTACAACGAGCTCGACGTGATCGCCCTGTCATGGGTGCTGCGGCTGCTCGGCAAGCGTGTCGTGATGATGACGGAGTCGAAGTTCGACGACTTCGTCCGCACCGTCCGCCGCGAAGCGCTGAAGTCCCTGATCCTGTCGAGCTATTCGGCCGCGATCGTCGGCGCTGCCCGGCAGCACGACTATATGCGCTTCCTCGGCTTTCGCCGCCGCCCCGTGCTTCCCGGCTACGACGGGGTGAGCCTCGCGCGGATCAGGGCGCAGGGCGGCGCCGATCCAGCGCCGGGCGGCCTGCCCCACGGCGAGCGCGACTTCCTGTTCGTCGGGCGCTTCGTCGCCAAGAAGAACCTGCTTAGGCTCATCGACGGCTATGCCGCGTTCGTGGCGCTCGCCGGAGAGCACATGCCGCGGCTGGTGCTGATCGGCTCCGGGCCGGAGGAGCCAGCGCTGCGGGCGCGGATCGAGGAGCTGGGGCTCGCCGCCCGGGTCGAGTTCCCCGGCTTCCTGTCCGCCGAAGCGGTCTCGCGTCGGCTCGCCCGCGCGCTCGCCCTGATCCTGGTGAGCACCGAGGAGCAGTGGGG
Source organism: Novosphingobium sp. (assembly GCA_019510335.1). Taxonomy (GTDB): domain Bacteria; phylum Pseudomonadota; class Alphaproteobacteria; order Sphingomonadales; family Sphingomonadaceae; genus Novosphingobium. Next base: position 9,513 of record JAEKKO010000116.1, on the reverse strand, counting down.
GCTGGTCGTCAACGAAGCGCTCGCGTTCGGCCTTCCGGCGATCGTCTCGACGGCCGTGGGCGCTCGCGACGTGCTGGTCCGCAACCTCGTCAACGGGTTCGTCATCGAGCCGGATTCGAGCGAGGGCATCGCCCAGGCCATGCTCGCGCTGGCGAGCGACCCGGCGCTGTGGGCGCGGATGGTGAGCCACTCGCACGAGCGGGCGTGGATGGGCGATGCCGAACGGCTCGCCGACGCCGCCGAGGTCCTGCTGTTCCCCGATGCCGCCGGGGAAGCGCGGAATCGGGTGGCCAGGCTGACTGCGGCCATGGCCGCGCTGTCGCCCGCGCCGCGAAGGCCCCGCGAAGCCGCGCGCCAGGTGCGGCAGCGATAGGCCAGCAAAGCGCCTACGATAAACCGGAAAGCTGACAACTTATGTGGTCCGACTGGTAAGATCGTGCCGAATGCCATAGGACCCGCGGCACACATGGACGGAACCGCTCGTGGAACCATTTGTTAGGATTGGCTTTCGCAGGGACCTCCTGAAAGGCGCGTTACCCGACTGGCTAAACCATCTGAGGTGGATTTCCGCCTTGCTGGTTGCTTCTTCGCATTTACGGAACATGCTCTTTCCAGATGCGGGCTCCCACCTCAATGCGCTCGAGCAGGCATTTTACTTCGTAACCTTGTTCGCAACTGAATCGGTCGTGGTGTTCTTTGTATTAAGCGGCCTCCTTGTTGGAGGCGCCGTTTTACGCGCCCTCGACGAAGAGCGTTTCAATCCCTCCCAATATGCAATCGATCGGGCGAGCAGATTATATGTCGCGCTTATCCCTGCCGTTGTGCTCACCCTTGTTTTACAACGTGTCGGTGCGACAGTGGACTGCACTAAGGGCGATACGATCGGCACGATCGGCGCGAACTTGGCTTATTTGCAAAATTTTTCATTCAAGCCGCTGTGCAACAACGTCTCCCTTTGGAGCCTCTCGAGTGAAGCCTATTGCTATCTGCTTTGCCCCCTATTCCTGATTGCCGTGTTTCGTCGATCGGGAGCTGCGGTGCTCTGGGCAGCGGTGGCGCTTGTTCCCGCCCTTCTGGTTTTTCAGTTTGTCCGTTCGACGCCGCTTTTCGGGCTGGGACTTTGGTTCTGCGGTCTGCTTCCGTGGTTTTTCCGAGTGCGCCTGAATGCCTTCATCGCCGTATTGCCATTGATGGTTTCGCTAGTGTTGGGGCGCTTTCATTTGTTTCCCAATGAGTTGGTCGAGGAATGTTGCATAGCGCCGAGTTTCGCGCTGTTCCTTTGTTCTGACGTCCAGATGTTGCGTGCGCCTTTGGCTCGGTTTGGGTCCTACTTGGCGTCGTTTTCCTATTCTCTTTATCTCATCCAGATGCCGGTGGCGCAGGCATTCGGGTGGATTTATGGGTGGCAACGTTTGAAAAACGGTGTTCTGACGAGCTACCTCGTTTACGCCGGTGCATTGGCGACAATGCTAGTCCTTGCGTCCATTTTCGGACTGGCTTTCGAATCTCGGACTGGCCAGTTGCGGCGTCTTTTGTCGAAGCCCCAGAGAAAGCTGCAACCGCAGGCGAGCTGAAGGCTTGGTGCAGGGCTCGTTACGTCTTCCGAGCGTCCGTTGCGAACCCATGTTCACGTGCCGTTCCGTTACGTCGCTACGTTAAAGTAGGCCGGAAATGCGAGGCCTGGAATGCTAGCCGTCCGCTATGGGCGAGACCACCAGGCGGGGTTGAATCGTTTGAATTCCCTCGCACTCGGCCCAGGGGCGCGAAGCTGACAGCCATATGCTAGCAGCCGTGCACTGTCCCCAAGTCTGTACGTGACGAATTGCCTACAGCACAGGCGCCAGTTACAAGCGAATCCTTCGATCGCAGGGCAATCGCAGGCCGAGGGTATCGGATCCGTTTTGGTCCCTATCGTCTCACTTCAAGCTACTCGGATATTCGAATGTACGTAGTTGCACTTGCATTTTCGGCCCTCACGTTGGTTCTGGTCGGGGGCTGGTACGCCAGAAGCCGTTACTTCAGTATGTTCCATCCGTTCTCTGTATACCTCCTGTTCCATGGGTTCCTCTTCGTCGTACGACCTATATTTGCTTATCTCCTCGATTACCGTCTGATGTACCAAGTTTATCAATTCACGCCTTCCGACAGTGACAAGCTGACAGTAATTATAGCATCCAATCTTGGGTTCCTCAGTTTCGCTTTCTTCTGTTTCCGGAACGGAATGGTCGAGATGCGTTTCAAGAACGATTCCGTTTCCGAAATGGATCGTGTCCGGCTGGCGCGAGTTTTCATTTATATTGCTGCGATCTGCTTGCCGCTCGGATTTTACTCGATGATGAAATCTTGGGGCCAAGCGAACGAAGGCGTGTTGTATGCTGACATGGCAATGGACAAGGGCACCGGTATATTCGTGAACACCAATAGTAACGGGTATTTGTCAGACGCCCAATTGCTGCTCGCATCGTGCGGAGTTGTTTTTGCGTGGCTGTTCCGGTTCCGACTCCTCGCGCTTATGCCCTTGCTGGCGTTCGTCATCATGAAGGCGGGCACGGGCGGTCGCGGCGCATTCGTGACGTCTTTGGTGAGCGTCGCCCTGCTGTGGCTCTATGAGCAGCGCCGGAAGTATCCTTCGTTCAGAGCGGCCGCCCTCCTCGTCGGAGTCGCCTTGGCCTTCAATACGGTCGGCGCCGACCGCGGACGATTCGTCCGACAAATGGTTGGCAGCGATAATACTGTCGACTACGCCGCTAGCGGAGTAGGAGACAAGTTCCTCGAGAGAATGGATTTCGCCAACCTGGAATTCTTCGAGTACCTTGTCTATGCCGTGCCACAGCGCAGTCATACCTACGGCTATTTCCTGGACAACCTCGAGATATTCACCGAACCGATTCCCCGCGTCTTGTGGAAGGGCAAGCCGATCGGTGCGCCGTTCGAGCGAATTTTTCTGTGGAATTATGGCCAGCCGATCGGGATCACGCGGTCTCTTCCCGGAGAAGGCTGGTTCAGCCTCGGCTGGCTGGGTGTGGTGATCTGGTGCGGCCTCTGGGGCTGGGGGCTTGGCTGGATTTACCGCCGGTGGGTCGAGGGGCCGCAGAATACGCTGCAAACGATCGGCTATGCGATTTTCCTGCCGACCTTGATCGTGGCGTTCCGCGACGGCGCCTTGCTAACGCTGGTGCGCCAGTCGGGAGAGTACCTGGCCCCGGTCGTGCTGTTGTATTTGTTCGCGCGGGGAATGGGCATCCCCTCGGCCCAGGAGGTCCGGGCGATGCTCGCGCGGCGGGCGCGGGCGCTCGCCGTGAGTCGCCAGCCGGGCAATGCGGAGTCACCGACGCGCGCCTTGCCACCGCAGCTCGCCCAGCTGCCGGCGGCCGTGCAGCGGCGGCGGCTGGCGCTGAAGCGCGCCTCCGCCCGCCCGGCGTGAGCGGACCGCTCTCGGGCCGGCGCATCGGCCTGCTCACGGCTTCGGCCTCGCGCCTCGGCGGCGGGGTGTTCGAGGCCGTCGTGCAGCATGCCGCGATGGTTCGCGCGCTCGGCGGCGAGGCGCGGGTGTTCGCCCTGGCCGATCGCCATAGCGACGAGGACCGTGGCCGCCTCGGCGCGAGCGCCACGACGTACTCGGAAGTCCTCGGTCCGGCGCAAATCGGCTTCTCGCCGGGACTGGCGAACGCCCTCGCGACGGCCGATCTCGACTGCCTGCACCTCCACGGGATCTGGATGTTCCCGTCGCGTGCCGGGCTCGCCTGGGTCCGGCGAACGGGGCGGCCCTACTTCATCTCGCCGCACGGGATGCTCGACGCGTGGATTCTGGCGCGCGGCCGCTGGAAGAAGGCGCTGGCCCGTGCCGGCTATGAGCGCGCGGGGTGGCGGGCGGCGACGGCGCTCCACGCCCTGACCGCCCGCGAGGCCGCGGACATTCGCCGCGAGAGCGGCCGCGGCGACAGCCTGGTCATCCCCAATGCGGGGCCCCAGGTGACGCAGGTCGCGCGCGAACCCGGCCCGCCACACGTCGTCTATATCGGCCGTATTCACGCCAAGAAGAATCTCGCCGCGCTGGTCGAGGGGTGGGCCCGTGCGACGCTGCCGGCGGGTGCGCGGCTGACGATCGCCGGCTGGGGCGACCCGGCCGCGATCGCCGCGCTCGAAACCGCGGTCGTCGCGGCGGGCGACGGGGTCGACTTCATCGGCCCGGTGTTCGGCGCCAGCAAGCAGGAGCTGCTCGAAAGCGCCCGCTTCGTCGTCTTGCCTTCGGTCAGCGAAGGGCTGCCGATGGCCGTGCTCGAAGCGTGGGCGGCCGGCGTTCCCGCGATCATGACACAGGCGTGCAACCTGCCGGAAGGGTTCGCCGCCGGCGCGGCGATCGAATGCGGGACCGATCCGGCAGCGCTCGCCGGCGCGCTGGAACGGGCTCTGACCCGCGACGCGGGCGCGTGGCGGACGATGTCGCAAGCGGCCCGGGCGCTCGCCGCCGGCCGGTTTTCAGCCGCTGCCGTCGCCGCGCAATGGGGGGAGGCGTATCGCCGCGCGATCGAGGCGAGCTTCGCCGGCCGGGCCGCGGCATGAAGGTTCTCGACGCGAGCCGCGCCCGGCCGCTCGAAGGCGGGGCCAGCTTTCCGTTCGGCAACCGGGTGCTGCGGGTCGCGTGGATGGCGGCCTGGCTGCTCCTCGCCCGCTTCACGCCGCCGCCTTTGCACGCCTGGCGCCGGCTGGTGCTCCGCGCGTTCGGGGCGAAAATCGGGCGCGGCGCGCGGGTCCATGCAAGCGTGCGCATCTGGCTCCCGGCCAATCTCGAACTCGGCGAGCATGTCCTGATCGGCCCGGGCGCGCGGCTCTACAACCAGGGCGTCATCAGCATCGGTGCGCGCAGCGTCGTCTCCCAGCGCGCCCATCTGTGCGCGAGCACGCACGACGTGAGCGACCCGAACTTCCAGCTGGTGGTGCGGCCGATCACGATAGGCGCGCAATGCTGGGTCGCGGCCGAAGCGTTCGTTGGCCCGGGCGTGACGATGGGCGACAGGGCGGTGCTCGGGGCGCGAGGCGCGTTGTTCGCCAATGCCGAGCCCGACGCGATCTATTCCGGCAATCCAGCGCACCGCATCAAGCCGCGCAACCTGCGAGGCAGAAGCTAAAGTAGCTAAGCAGACGCGCCGTTTTCCCAAAGGGCCGGCATGTCGTCATCGTCCGCCCAAGGCACTCTTGAAGCGTTGCGGCAGAATGCCAGCACCGGAAACCCTGGCTTTGAACTCCTCGAGCGCAAGCGGGGCATCCGGAAGCGAAATTCGCGGCAGTCGCAATGCCGGCGAATCGGAACAGATCACATCGCTGTGCGTAAGAAACGCCACCGAATAACCGGCATCACTTAGCTCCGCATCGGTGTTCGTGTCATATGTGCCGCGGGTTCCGAACGGATATGCAAACGTGGTGCACGATCCGAACTTCAACTCTAGTATTCGCTTGCTCTCGCATATTTCAAACTGGCGGCGCTGCGTCGATGCCTTGGCCAAGGGCACGTGGCTTATCGAGTGCGATCCAATGTAGACGCCGGACGAAGCGAGTTCATGCAATTCGGCCCAGCTGCAAGTGCTCCGCTGCTTGTGCCGCTGCCGATGGCTGCCGGGGAGCGCGGCAATAACAGAACAAAGGTCATCAAGCTGCTCGGCCAAGGCCTCGCGGCCGCTCAGAATGTAATCGATATTCAACGCTTTGCGTTCGGACGATAGATGCAACGAGTGCCTACTTCCGAAGTTTACGACCACTTCTTCACCTTCGTACCACTCGATCAGCGTGACCGCTTCGACCAGCGCGCCGGCTTCGGAGGTGTCTGAGGAGCTGATCCATCCAATTGGGATGTACATTGCCAGCGGGACACCAAAATCGAGAAATTCCTGGTGAACTTCATAAACGTCGAGGTGAACGTCATCCGTCGTGAAAACCAGCGCTCCGTCGAGAATGTCTCCCGCGCAGAACGAGGACACGAATTCGGGTAGATTGACGGGAGTGTGGCTTCTGCGCATAAATTCAAGCTCACGACGCAACCGATCAATCGAGCGGGACTTCGGCTCATTGAAAAGAAAAGTATGACGCAGGAACGCCTTCGCAAAAGGTCTAACGTTGACCAGAGCTGCTGCTCGAAAGGCAAGCGAACTTGCATTCAACATCCACGACTTGATGCTATCGTGCATGTGATCCTTCCTTCATATGGAACATATAAGAGCGCAGCAAGTATCAACGGGAAGTCAACAGCGATAGTGAGGCCTCGAATGTCTATTTCAGATTATGTAGATTCCTGATCGCCATTATTGTGGAGAGGCTTGATTGGGCTCCTTCACGTCGACATCATGGCCGGATAGCCTGGCGCCAAGATCCTTGGCGATCAGGGTGGCCTTCAATACCGAGTGCACGAATAGCGAATACGGCCTTCTCAGTTGAAACAACTGCAAGGGATCACATTCCACGGAGCGGTTTCCGAATCTGGACTTATAGCCATGTCGATCCCCTCCCTCTCCGAAATCGAAGATTCGACAGTCGGTATTTTCAATAAGATCACGAATGGCCCATGCGAGCAGGACTTGCCCAGGAGAGTGTTTATCGAATCTCGGATCAAAGCCCGGCGTTTCGTAATTGTAGACACCATTTTGAAGCTCGCCGCGTAGAAAGGCTGCCGGAACTCCCTCGATGTACAGGAGATAGCAGTGCACGGCTCCACGAGCAGCCAAACGATTGTACAGATCAATCGTAATCTGGTCGTTCTCCAGCCGTTGGCCAATTTTCCATTGATAGGTTTTGCGGCTAATGATCTCTCCGTGTTCGAGGAAGCGGCCAGTGTCGGTGGCACTTGTGATCTTCACGAGCTCAAACGACAGATCGCGTTCAAAACGCCTGATTTTGTAAGCCAGAGATCGTCTCGTGCTGGCTCGCATTCCTGCAAGATACTCCGAAAAACTCTCGGGCAGGTCGATGAACCAGCGAATCGAAGACTTTCGAGCGGACCTTCCGACCATGAACCCGCGCGGCAGCTGCTTCGTGGCATGGTGAAGCGGGGAGCCGATTGGCACCTCTCCGAGATCGAACACCGTAAACGGGCGTTGACGCAGGACGGTTTCGAGTGCGTCGGCCCACTGCTCGGAAGTCCAGCGTCCGAGGCCTTCGAAGCCGACTTTCGACAGCATCCGCACAGGCAAGCTGAACAGCTTGCGCCTGCCGACGTTGAAGTTCTGCCTTGCGGCCCGAGACGAGAAGCAGGCGCCGCGCACCAGCCGCCCTGACTCGTCCTTGTCGCCAACGACCCAGAAATCACCGTTGGATTGTGCGAGCCGGTAACGAGTCTCGTCGAATCCCGGATAAAAGTAGGTCAGTTCGTCGACCAGCCTCGTCCAGTCCGCTTTGAAACCATCGAAGGCTACGGCATCGGCGATCAGTTCCAAAGGTTCGTCCCTGTGTCGATCCGATGGCAGGCGCGCAGCGTGCCGCCGTCGGCGTAAATTGACCAGCCTGCTTTGCTGAATGCGCGGATCGACGCCTGGTTCGAGTGCGCGATATAGGCGAGGCCGGTGCCGATGCCCGCGGCTCGCAAGCGATCGCCAAAGGCGGCCAGCAGAACTCCGGCGACGTTTCTTCCACGAAAGGCAGGGTCGACAAAGATGAACTCGACATTGGCCGCTTCACGGGGCCCCCACTCGCGCCGCACCTGACATTCGGCTTTGTCGTAAGGCGGGAAAGCCGAGCCAGTCTCGGGCCTTACCCCTTGGCCGATGCGGCTGCGCGTGCGCTCGAACACGAGCGCTGCCACTGCAAACGGCAATGCAACGGGGTCGATCAGCAGTTGGCGCCATGGCTTCGCCCCAACCGATTGGCCGAAAACGAAACCGCAAGTGTCGTCATCCATCTGGGCAATGAGGAAAAAAACGTCCGGCCGATCACGCCAACGGCGGAAGAGGCGCTTCACGACAAATCCGGGGAGATGGGCGAGCGGCCGATCCGCATAATCCCTTTTCAGGGTTTGCGCATGGCGCGGATCGGCGAATCCATCGACAATAGCGATCTCCCCTCGCATCATAGATCGAACCTACCGGCCGATCCAACCGGTGACAAGGCGCCGCTCCTTGGGGCGTAGCGGATCGACAGCGCCCGCACGTCCCGCTGCAGCACAGCGTGCTCCCGCAAGCCCGTTCAGCGCGCGGCGGCTTCCATCGGAAGCAGCGTCAGCAGCGCCGCGCGCGCGGCGGCGATCTCCTGCCACAGCGCCAATGCCGGGGCGCCGGCGTCGAGCCCGCGAGCGTGCACCGCCAGCAGCGCGGCGAGGCCCGGTTCCATCATCGCGGCGAGGTCGTCGAGCGCCTGTCCGGCCAGCTCGAGCCGCCACCCGCCGGCCAAGGCGATCGCCTGCGGAAAGGCGCCGTCGTCGGGCCACGCGGCCTCGCTGTCGACTCCGGCGAGCTGCGCGACGACTATTCCGGCGTTGCGCAGCGTCGCCCATTTCGCCGCGATTCCCTCCGGCGCGAGCCCATGCGCCGCCGAGTCGCCGCCGAATGTGGAGGAAATCACGTTCATCGCCGGCGATGCTAAGCGCAACGGACTTGCCAAATCGCTAAGCCGCGCCGTCACAAAACGGCTGGCATCGCCTTGCGCCCGCTGCTAACCGCAGCCGCTGCGCGCACCCGTAGCTCAGCTGGATAGAGCGCTGCCCTCCGAAGGCAGAGGTCACAGGTTCGAATCCTGTCGGGTGCGCCAAGGCATCGCCTTGGTGGCCGCCGAACTTCGCCGCTGCCGTCAGAACGTCCAGCCGAGGCCGGCGCCGGCCAGCCACTGGTTGGGCGAGCCGCGGATGCTGGTGATCGGCGAGCGGCGGGCATCGCCGAGCATGCGGGCGTAGCCGCCGCCAACCAGCGCGAACGGGCCGCCGTTGGTCAGGTCGCCGTCGAAGTCAATGAGGGTGAGCAGCGTCACCCCGACGTGGGTCCAGCCGCCGTGCGCGGCGAACGTCGGCAGACCGCTGGCCGCGCTCCCGGCCGGGGTGATGGTGTAGTAATAGTCCATGAAGCGGTCGCCGCCGTGCTCGGCGTCGAGATTGAGGGCCACCGCCATGCCGCGGCTGACCGGCGTGAAGTAGGAGATCGACGGCTGGAGGACCATGCTGCGATGGGCCTTGTTGACGTCCCAGCGGACGTCCAGGCCGATCGCGAGCTTGTCGTAAGGGTCGAGCACTTGCGCCGCGCTGATTCCGCCGGAGACGCCGACCTCGACCGCGCGGCGCAGCGTGCCGAGGCGCTCGACCACGGGGTCGTCGATCTCCACCGCCCGGCTCGAGCGGACCCGGAATGAGGGGCCGAAGGCGAGGCCGAGGCCTTTCTTCGGCTTGGGCAGGACGTCGAACGCGGCGCCGGCCGGGCGCGTGCTGATGCCGATCCCGGCGACCCGGCCCTGGATCACCGGCAGCGGCGAGATCACGTAATCGTTGGAGCCCTCGTAGCTCGGGCCATAGAGCACGCCGGCGCCGATGCTCAGCCAGTCGCC
>JAEKKO010000328.1 GCA_019510335.1 Novosphingobium sp. | reverse complement strand
TCGAGCGCGCGGTGATGAGCGAGGTCTCGGGCCGAATCCGCAGTCTCGAGCAAGTCGGCGGCTTTGGGGGCAAGGGACAAACGCTGGCCGAAGGGCAGACCTACGCTCACGACAGCGATTTCTACAAGAAGACGCTCGCTGCCTATGCGGCGATCACGCCCGCGGCGGTTCGCGCGCAGATGCAGCAATGGTTGCGCCGCCCTGCGCTGACGATCACGCTCTCGCCAGGCGAGCGGGAAGCCTACACCGACGCCAAGGCGGTCGAGCCGCCGAAGACGACCAAGAACGAAGGCGCGGTCAAGGGCAACCGCCCGCTGCCGCCGGTCGGCCAGCTCGCCGCGCTCGACTTTCCGACGATCACCCACACCAAACTCGCCAACGGGATCCCGCTGGATTTCGTGCAGCGCGGTGGAGGCGTCCCGCTGACCCAGATCGCGCTGTCGTTCGACGCAGGAAGCGCCGCCGATAGTCCGACCGAGCGCGGGCTTGCGGCGATGTCAATGGACCTGCTCGATGAGGGCACGTCGAAACTAACGTCGCAGCAGGTCGCCGAAGCGGAGGAGCGCCTGGGCGCTGACGTCAGCACGAGCAACGGCGCGGACCGATCGTATGTAATGCTGAACGCGCTGTCGCCGAACCTCGCGCCATCGCTCGACCTGATGAGCGACGTGGTGAAGGATGCCGCGTTCCGCCCGAACGACGTCGAGCGCATCCGCGCCCAGACTCTGACCGCGATCGCGCAGACGCAGAAAGACCCGACGCGAGTGGCGCGGCGGCTGATGCCGCTCGTGCTCTATGGCCCGAACCACCCCTATGGCGGGCCTGCCGGCGGCGATCCCAGGGCAATTGCGAAATTCGGCCGCGCCGACCTGATCGCCTTCGAGCAGCGCTGGCTCAGGCCCGACACCGCGAAGATCTTCGTCGTGTCCGACCGGCCGCTCTCTGAAGTCCAGCCGCTGCTCGAGGCACGTTTCGGCCAGTGGACGGCGCCGGCCGCGCCAAAGGGGGCGAAGACCTTCACCGCTCTGCCGCCGCGTCCGGTCACCTCGAAGATCCTCCTCGTGAACCGCCCCGGCGCGCCGCAGTCGAGCATTCTTGGCGCGCAGCTGCTGCCGCTCGATCCGAAAGGCGACATCATCCCGTTCGACGCAGCCAACGACGCGCTCGGCGGCGACTTCCTCTCGCGGCTCAATATGGACCTGCGCGAGGAGAAGGGCTGGTCCTATGGCGTCAGCGGCGACGAGCAGCTCAATCTCCACGCGGTGTCTTACGTCGTCTCGGCTCCGGTGCAGGCCGACCGCACCGGGGATTCGCTGGCCGAGCTCAACAGGCAGATCAGCGAATTCGTGACGACCAAGGGAGTCACTCAGGACGAGCTCACCCGCGTCGTCACCAACAATGTGAACCAGCTTCCGGGCGAGTTCGAAACGTCGGGTGCGGTGCTGGGCGCGATGATGAACATCGACATGCTCCAGCGGCCGGATAATTATTACGAGACGCTGGCTCCGGAGTATCGTGCGCAAACCACCGCCTCCCTCGACAAGGCGGTGCGGTCGGCGCTCGATCCCAAGGGCTTCACCTGGATCGTGGTCGGCGATGCGGCGAAGGTGAGGCCGCAGCTGGAGAAGCTCGGCATGCCCATCGAGGTGGTCGAGGCGCCATAGTCCAAATTTCTCCCCATCTGCTACGCGGACAGGGAGGAGATTACCGCGTCACGCGCGTCACGTGGCCCATCCGTGGCCCATCTTCCGACCCGGCCTCGCTTCGCCCTTGCCGTAAATATGCACATGCGCGCCGCGCTCGGCGACGAGCTCGGGCCAGCGGCTCACCTCGTCGCCGATGAGGTTATCCATCACCGCGCCGCCTCTCGTGAGGCCGGTCAGGCCGGGGGGGAGGTCGCAGATCGCGCGGACGTGCTGCTCGAACTGCGAGGTGACTGCGCCCTCGATAGTCCAGTGTCCGCTGTTGTGCACGCGCGGGGCGATCTCGTTGACGAGCGGGCCGTCAGCGGACGCGAAGAATTCGACGGTCAGAACGCCGACGTGGTCCAACGCTTCGGCGATCCGCAGGGCCGCCTCGCGGGCCTCGGCCACTTGCGTTGCGACGAAGTCGCTGCAGGGGACGGTCGAACGGCGGAGGATGCCGTCGCGATGCTCGTTCTCGGGAGAATCCCAGAAGACGTGGCGACCGTCCGCCCAGCGCGCGACGAGCACCGAGAATTCGGCCGCGAACGCGACTCCTGCCTCGGCGACCGCGGGCTCTTCGCCGATCGCCTTCCAGGCGTCGGCCGCATCGTCCGCCGAGCGGGTCCAGGCCTGGCCTTTTCCGTCATAACCATAGCGGCGGGACTTGAGGACGGTGGGGGTGCCGAGTTCGGCGACCGCGGCCCGCACTTCATCGAGCGAGGATACGGCGCGCCAAGACGCGACGCGGGCGCCACATTGCTCGATGAACTCTTTCTCGGTCGCGCGATCCTGGGCGATGGCCAGAGAGCGCGCACCGGGCCAAAGCTTGTCGCCAACGGTGCTCAGCGGCTGGACCGGCAGATTCTCGAACTCGTAGGTTGCGACGTCCACCGCGTCCCCGAAGTGGCGGAGCGCGTCGACGTCATCGAACTCGGCGCGAGTGGCGCAGGCCGCGACATCCGCCGCCGGCGGATGCTCGTGCGGGTCGAGGATGTGGCACCGGTAACCGAGCTGCGCCGCGGCGACGGAGA
>JAEKKO010000201.1 GCA_019510335.1 Novosphingobium sp. | reverse complement strand
GCAGATGCTCTGCGCCTTGAAGTGCTGGGTCGAGCGGGGCTTCAACTTGCGCGAGGGGATGTACAAGTAGGGCTCACCACTGCCGCGCCCATTCGGGTAGCTGACCGGGGCGGGTCTTGCGCACCCGGGTGGTGGCGCGCTTGCGCAGCCACAGGATTGACCATCCGTCGCGGTCTTCGCGGGCGGCGAGGCGCAACCCGGCGCGGCGGCAGGCGGCGCGCACGTGCGGCTCCTGCGTGTCGAGCAAGCCGGCGAGCAGCAAGTGCCCGCCGGGGACAAGCACTGCGGCGAAATCCGGCGCCAGCGCGATCAGCGGCCACGCGAGGATGTTGGCAATGAGCAGGTCGTACGGTGCGCGTGCGGCGAGAAGCGGATGGCCGAGACCGTCGGCGACCACCGGCGTCAGCGCGCCCGGTCCGTCACCGAGCCGGACGCCGTTGGCGCGGGCATTTTCGGCCAGAACGTCGAGACAGACCGCGTCGATGTCGCTGGCGACGCCGAGCGCGCGCGGCCACAAGTCGAGTGCGGCGAAGGCGAGCAGACCGCTGCCCGTGCCGATGTCGGCGAAGTTGCGCGCGATGACGCCGCGCCGCTTCATCGCCGTCAGCATGGCGAGGCAGCCGGCGGTGGTCGCGTGATGGCCGGTGCCGAAGGCGCGGCTTGCCGGGATGACGAAATCCCGCACCCCAGGCTCTTGGCTCGGCGGGTAATCGGGGGTGTGGACGAAGAAGCGGCCGGCGCGGATCGGCTCGAGCCCCTGTTGGCTGAGGCTGGTCCAGTCGGTTTCGGGGAGCTGCTCGACTATGAATTCAGGTGCGGCAATGGCGAACAGGCGTATAAAGGCGACCCGGTCCGCATCGCTCGGCTGCCGGGGCAGCCAGGCCTCCAGGCGCCATTCCTCTGGACGGTCCTCGGCCACTTCGCTGCCGGCGATGACGATGTCCTCGGGCCAGTCGAGCACGTCTTCGTGCGCGACGAGCGCGTTCTGGACTGCGTCGCGGGAGGCGAGGGCGGTGATCTTCCAGGTCTCGCTCACCGGACGTAGCTCGCGCCATTGGCGTCGAGGGTCGCGCCGGTCAGGGTCGACGGAGCGTCGAGCGCGCAGAACGCGGCGATCGTGGCGATCTCCTCGGGCGTGGCGACGCGGCCCAGCGGGATGTCGCGGAGCAGGGCCGGGCCGCCGCGGCTGGCGAGGTAGTCGTCGGCCATCGCCGTGTCTGTGAAGCCCGGTGCGACGGCGAAGCTGAGGATTCCCTGAGCGGCGTAACCGCGGGCGATCGTCTTGTGCAGCGCCAGCATCGCCCCCTTGGAGGCGGCGTAGTGCCAGTGTTCGGGCGAATCGCCGCGGTGGCCGGCACGGCTGGCGATGTGGACGATGCGGCCGCGGACATCCCCCTCGGGCGCCTCGGCGGCGAGCCAGTGGCGCACGGCGAAGCGGGCGAGCTGGGCCGCGGCGGTGAGGTTGATCCGCAGCGTGTCCTCCCACGCGTCGAGCCAGGCGATGTCGGACAGGTCGAGCGGGTTCGCGAAGAACAGGCCGGCGTTGTTGACGAGGATGTCGATCTGCCCGCCCGCCCCCTCGAGCGCCGCCTGCCACAGCGCGTGGGGTGCCGACGGTTCGGCGAAGTCGGCGGGAATCGTGTAGGCATCGGCGGCGCGGGTGGCATGGCCGATCACCCGCACGCCCCGCTTCCGCAGGGCAACGGCGATGGCGGCGCCGATCCCGCGCGAGCTGCCGGTGACGAGGGCCGTGGTCATTGTGCGGCTTGTGGCGTTGTGTGCGTGCTTCGACAAGCTCAGCATGAGTGGGCTATGGGTTGGGCTTCCAAAAACATCCGCTCGACCTGAGCTTGTCGAAGGACGCGCGCGACCGCGGTCCGGTTTGACCTCGCAACGCGCGAGCGGCCGTGCCCGGCAGGCTTGAACCGGTCCGCATTTCGACTAAGGGAGGGCGCGCGGCGACGGGCGCGCCGCCGTTTCCAAGGGGACTCGTCAGCCATGGCCAATGCCGCCAACCGGGCGATCAACCGGCCGCTATCGCCGCACTTGCAGATCTGGCGGTGGGGCCCGCACATGGCGGTCTCGATCCTGCACCGGGTCAGCGGCGTGATCCTGTCGATCGGCGGCCTCGGCGTGTTGCTGTGGTGGCTGGGGGCGCTGGCCGGCGGCCCGGACGCTTATGCGACGTTCACCGGCTGGATGTGGGCCGACCTGGCGCACCTCGACTGGCACGGCGGCGCGATCGTCGCCTCGCTGGTCAAGATCGTGCTTAAGCTGACGCTGATCGCGATCAGCTGGGCGTTCTTCGAACACACCCTTTCCGGCGTGCGCCACTTCGTGCTCGACACCGGCGCCGGCTACGATCTCGACACCAACAAGGCCTGGTCGGTGGCGATCCTGGTGCTGGGGGTCGTGCTGACCGCGGCATTCTGGGCGCTGCTGCTGCTCAAGTAGGACGAACCGACATGACGACCAAGGGAACCTCGATTGGCCGCGTCCGCGGGCTCGGCTCGGCCCGGCACGGCGCGCGCCAGTGGCTGCTCGAGCGGTTCACCGGGCTCGCCAGCCTGTTCACCTCGCTGTACCTGCTGGTCTCGCTGGTGATGCTGTCGGACCTTCAGTACGCCACGGTGCGCGAGTGGATCGCCCAGCCGCTGGTGGCGACGGTCCTGGCGTTGTTCGTGATCGCCAATTTTTGGCACACCCGCCTCGGCCTGCAGATGGTCATCGAAGACTACGTCCACGAGGGCGCCAACAAGTTCGCGACCCTCGCGCTGCTCAACCTGGCGGTGTTCGCCGGGGCCGCGTACGGGCTGTTGTGCATCCTCCGCCTCGCGCTGGGGGTCGCCTGACATGGCCACTGCCGCGACCACGCAACCCGCCTACAAGATAATCGACCATACCTTCGACGTGGTCGTCGTCGGCGCCGGCGGCTCGGGACTGCGGGCGACGATGGGCGCCGCCGAGGCGGGGCTCAAGACCGCCTGCATCACCAAGGTGTTCCCGACCCGCAGCCACACAGTGGCGGCGCAGGGCGGGATCGCGGCGAGCCTTGGCAACAACTCGCCCGACCACTGGACGTGGCACATGTTCGACACCGTCAAGGGGTCGGACTGGCTCGGCGACCAGGACGCGATCGAGTACATGGTGCGCGAGGCGCCGCAGGCGGTGATCGAGCTCGAGCACGCCGGGGTGCCGTTCAGCCGCAACGATAACGGGACGATCTACCAGCGCCCGTTCGGGGGGATGATGCAGAACATGGGCGAGGGCCCGCCGGCGCAACGGACGTGCGCCGCGGCCGACCGCACCGGCCACGCCATGCTCCACGCGCTCTACCAGCAGAGCCTCAAGTACGACGCCGACTTCTTCATCGAGTACTTCGCGATCGACCTCATCATGGAGAACGGGGTCTGCCGCGGGGTCATCGCGCTGTGCCTCGACGATGGCTCGATCCACCGCTTCCGCGCCAAGGCGGTGGTGCTCGCGACCGGCGGCTATGGCCGGACTTACTTCACCTGCACCGGCGCCCATACCTGCACGGGTGACGGTGGCGGGATGGTGCTGCGGACCGGCCTGCCGTTGCAGGACATGGAGTTCGTCCAGTTCCACCCGACCGGCGTCTATGGCGCCGGCGTCCTGATCACCGAAGGCGCACGGGGCGAGGGCGGGTACCTGACCAACTCCGAAGGCGAGCGCTTCATGGAGCGCTACGCGCCCTCGGCCAAGGACCTCGCCAGCCGCGACGTCGTCTCGCGGGCGATGGCGATCGAGATGCGCGAAGGTCGCGGCGTCGGCCCCAACAAGGACTACATCTACCTCCATCTCGACCACCTCGATCCCAAGGTACTGGCCGAGCGGCTGCCGGGAATCACCGAGACCGGCAAGATCTTTGCCGGAGTCGACCTGACCCGCCAGCCGCTGCCGGTCTGCCCAACCGTGCATTACAACATGGGCGGCATCCCGACGAACTATCACGGCGAAGTTGTGACGATCGGCCCCGACGGCAATCCGGAAACCGTCGTGTCCGGCCTCTTCGCGGTTGGCGAGGCCGCGTGCGTCTCGGTCCACGGCGCCAACCGGCTCGGTTCGAACTCGCTGATCGACCTCGTCGTGTTCGGGCGCGCGGTCGGCCATCGTTTGCGCGAGACGGTCAAGCCAGGGATGGCGCACGCGGCGCTGCCCAAGGACAGCGCCGATTTCGCGTTGAGCCGGCTCGACCACTTCCGCAATGCCGCCGGCGGCTCGACGACGGCGCAAGTGCGGATCGAGATGCAGCAAGTGATGCAGGCGCACTGCGCGGTGTTCCGCACCGACGAGTTGCTGACCGAAGGCCAGGCACAGCTCGGCAGGACGTACGAGCGGATGCAGGACATCCACGTCACCGATCGTTCGCTGATCTGGAACTCGGACCTCGTCGAGACGCTCGAGCTCGACAACCTGATCAGCCAAGCCGCGGTGACGATCCACGGCGCCCAGGCCCGCAAGGAGAGCCGCGGCGCGCACGCCCGCGAGGACTTCCCCGAGCGCGACGACGCCAACTGGATGAAGCACACCGCCGCGTGGTTCGACGGCTGGGGCGGCAAGGGCGGCGGCGTCCGCCTCGATTACCGCCCGGTCCACGAGTACACGCTGACCGACGACATCGACTACATCAAGCCGAAAAAGCGGGTGTATTGAACGGACGATGCTCTTCGGAAAGCAAGGATCGTTCACACCTCCAGTGATGCCGTGTTCAAGTGCGTGACTTCGATCTCCCCAATCCTAGCGGATTTCCGATCAGTCATTCGATTTACAAGAACCCGCGATCAGGATCCTTCTTCTCGTGCAGAATTCGCACCACCTCGACGCAGTTATTGGCGACCAGGTAGAACACCAGGTGATGGCCGCTTCGCATACGCCGCAGACCGAAATCGCTTCGTTCGTGAACCGGAGAGCGCTCCGCGAATTCGGTGAGTCTTGCGATATCCGCTCGGAGCGCAGCGACGTAGGTTCGTGCTTGCTGGCGGCCCCAGCGTTCGATTGTGAAGTCGGCAATTTCATCGATGTCGGCTTCCGCTTCGGGCCGAAGCAGAACGTCAATCATCGTCGCGTGGGCCGAACTTCCGCTCCATGAAGCCGTCCCAATCGAATGGACGCGCCGGGCCGCTTTCAATGCCCTTCTGCAATTCGTGCCGCAATGCCTCCAGCTTCGTGTCCTCGGCGATGTAGCGGCGCATCGCCTCGCGGACGACCTCGCTGGTCGAGCCGAATTCGCCCGAATCCACCTTGCGGCGGGCAAATTCGACGAACGGTTCGCCGAGGGCAATGGACGTGTTCTTGGGCATGAGGCCGAAGTCTACCAGATATTGGTAACTTCGCAATGAGTCGGCTTGAGCGCAATCCGCTACAACGGGGACCTCAAACCCGCTCTTCATCCCACTTGCCCCTTGCGCTACGCTGCAACCGGGAATGGGATTTGATGGGGTCGAGAATTGAACTGGAAGGGTCTGGCGTCGGCTGCGGCGCTGCTCACAACTATGGTCGCGAGCCCGGCGCATGCCGAGTGGCTGGAGGCCGCGACGTCGCACTTCGTGATCGCCGCGGACACCTCGGAAGGCGCCTTGCGGGGGCGGGCGACGCGGCTCGAGCAGATGCATGCGCTGCTCGCCACGATTTCTCCGGATACCGGCGACAACCGGCTGCTCGTCTATCTAACCAACGGCATCTCCGAAGTACAGGACATGGCGCACCGCAGCGACATTGGGGGCTACTACGTGCCGACGGCGATGGGTGCATTCGCCGTTTCGCCGCGCGACCTGGTTGAACAATCGCAGGGCTGGACGCCCGAGGTGGTGCTGTTCCACGAATATACCCACCACATGCTGCTGCAGAGCAACGACGCGTATTTCCCCGGCTGGGTCAACGAAGGGCTGGCCGAACTGTTCGCCACGACCCAGATCAAGGACAATGGCGACCTGATCGTCGGCGCCGCCAACCAGTCGCGAGCGGAGGCCATCCATTCGATGAGCCGCTGGAGCGCCGAGCGGCTGCTGAGCAGCGACACGATCAAGATCGGGCGAGACGAGGAGATCGAGAAATATTCGCGCGGCGCATTGCTGATCCATTACCTGATCATGGACAAGACGCGGGCGCCGCTCTTCGCCAAGTTCATTGGGCTGGTGAACCGCGGCTCGGATCCGGTTGCCGCCGGCCGTGAGGCGTTCGGCGATCTCAAGGCGCTGGATCGTGCGCTCGACGTCTACGCGAACCGAAAGCAAGTGACGAGCGTCCGCTACAGCGCCAAGCAATTGCCGTTCGATGCCGCGGTGACGATCCGGAAACTCGGGGCGGACGAAGCCGCGGCGCTGTCGCTCCGACTTCAATCGGAAACCGACGAGGACCGCAAGCACACCGGAGAATTGCTCGCACCGGCGCAACGGCTGGCGGGGCGCTACCCGACCAGTGCCGCTGCCCAGGAGACGCTGGCCCAAGTCAGCTACGAAGCGGGCCGGTTCGACGAGGCAGGAGCCGCCGCGGATCGGGCGCTCGCGCTCGCGCCGAACGACCTCATGGCGCTGCTCACCAAAGGACGCGTGCTCGGCCAGGTGGCGCTGAAGAGCAAGTCGGCAGCGGATTGGGCGCAAGCGCGGGCACTTTTCATTCGGGCCAACCGGATCAACCCCAATCACCCCTGGCCATTCGTCCTGCTCTACGACAGCTATGGCGCGGCGGGCCAGGCGGCGCCGCCAAGCATCGTGATCGGCTTGCGCCGCGCCGTGGTGCTCGCCCCGCAGGATGGTGACGTGCGAATCAGGATGGCGATGGAACTGTTGCGCGAGCTCGACATCGAAGGCGCTCGCCAGATGATCGCGGCCGTGGCCTATGCGCCGCACGGTGACGCCGATTCGCCGGCGAGCAAACTGCGGAGATTGGCAGGAGAGATCATGCATCCGCGTTATCCGCACGTGTTCAGCCCGGTCCGGCTCGGGCCGGTCGAGCTCGCCAATCGCTATTACTTCTCGCCGCATGGGCTGCCGCTGACGGTCGGGCCGAGTCCGTCGAACGACCTCGTCGCCTATATCTGCGAGCGTATCCGCGGCGGCACCGGCCTCGCGATCCTCAGCTGCACGGCTCACGAACGCGGGCGGCACTACCAGCCGTGCCCGCATCCGCCCGAGAGCGTCCCGGCGTTCCGCGCGCTGGCCGATGCGGTGCACGAGGCCGGGGGCAAGATCATCGCCCAGATCTGGTATCACTGGCTGTCCGCCGGGCACTGGCAGCCGATGGCCCCCGCCGCGCCGGCGTTCGCCCCGTCGGTGTCGCAGTTCGCGTTCGGCGGGGTCAGCGGCGCCTCGCATGCCGCGACCCGCGAGGAAATCCGCCTGATGGGCGAGGCCCACCGCCAGTCGGCGCGGCACTTGCGCGAGGCCGGCTTCGACGGGGTCGAGGTCCACGCCTCCCACTCGGGGTTGATCGAGCAGTTCCTCTCGCCGTACTTCAACCACCGCACCGACGAGTACGGCGGCACCCTCGAGAACCGCATGCGACTGCTGATCGAGACGATCGAGCTGGTCCGGGAAGGCGCCGGCCCGGAGTTGGCCGTCGGCATGCGGCTCAACTGCGACGAGCTGGTCCAAGGCGGCTACCACACCAGCGAAGCGGCCGCAGTGCTCAAGGCGGTGTGCGATCGCGGTCTGATCGACTTTGCCGACCTCGACGTGGCGATGGAGCCGCTCCAGCTGAAGTACGGCATGCCGACGGTGTTCGTCGAGGAGCACTTCTACAAGCCCTACGTCGAGAAAGTCCGCGCCGCCGCCGGTGACGTGCCGGTGCTGAGCGTGCTCGGGCGGGTGACGCGAATGGCCGACGCCGAGGCGGCGATCGCCGCCGGGGTGTGCGACCTCGTCGGCTCGGCCCGCCAGCTGCTGATCGAGCCGAAATTCGTCGAATATGCGCGCGAGGGCACCGAGGAGCGCGGGCGCACCTGCATCGCTTGCAATTGGTGCCTCGGCGGCATGGCCGACGGCGCGTTCGGCTGCACGGTCAACCCCGCCAGCTACCGCGAGCGGCTGTGGGGCGAGGGGACCTTGACCCCGGCCGCGCGGCGATCGCGGGTGGTGGTCGTCGGCGGCGGGCCGGGAGGGCTCGAGGCAGCGCGCGTGGCGGCGCTGCGCGGGCACGAGGTCACGTTGATCGAGGCGCGCGAGGCGCTCGGCGGCGCCCTCGGCTTGTGGGCGAAGCTCCCGGGACGCGAGTTCTATGGCCACGCGATCGATTGGTGGGAGCGCGAGCTGGCCCGGCTCGGGGTCGACGTCCGCACCGGCAAGCAGGCGAGCGCGGCCTGCGTCCTCGCGCTCGAGCCCGACGCGGTGATCGTCGCCACCGGCGCGCGGTTCAGCGCGAGCGGGCGCAGCGGGGCGGTCGACCGCGACATGCCCGGCGCCGACCGCGCCACCGTCTTCACCCCCGAGGACATCCTCGAAGGCCGCGCGCGGCCCACCGGCAAGGTCGTGCTGCTCGATGGCGAGGGCACGCATGCGGCCACGGGGCTCGCCGAAATGCTCGGCCGCGACGGCGCCGAGGTGACGCTGGTCTCGCTGAACTACGCGCCGTACTCGAACCGCTCGCTGATGGCGTTCGAGGGCGAGCTGATGACGCGGCGGATGTTCGAAACGGGCGCTACGTTCGTGGCCGCGACCTGGGTCCGCTCGATCGGCGAGCGTGAGGTGACGCTTTACGACATCGTCACCGAGCACGAGCGGCGGATCGAGGACGTCGATGCCGTGGTGCTGGCCACCGGGCGGGTCTCATCCGACGCTATCGCACGCGACCTCGATGGCAAGGTCGCGCAGCTGTTCGCCATCGGCGACGCCCTCGGCGTCCGCCCGTGGGCGACCGCCGCTTACGAGGGCCAGAAGTTCGCCCGCCTGATCGGCGAGGAGGACGCGCCCGCGACGGTCGGGGAGGCGTGGTTCCGGGCGGATGATCCGGAGGTCTGGCCGGCGCCGGCGGGGTAGGGTGAAACAGATACTCCTTCGAAAGAACCCTCACCGCCACCGCAGCCGCTCCGCCGTCAGTTGCTCCGGCCGGGTCACGCCCATCAGCTTCATCCCGCGCTCGATCTCGTCCTGGAGGATCGCCAGCGCTCGCTCGACGCCCGCCTGGCCGGCGGCGGCGAGGGCGTACAAGTAGAGTCGCCCGCCCGACGCCGCCGTCGCGCCGGCGCACAGCGCCTTGAGCACGTGGGTGCCGCGGCGCACGCCGCCGTCGCAGATGATCTCGATCTCGCCGCCGACCGCGTCGACGATCTCGCGCAGCTGGTCGAACGGCGCGCGGCTGCCGTCGAGCTGTCGGCCGCCGTGGTTGGAGACCATGATCGCGTCGGCGCCAATGTCCACCGCCCGGCGCGCGTCGGCCGCGCTCATCACGCCCTTGAGGCAGAACGTCCCGCCCCATTGGCTGCGGATCGCCTCGGCCGTCTGCCAGTTCATGGAAGGGTCGAGCATGGTGTTGAAGTAGCCGGCGATCGACACCGCCTCGCCGGTCCCGGCATCGACGTGGGTGTCGAGGTTGGGCAGGCGGAATTTCTCGCGCAGGACGTAGTCGAGCGCCCAGCGCGGCTTGACCGCATAGCTCAGCGCCGAGGCCGGGGTGAACCTGGGCGGCGAGGTGAAGCCGCTGCGCGCGCAACGCTCGCGCTTGCCCGAAACGATGGTGTCGACGGTCAGGGCGATGGCATCGAACTTTGCCGCCTGACAGCGCTCGATCATCGAGCGGTTGAGGCCGGCGTCCTTGTGGACGTAAAGTTGAAATAGCTTGGGGCTGGAGATCAGCGCGCCGATCTCCTCGATGCTGACCGTCGCCAGGCTCGAGATCCCGCACCACAGCCCAAACTTCTCGGCCGCCCGGGCGACGGCGCGCTCGCCCTGCCAATGGAACACGCGCTGCAGCGCCGTCGGCGAAAGCAGCAGCGGCAGCGCGCTTCTGCGGCCCATGATCGTGCACGACGGGTCGATCGTGGCGACGCCGGCGAGGACGTCGGGGACGAGGTCCGCATCGGCATAAGCGGCGGTGTTGCGGCCCTTGGTCAATTCGTCGTCGGCGGCGCCATCGATGTAGTCGAACACCGGCCACGGCAGCCGCCGCTGGGCGAGGCGGCGGAAGTCGTCGATGTTGTGGCAGTTGGCGAGGCGCATTTTTGCCGCTTAGCCGTGGCGGGCGAGGGTGAGCAATGGCCCCTTCGTGCAGCTAGGGTGGAGGGGCTCGTCTCAGCGGCCGCCCTGGACGACCGGGCGCGAGACGTAGCGCGTCGTCCGAGGCCCGGCCGGCTTCTGCCTGGCGGCTTTGACCGGCTGCTGCGGCGTGCGCTCCGCAATCACGGCGGCTGTCGCCGGACGCGCGGGATAATGGCAGCCCTTCTGCAGCCCGACCCCCTTGAGGAACGATCGCCGCGCTGTCCCGGCATAGACCGCCACCTGCAGCGCGCGGTCGTGGGCGTTGGCGCCGGACAGCTCGCGGATCACCCCTCGGAACGGAATGAAGTTGGCGACCGCCTCCTGCGCCACCCGGCCGGCGGAGAGCTTGGATTTCGCGGCCTGGGGGACGTCGATGTCGTCGCCGAGCACCGCGTCGAGTTCACCGACGGCGGCGGCGAGGTGCGCGCAGCTGCTCATCCCGACGAGGTCATAGGGGTGTTGCTCGGCCTGGATCAGCAGCGGCGGGATGTCGGTGTGCTTGAGGTTGAGGTCGGTGATCGGCGTCGCCGCGACATCCCCCGCGGTGACCTGCTGATCAGTCACCGGCCGGCCGGGTTGCTGCGGCTGTGGTGCCGGAGTGGCTTGAGCCGCGGCAGCGCCCGGCGCGGCCATCGCTGACTCCGTCGGGGCCAGCGCGAGTGCGGCCGCGCCCGCAACTGCCCATCTCAAGCTCGCGTGCATCGTCTATTCCCCCGGTTGTGTTGAATTCGAAAATACGGGCCTGAGCAACGAAGGTTCCGCGGCCCGAGATCCATCGGGACGCCGGCAATCGCCGCACCCGTCGCCGAGGCGCCGCAAGTCACCGTCAGCTACGCCGATCTCGATCTCGGCAGCGACGGCGGCGTGGCGATGCTCAATCGCCGCATTCACGGCGCCGCCATCGCCGTCTGCCCCGATGATCCGGGGATGGCAAACCTCTCGGGACAACGCCTTCATGAGCGCTGCGTTGCCGAGACCCAGCAGCGCGCCCAGCCCAGCGTGGCGGCGCTCGCCACTGCGGCCCGCGCCAGTCACGCCGCGAAAATGGTCGCTCGCTAGCGCCGCATGGTTGCGGTAGGCTTGGGCCGGGTGCTCTTGCAAGTGCCCGGCCCTTCCGCATCGATTCGCGGAGACATCCGATGGCGGCGAAGCGCAGGCGTGTCGGGTTCCTGTTGTACGAGTCGTGCGATCTGCTCGACCTGTCCGGTCCAGCAGCGGTCTTCCACTCGGCGCACTGGCACCTGACCTCGCTCGGCGAGCTTGCTCAACCGACCCCCGAGTTGTCGTACTTTTCGCCTGACGGCGGCCTTATCGTCACCGGACAGGGGTTGCCCGTCGGAACCCGGCCGATGCACGAAATAGCGGCAGCCCGACTCGACACTCTGATCGTCGTCGGCAGCTTCTACGTTCACGAGAGCTGCGACGAACGCCTGGTCACCTGCGTGCGCGAGATGCACGGCTCGGTCCGGCGCCTGGCGTCGGTCTGCACCGGCGCCTTCGTACTGGCGTTGGCTGGGCTCCTCGACGGCCGCCGCGCGGTGACTCACTGGCGCGACTGCGCGGAGTTCCAGCGGCGCTTTCCGGCGGTCGATGTCGACCCCGACTGCATCTTCATCGAGGACGAGGGCATCTGGACTTCGGCCGGAGTCAGCGCCGGCATCGACATGGCGCTGGCAATGCTCGAGCAGGACTATGGCCACGAGCTGGCGTGGGCAGTGGCCGCGCGCCTGGTCGTGTTCCTCAAGCGCCCCGGCGGACAAACGCAGCTCAGCATGGAGCTGCGCGGACAAGGGATTTCGGGGCCCATCGCACAGCTGTTGAAGTGGATCGCGGCCAACCCGCATCGCGACTTGCGTGCCGAAGTTCTCGCCGACCGGGTGAACATGAGCTTGCGCAACTTCTATCGCGCGTTCGAGGAGGCGACCGGTACCTCTCCGGCCGAATGGGTCGAGGCGACGCGGCTCGAGATCGCCAAGCGGTTGCTCGAGCACACTGCCGAGAACGCCGACCAGGTCGCGCTGAAGGCCGGCTTCGTCAATTACGAGCGCATGCGGCGAGCCTTTTCCAAGCGGCTCGGGGCGTCGCCGCTGGCCTATCGCAACCGGGCCGCGAAGCCGTCGGATGCGCCAGCCGGAGACATCTACTTACGCTCGGTCTCGCTCATCTCACCGTAGGTGGGCTTACGGCGCCGCTCCCGCACTTCTGTGCAAGTCCGCAAACGTGTCGCAGGCGTCCTCGTTGGCGGTGTCGAGGCCGGTGCGCAGCCATTTCATCCGCTGCGCGCTGGTGCCGTGGGTGAACATCGCCTCGACGGGGCGGTGACCGGCCTCGCGCATCAGCGTGTCGTCACCGATCTGGTGCGCGGCGTTGAGCCCGCTTTCCATGTCGCCGGGCTCGAGCCGATCGCGGTTCTTCGCCGCCCACACCCCGGCGTAGCAGTCGGCCTGGAGCTCGAGCCGGACCGATAGCGAGTTCGCCGCGGCGGGGTTTTCCTCCTGCAGCCGCCGGACCTGATCGGACAGTCCGACGAGGTTCTGCACATGATGGCCGTATTCGTGCGCGATGACATAATCACGGGCGAATTGGCCGCCGGCGCCGAGCTGCCGATCGAGCTGCCGGAAAAAATCGGTGTCGAGATAGATGCCTTGGTCGTCGGGGCAGTAGAATGGTCCCATCGTGCTTTGCGCCACGCCGCAGCCGGACTGGCCCATCTGCGAGTAGAACACGAGCTTGGGGGGATGGAACGGCAGGTTCGAGCGGGCGAACACCTGCTGCCAGGTCTTGTTGAGCGACGACAGCGCATTGCAGGCTTCGTGGCTTGCCGCATCGAGCGTGCAGCTTTCGCTGACGGTGGTCCCGCCCTGGCGCGCGACCGGCGCGGTCGCTTCCTGCTGCTGGGAGCCGCCGCCGAGCATCTGCCCCGGATTGACCCCGAACAGCAGCGCCCCGATCAGCGCGACGACGAGCGAGCCGCAGCCGATCTGGCCGGCGGCGCCGCCTAGCGAGAACCCGCCGCCGCGCTGGTCCTCGACGTCGATGCTGTTGGGATCGAACTCATCGAGGCGCATTCGACTGGCACTCCGAAAGGGGGCGGGTCGGCGGTGTCGTCCCCGGCGGTCCCTTGAGGTCAACCCCGCGGCGCCGATTAGGTTTCGACGCGCATGCAGCGGCGCTGCCATGAAAGCCGGGCGGAGCATCTGGCAAGGTCGAAGTTCATCGGGATTGTGCACCGGGGGGGGCGCGGTTACATGGGCCGCCACGATTCCTCCCGCGGCCTCGCCCGCGGCCCCGTTCGACAAAGGCGCAGTGGCACTCATGGACATCCCGCTCGGCCTCACTTTCGACGACGTCCTGCTGCGCCCCGCCGAATCCGACTTTCTTCCGACCAACGCCGACACCCGCACCCGGCTGACCCGCGAGATCGCGCTCCACATTCCGGTGATCTCGTCGGCGATGGACACCGTGACCGAAGCCGACATGGCGATCGTCATGGCCCAAATGGGCGGGATCGGGGTGCTGCACCGCAACCTCTCGATCGAAGAGCAGTGCGCGGCCGTACGCGCGGTCAAGCGCTACGAGAGCGGAATGGTGGTCAACCCGATCACGATTGGTCCGGATGCGACCCTCGGCGAGGCGCAGGCGCTGATGCAGGCCAACCGCATCAGCGGCATCCCGGTGGTCGAGGCGAGCGGCAAGCTGGTCGGCATTCTGACTAATCGCGACGTCCGCTTCGCCGACGATCCAGCGATACCGGTCCGCAAGCTGATGACTCATGACAACCTCGCCACGGTCAAGCTTGGCATTGGCCAGGACGAAGCGCGGCGGCTGCTCCACCATCGGCGGCTCGAGAAGCTGCTGGTGGTCGACGACCATTTTCGCTGCATCGGCCTGATCACGGTCAAGGACATGGAGAAGGCCGTGACTTATCCGGCCGCGACCAAGGATGCGGCGGGGCGGCTGCGGGTTGCGGCGGCGACGACCGTCGGGGACAAGGGCTTCGCCCGAACCGAGGCGCTGCTCGCCGCCGAATGCGACGTCGTCATCATTGACACCGCGCATGGCCACAACAAGGACGTTTCGCGCGCGGTCGAGCGGGTCAAGCGGCTGTCGAATTCGGCGCAAGTGGTCGCCGGCAATGTCGCGACGGCGGAAGCGGCGCGGGCGCTGATCGGGGCCGGGGCCGATGCGATCAAGGTCGGCATCGGCCCGGGCTCGATCTGCACGACGCGGATCGTCGCCGGCGTCGGCGTGCCGCAGCTGACCGCGATCATGGAAACCGCCGAAGAAGCGGACAAGTCGGGCGTGCCGGTGATCGCGGACGGCGGGGTCCGCACGTCGGGGGATGCCGCCAAGGCGCTCGCCGCCGGAGCCTCGTCGATCATGATCGGCTCGATGCTCGCGGGAACCGAGGAAGCGCCGGGCGACACGTTCCTGTACCAGGGTCGGTCGTACAAGAGCTACCGCGGGATGGGCTCGGTCGGAGCGATGGCCCGGGGCAGCGCCGACCGCTATTTCCAGCAGGACATCAAGGATTCCTTCAAGCTGGTGCCCGAGGGAATCGAAGGGCAGGTGCCGTACAAGGGACCGGCGCGCGACGTCGTCCACCAGCTCGTCGGCGGGATCAAGGCGGCGATGGGCTACACAGGCTCCGCCACGATCGACGCGCTGCGCACCGGCGCGAAATTCGTGCGGATCACCAACGCAGGCTTGCGCGAGAGCCACGTCCACGACGTGACCATCACCCGCGAGGCGCCGAACTACCCGACGCGGTGAGGTGAGCTCCGTTTCTTTCCGCACGCTTGCGCGATGTCCCTCGTCTTCGCTCGGGACGAGCGGCTTGAGTGAGGAGATCGCTTATACAAGCCCGCTCGTGTCGAGCGGAGATGAGACACGCCGCTCGACGCTGGCCGCACGATGACCCCCGCCGCCCGCGTCCAGGCTGCGATCGAGGTGCTCGATCTCGTCATAGCCGCCGCGCGCGCGCAAGGGGCGCCGGCGGACCGGATAATCGCCGAGTGGTTCCGCCCGCGGCGATTTGCCGGCAGCGGGGACCGGCGCGCGGTCCGCGACCTCGTTTACGCGTCGAACCGGCGCTGCGGCGAAGTGCCGGCGAGCGGGCGGGCGGCGATGCCGCGGCTGGCAGCCGACGATCCCG
>JAEKKO010000327.1 GCA_019510335.1 Novosphingobium sp. | reverse complement strand
CGTTGAAGACGGCCTCTCGACGGCGGCTGGCGGCGCGGCTGTCAGGGCTGCCGGAGCGTCAGCTCCGGCACCGCGTGAGCGGCGGCGGAGGAACCGATTTGCGCAGCAAATTGGAGGGGCCGCCGGCCTTGCACAGCCGCGCCGCCAGCCGCCATGCTCGGACGATCCGAGAAGAGCCCCCCCACCCTCGCCTCGCATGCCGCGCTCGCCGTCGATCCAATCCGCGCGACCGCGGGCTTGCCCCGCGCGGCCCGGTTCGGCAGGGACGACATCCACGCAGGGGAGAGCGCATAGATGGCAGGCCAGCTTGAGATCGATCGGGCGTCGATCGAGGACAATGACGATGCGCGGCAGATCGAGTTCACCGCCGAGTTCGAGGGCGACGAGCGCGATTTCGCGGTCAAATATGCGGTGCTCAAGGAATTGAGCGGGGACGAGCCCGAGCATGACGCGCTCGAACTGTTCGAGCGCTTCAGCGACGAACTGGTCGACATCTGCGCGGAAGCCGCGACCGTGCGGCCATCGGCGGACGTCATCGTGATCGACGTCGGCGACCTCGAATAGGCCGCCGCGCCGATCGCTCGCAGCCGAACATGGACTGCTTGGGGTGACGACCGCCGCTTTAGCGCCGGATTGCGAATATCGCCGGAGGCGATGCCGGCGCGGCGGGACCGTTTGTCCCGACCGACGTCGCCTGCAGCGCAACGAACAGCAGAGCGCGCCGCGATCGCGCGGGCTTGGACGCAACCTCATCGGGCGTGCCGGCGACCGCCGCCAGATAGGATCTGGTTTCGCCCGGCAGCGTCGCCCGGCCTGAGAGGTAGGCGGCGTAGCGCCCCGGCCCGGCATTGTAGGCGGCGAACAGTCCGGGATAGCCGAACCGGCCGTACATCATCCGCAGATACAAGGTGCCGGCGAGGATATTGTCGTGCGGATCGTGGGGATCGGACCCGAGCCCGAGCCGTGCGCGCATCGACGCCCATGTCGCCGGCATGAGCTGCATCAAACCCATCGCGCCCGCGCGGCTGGTGATCGGCCGCCCGCCGAACTTGGTGCGGCCCGCGCTTTCGGCCTGCATCACGCGCTCGATCCATGCGACGGGCACGTCGAACCGGCGTGCCGCTTCCGCCACGAATGGCCGCCACGAGGCGACATTCTGCGCGGCGGCAGGCGCATGGGCGGCGAGAAGAAGCGCGACCGCAGCCGGCCTCAGCGCACCCATAAGGGCGTCGCCTTGCCGATGATGTCGCGGACCGGCGTCGGCCCGAAATAGCGCCCGTCGAAAGAGTCCGGAACGCCGTCCATGAGCAGGAACGCCATGCCGGTCCGGAGCGTCCGACAGCCGGTCCACCACGGCAGCGGCCGGCCCAGCCGATCGCGCAGGCGCCGCGTCGCGCGTGGCCGGCGGTCGATCGCGATGCGCGCGCCGACCGCGCAAATCTGGTCGCCGGCCACCGCCGCGACGCGCTTCACGAGCGGCACGTTGGCGGGAACATAAAGCCGGGCCGCCGCAAGATCGCGCACGGAAGACGGCGTGCGGGCAATCACCAGATCGCCCCGCCCGACCGGAGCGCCCGGATTCACGCGGTACAGACCGACCGGTGCGCTGGCGCTCGCATTCCAGACCAAGCGCGGCAGCGGGCGGGCGAGGATCGTCGCCGCGAGGCAGAGGCAGCCGAAGCCGAGCGGCGCAGCGTGCGCGAGCAATTGGCGGCGGGTCAGGCGGCGCGCGCGCCGCGCGTCCCCCCACGCGAACAAGGGCAGGTCGGCACGCTCAGCCATGGTCGCCGCCCCGGCGGTGCGCTTTGCGCCACGCCTCGATGTCGTCGATATGATAATACCAGGCGCGCCCGTGCATCTCGC
>JAEKKO010000320.1 GCA_019510335.1 Novosphingobium sp. | reverse complement strand
CCGTAGAGGTCACCTTGCGGACTCCCGTCAAGGTCGCGATAGATGCTCGACGCGGCTCCGTAGATGCTGCTCTCCGAAAGCAGTTCGATGGCTTCGAGGTCCAGCGCGAGGTGCAGCGCCAGCTGGTCGCTGTGCGTACGGCTATCCGGCAAGTCCGGCGAGACGGCGACTTGCGCGGGGATTGGCGCCGCCCCGCAGAAATAGCTCCACGCCCCCGAGGTCGCGTCGCGAGCGCCGCAATTGTAGCTGCGATAGTCGAGCGTGAAGAATGCCGGTTGGTTCGCGCGGCTCTCACCATGGCGCCCGGACAAGCGCATGCTCAGCGAGCCGCTGCCATCGCGGGTGGCAATGGTTCCCGCAATGGCCAAGTCCCGGGCGTTGCCAAGGTGCTGGCCCGGGGCGGCGGCGTTCTCCCAGGTACCATCCGCCTGCCGCCAACTGGCCGCCAGTCGGCCCTTGAACTCGTCATTGATCGGACCTGAAATCGCGCCGCTCACGCCGCGAAGGTTATGGGTGCCCGCGTCGGCGGCGCCTTTGACCTGCAGCGTCTCGGTCGGCCCGGCGGGAACATAGCTGATCAGTCCCGCGAACGTGGAGTGGCCGAACAATGCGCTTTGCGGCCCACGGACAACTTCGATCCGATCGAGGTCGAGCGGCTCGACGTCGATGGCGTCGCGGTTGGCCTGGTAGACGCCGTCGACGAACATGCCGACGTTGTCGCCGGCGACGCTCGGCTGGTTCTGACCGCGCAGCACGGGGAACGAGTTCCATCCGCCCCAGGCTGCCTCGAACGACAGGCCGGGGACATGCGCCGCGAGCGATTGCAGGCCATCGATGCCGCCGGTGGCAACGACGTTGCCTGGGATGAGATCGACCGCCAGCGGGACATCGGCCATGCGCTCGTCGATCCGCCGGGCGGTCACGACGATCTCCTGCACTGGCTCCTCTGCCGCGCTTGCCGGGACGGGCACGGCAGCGACGACAAGCGCAAGGCTGAGCGGCCGGAAACGAGCCGGCAGGAACTGGGCTCGCAGCATGCGGTCAGCCCCTGATTGCTGGCGCTCGCAGGGGAACGGCGCCCGCGTGGCGTAGCCCATCGAGCTTCGCGCGCTGGCCTCGTGCGGCTTGACGGCACAGCTCGGCAATCGCCTGGAAGCGCGGGTCCGTCCGCGCCGGCGCCCACACCGGATCGCGGTCGATGACGTACCACCACTGGCGAATGTCGTGACCCGTCTCGAACGACGACCTGAGGTCGCTCAGCGCCTGGTCGCGCTGGCCAAGCAACATCATCGCCTCGGCCCGCGTTCGCTTCACGCCTCCAAGTCCATAGCTGGGATGCGCGTCGATCCATTGCACCGTCTGCGCCAGCAACTGCTCGCCCTTGGCGCGCTCACCGCTCCAGATCAAAATATCGCCAAGGGCAGGAGCCGCGGTCGATTTGGCGATATTGTCGATGCGCGGATTGCGCAGGTCGAACCCAAATCGGGTTGCGATGGCCTCGGCGCCCTGACGGTAGCTGCCGGTATTCACGGCATAGTCGCGCACGGCCTCTGACCAGTTGAAGTTCTGGTAGACGTTGAAGAGGAAGCCGCGCCGCCCGAGCGCTGCGGCACCGGCGCCCCGCCAGTCGCCGACGTACTGCGCGAGAAGGACGCGCGCGGCATCGTGCGATGCTGGCGTCGTCGCGGCGATCGCGCTGGCCGCCTCGGGATCGTCGGCATCGAGGTAAAAGGCGGTGGCGAAGTGCGGCGCCGACGGGTTCTGCGGGTCGCTCGCGGTCACCCGCTCCATTTTTGCGATCGCTTCGGCCGTTTCGCCGTGGAACATCCAGCGCCGGAACGCATAACGCTCGGCGACGACGGTGTTCTGCGGATCT
>JAEKKO010000319.1 GCA_019510335.1 Novosphingobium sp. | reverse complement strand
GGATAGACCTGTACCGCATTGATATAGCCGGAGGTCATCGGCTCCAATGTCGCCATCCGGTTTGCCGCGCTCACGTGAAGTTCGGCGACGGTCGGCCCGACACGGCGATTATGGATGAGGGCGCGCGGCCTCGGCGCGGTTACGATCGGAGCCGGTGTCGCGGCGATGGCCGCTGGTGGTGTCCGGTTTGGCGGGATCGTCACCGATGCCGCTGTCGTCTGGGCGAGCGCGGCAGTGCTGCTGACAAGCAGCATCAGGATGAGAGCTGTCTTCACGGGCGGTCCTCCGTCTGGGATTGCTGGGACGGGTTGAGATTGGGGTCGAGCGGCGACCCGAGCGGCAGGTTCGGTAGCGCGGTTGGGTGCGCCGGCTGCGCGGGCGCGGCGGTTTTCGCGCCGGCTGGATCGAGTTCACGAGTCCAGTCGACGGCGTCGACGTAGAGGCCGAGCGGGTTGCGCCTGAGCGTGTCGGCATTGGCTGGCGGCTTGAGCACGACGGTCAGAATCGCGGTCCAGTGCGAGGTGCCCGTCTGTGCGCCGCGCTCATAGGCGGTCTCGATCCACTTGACCTGGAACGACCGATCCGAGGCGTGGACGACGCTGGTCACCTGAACGGAGACGGTCTTCTCGCCGGCCTGGCCGAACGGATCGGCCGTGCGCGCATAGTCGCCGAGGAAGATGGCGCCGCGCTTCGTCGCGAAGTCGTAGGCCGATAGCCACGACTGGCGCATCAGCACCGGATCGAGCGAGACCGACCGCACGTCGCTGACGAAGCGGCTCAGGAACCAGGCGACTTGGCTGTCGGTCGGGCGGTAGCCGGCCTCTGCTGCCGCGACCGCGCGCGGCTCGCCGAGCCGATCGACCTCGACGACATAGGGTACGACCTTGCTCTGGAGCGACTGCCACAGCACACCGCCGGACATGGCGGTCGTGAGCCCCAGGCAACCAAACGCCATCAGCCGCCAGTTGCGGGCCTGGACGCGTGCCGAGCCGATACGCTCGTCCCAGAGCTGGCCGGCACGCTGGTAGGGCGTTTCGGGAATAGGCGTTCGTCCATAGCGTTGCACCGCTCGCTTGAAGAGCATCAGTCGTTCCTTTCCTTGATGTCGGGAGTGGCACCGGCACCGCCGCCCGATCCCTGGGCGAGAGCGTGGGTCGCGACCTGTCGGTGATGGCGAGCATTTGCCTGCGCTTTCATCGCCTGCGCCCAGGCGGGCATTCCGGGAGTGGCGCCCTCGGCGGCGGCTCCGGTGGATGCGGTTCCGCCCATGGCGTTCCACGCGGCCTGACGCCCGGACTCGGCGGCCTCGCCGAGACCGAAGGCGGCCGACATGCGCGACCTTGCGGCGCCGCCGGCGGCGCGTGCCATGCCGCGGAGCCCTGCGCCAACGCTCGAGGAGCCGGCGGTCTCCTGGCCGAGCGTATAGGCGGTTGATGCGGCCGACCCCATCGCGGTGCCGGCGCGGATCGCCCCAAGGCCTCCGCCGACGAGGCCGCGCGCGGCGCCGATCGCACCCGCACCGCCGAGCGCCATGATGCCGCCCGCGCCGAGCATGGTGCCGACGGCGGCGCCTGCGCCGAGCTGCGGCGCGCCGGAGACGAGGCCTGAGGCGATGCCGGGGCCGAAGATGCCGAGCCCGAACAGTGCGAGGCTGGCGAGCACGAGGCTCATCGCCTGACCGATGTCCGGCTCGTGACCCTGGAGGGCGGTCGTGAACTGGGTGAAATAGTTGGAGCCGATGCCGACGATGACGGCGAGCACCATCACCTTGATGCCCGAGCTGACGACGCTGCCGAGCACGCGTTCGGCAAGGAAGCTAGTGCGGTTCCAGAAAGCGAACGGCACGAGGATGAAGCCTGCGAGCGACGTCAGCTTGAAC
>JAEKKO010000321.1 GCA_019510335.1 Novosphingobium sp. | reverse complement strand
ACCGTCGCTCGCACCGAGGCACAAGCGACGCTTGGCTGGATCGACTCTCGTTTCGCGGGAGGGCGCGCGCCGAGCAATTGCGGGTCGTTCTGAGCCTCAGTCCAGCCCCGCCCGGATCGCCGCACCGGCGACGAACGGCGCTCCCGCGACCAGCACCAGGCTGACCGCCGCCAGCAGCTTGAGCGCGCCGGCGCCGCCGTCGAGGCTGCCGGCGCCGAAGATCAGCAGCGGGACGGCGAGCGGCAGCAGCAGCAGCCCGGCGATCGCCCCGGCGCCGCGCAGCCCGGCGACCAATGCGCCGGTCGCCAGCGCGAGTGCGGCAAGCCCGGGGGTGCCGATCAACAGGCCGATCTCGACCCGGACCAATGTCTCGGTGGAGAGGTCGAGCAAGGCCGCCGCGGGGAGCGCCGCGAGCAGGATCGGCGGGGCGAAGGCAAGCCAATGCGCGATCAGCTTGGCGAAGGCGATGGTGGAGGCGGACTGGCCGCGCGTCAGCAACTGGTCGATCACCCCGCTGGCCAGATCCGGCGCGACGAGGCGTTCGATCGGGATCAGCGCGGCGAGCAGAGCGGCCGCCCACAATACCCCGCCACCGACGCGCGCGAGCAGCTTGGCGTCGGGGCCGATCGCGAAGGGGAAGAGGATCGCGACGAGCAGGAAGAAGGCAACGGGCAGCAACGCCCCGCCGCCGAGCCAGGCGCGGCGCAGGTCGCGGGCGATGAGATGGAGCAGGGCCGAACTCATGTCGCCCGCTCCAACTGGGGTAGGTGCTGCGAAAGATCGATTGCGATGGCTTCGGGCAGCGTGATTGGGGTGTGACTGGCCACCAATACGGCGCCGCCCGACGCGCGATGCGTGGCGATCGCCGTTTCGAGCAGGCCCAGCGCCGCGCTGTCCAGCCCATTGGCCGGCTCGTCGAGCAGCCACAGCGGCGCACCGCTCGCGATGACGCGGGCAATTGCGGCGCGGCGACGTTGGCCGGTCGAGAGCAAGCGAACGGGAATGTCGGCGAGATCGGCCAAGGCAAGTGCGTCGAGCGCGGCTGCGACGTTGTCCACCGCTCGGTCGAGCCGCGCCCAAAAGGCCAGCGCGCGGGCGAGCGGTAATTCATCGTCGAGCGAGGCTTGGTCGGTCAGCAGCGCGCGCGGCGCATCACCGGTGATGCGGCCGGCGGCGGGGGCAAGTAGCCCGGCAGCGAGACGGATCAGGCTCGACTTGCCGATACCGTTGGGGCCGGTGACGAGTGCCGCGCCACCCTGCTCCAGCGTAAAAGTCAGGCTTTCGAACAGCGCCCGCCCCCCGCGAACGCAGGTGACGGCGTCGAAGGTCAGCATCTCTCGTCACCCCCGCGAAAGCGGGGGCCCATCTCGCGCCCGTGCCGCCCGTCGATCGCGTCGGTGATGGGTCCCCGCTTTCGCGGGGATGACGACAGGAGAGACGTCGATGACGGGAGAGAGATCACGTTTCGTCCTCGAGCCGATGCATGTCGTCGTCGCTCAGGCCGAAATGGTGCCCGACTTCGTGGATCACGATATGGCGGACGAGCGTCGCCAGATCCTCGCCGTCCTCGATCCATTCGTCGAGGATCGCCCGGCGGTAGAGATGGATGCGGTCGGGCACCGCGCCCGATTCCATCGACGATTTCTCGCCGATCGGACGGCCGTGATAGACGCCGGTCAGGTCGAACGGACTCTCGATATCGAGCGCCTTCAGCGTCTCGTCATCGGCGAAATCCTCGACGATCAGCACGATCTCGCCGAGATGGCGGCGAAACTCGTCGGGCAACGCCGCGAGCGTGCGGCGCGCTATCGCCTCGATCTCCTGTGCGCTTGGCGCGATACGTGCGCCCTCTTGCCCGCTCATGACGAGCGGCATAGGCCGTTATCCATCG
>JAEKKO010000318.1 GCA_019510335.1 Novosphingobium sp. | reverse complement strand
CCTCAAGCGCAAGATCGACGCCGGGGCGACCCGCGCGATTACCCAGTTCTTCTTTGAGCCGGATACCTTCTTCCGCTTCCGCGACGATGCCGCCGCGGCTGGGATCACCCAGGAGATCGTGCCCGGGATCATGCCGGTGATGAACTACGCGAGCGTCCAGCGGATGAGCGCGATGTGCGGCACCGCCGTGCCGCCGTGGATGGCGCACCTGTTCGAAGGGCTCGACGAGCGCCCGGCGGCGCGCCAGCTGGTCGCGGCGACGCTCGCGGCCGAGCTGTGCCGCCGGCTTTACGCGGGCGGCGTGCGCGAATTCCACTTCTACACCCTCAACCGGGCCGAGCTGAGCTATGCGATCTGCCACTTGCTCGGGTTGCGCCCCCGTACCAACGCCCAGGAGATAGCGGCATGACCCCGACCCCCAGCGCCGCGCGCACGGCGCTCCTCGCCGAAGCCGACAAGCGGATCCTGATCACCGACGGCGCGTTCGGCACCGAGATCCAGGGCTGGAAGCTGGCCGAAGCCGACTATGCTGGCAGCCTCGGCCTCGCCAAAGACCAGAAGGGCAACAACGACATCCTCGCGCTGACCAAGCCGGAGGTGCCCGAGGCGATCCACCGCGCCTACTTCGCCGCCGGGGCCGACATCGCCGAGACCAACACCTTCTCGGCCAACCGGATCAGCCAGGCCGATTACGGCGCCGAACACCTGGTGCGCGAGATCAACCTCGATTCCGCCCGCCTCGCCCGCCGCATCGCCGACGAGTTCGCCGCCAGGGACGGCCGCCCGCGGTTCGTCGCCGGGGCGATCGGGCCGACCAACAAGACCCTCTCGCTCTCGCCCGACGTCAACGATCCGGGCTTCCGCGAGATCGACTGGGACTTCCTCGTCGACGTCTATCACGAGCAGGCCGCGGCGCTGGTCGAGGGAGGGGCCGACTTCGTCCTGATCGAAACGGTGTTCGACACTCTCAACGCCAAGGCCGGGATCATGGCGGTCAAGCGGCTCGAGCGCGATCTCGGCCGCGACGTCCCGCTGATGCTGTCGATGACCCTGACCGACCTCTCCGGGCGCAATCTCTCGGGCCACACGGTCGAGGCATTCTGGCACGCGGTGCGGCACGCCAAGCCGCTGACCGTCGGGCTCAACTGCAGCTTCGGCGCGACCCAGCTGCGGCCGCACGTCAAGGCGCTGGCCGAGATCGCCGATACCCTGATCATGGTCTACCCCAACGCCGGCCTGCCCAATGAGCTCGGCGCCTATGACGAGCTGCCCGAGACCACCGCGAGCCTGGTCCACGAGTGGGCCGAGGCCGGCCAGGTCAACATCCTCGGCGGCTGCTGCGGCTCGACCCCGCAGCACATTGCGGCGATGGCGAGGGCGGTCGAAGGCCTGCCGCCGCGCAAGCTGCCGAGCGCACCGCCGGTGACGCGCCTGGCCGGGCTGGAGCCATTCACCATGGCGGCTTGAATTCCCCTCCCGCTTGCGGGAGGGGCTAGGGGAGGGCCTGTTCCCTCCCGACTTGCCCCGACAGTCCCTCCCCCGACCCCTCCCGCAAGCGGGAGGGGAGAGATTTGAACATGACCCAGACCCTCACCTCTACCCGCTTCGTCAACATCGGCGAGCGCACCAACGTCACCGGCAGCGCGGCGTTCAAGAAGCTGATCCTCGCCGGCGATTACGCCAGGGCGGTCGAAGTCGCGCGCCAGCAGGTCGAGAACGGCGCGCAGGTGATCGACGTCAACATGGACGAGGGCCTGCTCGACGCGGTCGAGGCGATGACCACGTTCCTCAAGCTGATCGCCGCCGAGCCCGACATCGCCCGCGTGCCGATCATGATCGACAGCTCGAAGTGGGAGGTGATCGAGGCCGGCCTGAAGTGCGTCTCGGGCAAGCCGATCGTCAACT